>DEQO01000096.1 GCA_002360495.1 Flavobacteriales bacterium UBA3364
GGATGTCGATGCGGGCATTGGTTCGGGCATCGCTCGGCCCGGCTTCTTGATCCCGATAAGTGTTTCGGTGGAGAACCTCACTCCTGATCCAACGGGCACCATCACCGTGACGTTGAATGTGGATCCGCTGTTCAGTGTGGTAAGCACGGAACCGGCCGGAATTGTCGTGGGCAACACCATCACTTGGACCGCTCCGGAGTTCGAGATCAACAACGCCTTTGGCACAGGCTACGCGCGCGCTTGGGTACAGGTGCCGCCGGATGTGCTGCTCATCGGCACCAGCGTGAGCCACGATGTTTCGGTGACCACATCGAATACGGACGCGAACATGTCGAACAACACGGCATCGATCGCCCAAGTGATCACGGGCAGCTATGACCCCAACGATAAGACCGCACGGACTACCAACGGGAGCAGCACGATCTGGACCATCGACGAGGATGAATGGATCGATTACCTGATCCGTTTCCAGAACACGGGTACGGATACCGCCTTCAACGTGGTGATCACCGATACACTCCCCAGCACACTCGACCCATCGACCATCGAATGGGATCTTGCTTCGCATAGCCATCTGCGCTACTTGGAGGGCCAGGGCATTGTCCGGTTCGTGTTCCCGAACATCCTACTACCCGACAGCAACGTGAACGAACCCTTTAGCCACGGCTTCGTGTCATTCCGCATTCGACCGCACCTGCCACTGTTTCCCGGCACCGTGATCGAGAACGCAGCCAACATCTACTTCGACTATAACCCGCCGGTGATCACTGAGCCGAGCGTGCTGGTGGCGGAGTTCAGTACGGGGGTGCTAGCGCAAGAACAAGAGGTAATGCGCTTGGTTCCGAATCCAGTGAGCGATGAATTGCGCATCAGTGCGAACAGCAACATCGCCTCGTTGCGCGTGATCGCAGCCGATGGGAGGGAGGTGCTCACGCGATCGGTGCGCACAGCGAACGCGAGCATCGCCGTTGATCGACTCCAGGCAGGCGCGTATCTGCTCATCGCCACATTCACCGATGGAACCGAGGCGCGCGAGCGCTTCATCAAGAACTGACACCATGCGTTTCGGGAAAGCACGAACAGTGATCGCAGTGTTGGGCTGCGCCCTGGCACTGAACGCTCAAGCCCTCACCGTTTGGCTCACGCCCCATCACGAGTATTGTGGCAACGCCAATGGTTGGATCCAGTGCGAAGTGAGCGGAGGAGTGCCGCCGTACACGTTCGCGTGGAGCACCGCCGAGACCACCGAGGACATCTACGGCCTGGCCGCAGGCACCTATTCCGTGACAGTCACGGACTTCGTCGGAACCGAAGCCACCCAACAGGCCACGGTGCTGGCCTACTCGGCATTCCCGCTTTGGCAGAGCCTTGGCCAGCGCGCATTCTGCCTGAATGAGATCGGTGAACCCATGGTGCACGCCGTGGTTGACAACACCGGCCTTACGGAGTACTTCCTCAACGAAGGAATTCCGACACCGCAATTCCCATTGACCTATGATGGCGTATTGGCCGAGGATTTCAACGATGGCTTTTGGACGAGCACGTTGATCATGGCCAATAACATCGCTGGCTATACCTATCAGGTTACCTACACGGATGCCTCAGGATGCCCGGGCACCGTTGAGCTGCGCAACGGCTATGAGGCGCAATGGCCTGTACTGTCCGTCCTGGATGTTCAGGGCGCATGCTCGTCCGGTAATAATGGTTCCATACAGCTGGCAATGACCGCTGAAGGCAATAACCAGGTCACGGACCTTGAGCTGCGACGCGCCGATCATTCATTGGTGTCAGGGATCGTGGTCGGATATGATGCAATGCAGCATCAGTTCACCTCGCTTCAACCTGGTGACTATTGGCTGGTGCAGCGGATCCGTTGGCTGGGCAACTCATTCAATGGCGCGTACCTACGAGGTCTGTGCGGCGACTCCATCATGGTCAACGTTCCGGACTTGGGCGCGGCCTGCGGAAATGTGAACGGCACGGTGTACATGGACTACAACGAGGACTGCATCATGGGCGGTGGAACCGAGACCCGTGTTCCCGGCGCACTGCTGGAATTCCAGCCGGGTCCCTATTACGCCACAGCGAATACCAGCGGCGCGTACAGCATCAACTTGCCGAGCGGCGCGTACACCATGCAGCAGATCGCAACGGGCATCGCGCAGAGCTGCCCGCCACCGCCTGCAGCGGTGAATGTGAGCGGGATACAGACGATCAACGTGGGCGACACCGCGCTCGTTCCGCTGGACGCTCAAGTAGCACTTGCCAATGGTCCGGCGCGGCCGGGCTTCGAGCTGCACTATGCGATCGCGCAATCGAACCTCACGCCCGCTTCCACGGGCAACACGAGCACGGTCTTCACCTTCGATCCCACGCTCTCGCTCATCAGCGCCAGCCCCGCACCGAGCAGCAGCACCAGCAGCACGCTCACCTGGGACCAGGCGGCGCTGGGTGCATTCGGGCAACGGTCGATCCAAGTGCGCCTGCAGGTACCGCCGGATGTCGGGCTCATAGGCACGGTGCTCGATGCCTCGGTCACCTTGAGCTGCGCGAACACGGACGCCGACCTGGCCAATAACAGCGCGGGGTCTTCTGTGACAGTCACCGGTAGCTACGACCCCAACGACAAGCGGGCGCAGACCAGCTCTCGCTCGAGCCAGGAGTTGTACTACATCGATGAGGACGAATGGATCGACTACACGGTCCGCTTCCAGAACACCGGCACGGACACCGCGTTCACCGTGATCATCACCGATACGCTGCCATCGACGCTGGATCCGGCGAGCATCAGCTGGGGAGCAAGCTCGCATGCGCACACACGCGCGCTCATCGGTCAAGGCTTACTCAAGTTCATCTTCCCGAACATCCTGCTGCCTGACAGCAACGTGAACGAGCCCCTGAGCCACGGTTTCGTCTCGTTCCGCATCCGTCCGCGGTTGCCGTTGGTTTCAGGAACGCAGATCGAGAACATCGCCAACATCTACTTCGACTTCAACCCGCCGGTGATCACCGAGCCGAGCGTGCTGGTGGCGGAGTTCAGCACAGGGGCGAGCGAGCAGATCGAAGGCGCTGTGCAGGTGTGGCCCAATCCGTTCATTGATCACCTCCGCATCAGGGCACCAGAAGCCATCACGTACGTTCGTGTGATCGCCATGGATGGCCGGGAGGTGTTGCGTTCAAACCACAACAGTGCCGAGGTCATGCTCGTGTCCTCACGACTTACCCCAGGCTGTTACCTCATCGAAGTCCGAGGAACCACTGGTAAGATCGCCCGCACTTCCATTTTCAAACAATAGAATTGCCATGAACCGAACGTGCATCCTGCTCCTGGCGGTTCTTAGCAGCGCAACGGCAAGCGCCATCACTGTCAGTGTGCAGGTGACCCATGCCGCCGTGTGCATGTACGGCGGGCGGATCCAAGGCACCATCCAAGGTGGCATCCCTCCATTCGAGGTGCAATTGAGCACAGGGCAAGTGCTCATGGGTTCTTCCGTCAACTTTGTTTTCGAGGATGTTCCAGCAGGCGCTCACACGATCACCGTAACGGATGCCATGTCCGACTTGGCCACGGACAATTTCCAGATCGCTTCGTACAGCAGCTTCCCAGGTCCCAGTTTCGCTTTCCCGCTACCGCAGTGCAATGGAGGTACGGTCACCGCATTGGTCCTCAACTGGCAAGGCATCTACCCGGATATGGGGTATGGCTCTATCCCGGGCATGGCACCACTGAGTTTCACGGGTCCTTTTCAATCCGTGCAACAGGCCTATCCGGATTGCTGGGGGGGCGACTATCTGGTGGAGTTCACGGGTACACCCGGCTCACAGCAGACCATGGGCTATACGGATGCGAATGGTTGTCCAGGCACGTTGACCACCAATATCCCATTCGCTACGAGCATGCCCGATGCGATGCTCCTGGACCTGACGGGCTCATGCAGCAATACCGGGACCGGTACGGTTACCGCAGCGACCATGGGTGGCGCTCCATTTGAATCGCGCGTGAGGATCATCCTGTACCGCGACAATGGAACCCTCTTCCATGCTGTCTGCCCTGCCATGAGCGGGCCTGCAAGCAACACGAGCGATTTCAACCTGGAGCACACCTTCACTGGATTGACAGCAGGCGGATATTACCTGCGGGTCCAAGCAGAGCATACCAGTTATCCTGCTGCCAATTGGGGCCAAGTGGCATGGCCTTCTGATTGTGTTGCGGATTTCCCATTCACCATCCCTGACCTTGGTCCGTGCGCTGTTGTTGCCGGCACAGCGTATGTGGACAACAATCTGAATTGCACCTTCCAGCAGGGTAGCGAGACGCGTGTTCCTGACGCCATCATACAGGTCACGCCAGGTCCCCATTTCGCCACTACGAGATCGAACGGCACCTACACCGTGGCATTGCCGGCGAGCGGTGTCTATACGATGACCTTGGACCACCCGGCCGTGGAAGAACACTGCGTGAACGCGCCCATTCCATTCAATGCTACGCTCGGGAACACGACCACGCAGAATATCGCCACACTGCCCACCGTACCCCTTGATGTATCCCTGTCGATGAACAGTGGAGCAGCGCGTCCCGGCTTCCAACTGACGCACGGGATGCTGGTGAAGAACCTCACTCCGGCTTCGAGCGGCACCACCACCTTGTCGTTGACCTTCGATCCGGCACTCTCATACATCAATGCGACTCCGGCACCCACCACAGTGAACGGCAACGAGCTCACCTGGGTGCAGGGTTCCATGTCCGGCTGGAGCGTGCGCAATTATGCCGTGCAGTTACAGGTGCCACCTGATGTGGGGTTGCTGGGCACGCAGTTGCTGATGCAGGGATCGGTCACCACAACAGAGGCGGATGGCGATCCGACCAATAATTCAGGCACGTACGCCGTAACGGTCACGGGCAGCTACGATCCCAATGACAAGCTGGCCATGACCAGTACGGGCAACTCCGCCATGTGGACGATCGGAGAGGATGAGTGGATAGACTACACCATCCGCTTCCAGAACACCGGTACGGATACGGCTTTCCATGTGGTGATCCGCGATACGTTGCGCACGGACCTGGACCCCGCAACATTGGTGATGGGCGCGGCTTCACATGCCTACAATTGGCGGATGGAGGGGCCGGGGATCCTGAAGGTCTTCTTCCCCAACATCCTGCTGCCGGACAGCAATGTGAACGAGCCATTGAGCCACGGCTTCGTCTCGTTCCGCATCCGCCCGCACCAACCGGTAGCGCCGGGCACAGTGATCGAGAACATCGCCAACATCTACTTCGACTTCAACCCGCCGGTGATCACCGAGCCGAGCGTGCTGGAGGCGGAGTTCAGCACCGGGGTTCAGGAGCGGTCGCAAGATGCCATTCGCATGATGCCGAACCCGGTCAATGATGAGCTGCGCATCAGCTCGAACAGCGGCATCGCATCCTTGCGCATTATCGCGGCGGATGGGAGGGAGGTGCTCGCGCGAACGGTGCGCGCAGCGAACACGAGCATCGCCGTGGATCGACTCCAGGCAGGCGCGTATCTGCTCCATGCCACGTTCACCGATGGAACCGAGGCGCGCGAGCGCTTCATCAAACACTGATCATCATGAGGCGCGTGCTCTTTCTCCTTCCCGTGCTGTTGCATTTCTCGTTATCGCACGCGGTTACCGTGGAGATATCGATAGAGCAGTCACCTGTGTGCAGCCACGCGGTCGGGATACTCAGTGCCTTTGCATCGGGTGGCGTGTCACCGTACGCCTACCAATGGAGCACTGGTTCCACATCCTCCACCATCAGCGGACTTACCGCTGGCACCTACTCGGTAACGGTTACGGATGCGAACGCTGAAGTAGCCACTGCCGATCTTACGCTGGAGGCGCTCACGGAGTGGACGATGATAGGCATGGGCTCGCACAACTATTGCCCTGGTCAAGGGCCTTATGGCCATATCTCCGCAGGCTACTTCCTCGCAGGCGGTGATCAGTTCTCCACCGACCTATCGGCGGCGTTCCCGCTCAGTATCGATGCGACCACAACCGACTTCTTCAACCCGAACATGTCGCCTGCCTGGTTGGGGAACGGGTACATTATCCATGGCTCGTACTCCGGTGAGCCGATCACCTTCACCGATGCAACAGGTTGCCCGGGCACCATCTCTGGACACGCCGCTGGCCCTGTGGTTTGGCCCACGGTGACGAGTGTTGAGGTTGCTCCATCATGCGGCCCGAACCCGAACGGTAACATCGTCGTTTTTCGAACGGGAGGCAGCAATTCGAGTTTGCATGGCCCGAACAACACCTCGCATTGGGACACGGGCGTCGATCAGCAAGAGCCCTTCTATAACGTGCCAGCCGGCGGGCATTGGTTGGTCCAGACGACCCGGACACCGGGCCCCAACAGTTTGAATTGGGACTACTTGCCGGCTGCGCAATGCGGCGATTCCATCTATGTCGTGGTGCCCGATGCCGGTCCTGCTTGCGGCGAGCTGAGCGGCACGGTATACATCGATCTGAATGAGGATTGCGTGCATGATGTGGACGAGATCGGTGCCGCTTACCAGGTACTGACCATCGAGCCTGGGCCACGATACACGAGCACGGACTTCAGCGGGAACTACACGGCCAACGTGCCCTTGGGAACCTACACGATCACGGCATGGAACGACGCACTGGAAGCGGTATGTCCCGCTCAAGCGACCGTGTCTTCGCTGATTGCTTCCGTAGAGTTGGATCTGCCCGTGATCGGTACTGCTGGTCCTGCGCCGGACCTGTGGGCCACGCTGGTGAGCGGCCCTGCGCGGCCCGGATTTGAGCTGATCTATACCATGCGCGCGCGAAACCTGAACTACGGACCGAGCGGCGTGGTCACCGCCACGTTCACGGCAGATGCCATCACGCCCATCATCAGCGTGGATCCGCTGCCTGATATCACTTCGGGGCAGACCCTTACCTGGATACTTCCGAATGTGCTACCCTTCGCTCAGCCGTGGTTCCAGGTGAGGGTACAAGTGCCGCCCGATGTGGGTTTGATCGGCACCTACCTCTCCGCCGGCTGGCAGCTCACATCGGCCAACCTCGACCTGAACCCGGTGAACAACAGCACCACGCTCAATACGCTTGTCACCGGCAGCTACGACCCGAACGACAAGCTCGTTGAGCCGCGCGACTTCTACCACATCGAGAACGACAGCATCCTGGACTACACCATCCGCTTC
>DEQO01000196.1 GCA_002360495.1 Flavobacteriales bacterium UBA3364
CCACCACCGCGGCCGTGAACAATGCTTCCTGGAGCTTCGCCGTGGGCGATTGGGACAGCAACGGCCACCGGGACCTGCTCTACGGCGGCGGCAACGGCGCCACCTTCATGACGGCCAATGCCGACGGTTCGGCCTATACCCAGTTCAGCCCGCCCGAGTACATCTTCTGCCAGCGCACCAATTTCGTGGACCTGAACAACGATGGGCACCTCGACGCCTTCTCGTGCCACGATGTGGATGCCAACGTGGCGTTCATCAACAACGGCGCCGGGCAGCTGGTGCACACCCAGGGCGGCTACGGCACCACCTGCGGCAACTACGGCAGCCTCTTCACCGACATCGACAACGACGGTGGCATGGACCTCTTCGTGGCCAAGTGCGGTTGCGATCCGGAGGACCTGCTGATGCTGAACAACGGTACGGGCGGCTTCGCCGACATCGCGCCCTCCCTGGGCCTGGACGATGGCCACCAGAGCTGGAGCAGCGGCTGGGGCGACTTTGACAACGACGGTGACATGGACGCGCTGATCGGTGCCAGCAGCGGTGCCGTCCACAAGCTGCTCTACAACAACGGTGATGGCACCTTCACCGATGCGCCCCCCGGCAACGGCATGGACCTGTGGGCGGGCACCAGCATCGAGTGGACCGCGCACGACTTCAACAACGACGGGTGGATCGACATCCTCGGCGGCGGTGCGCTGCACTACAACAACGGAGACGGCACCTTCAGCCACGATCCCAACGCACCGGGCAACGGTCCGGTGGGCGACCTGAACAGCGACGGCTTCCTGGACATCGCCACGAGCGATGGGTTCCGGCGCAACGGCGGCAACGCCAACAACTGGATCCGCATCAACCCGCGCGGCACCCTCAGCAACCGCGATGCCATCGGCGCTCGGGTCACCGTCACCAGTGCGCTGGGCACGCAGATCCGCGACATCCGTAGCGGCGACGGCTTCGGCCACATGAGCTTCATCGGCGCGCACTTCGGCCTGGGCGCGGATACCGAGGTGCAGGAGGTGAGTATCCGCTGGCCCAACGGTACCGTGGAGTCCATCACGGATCCCGCGATCAACACCACGCACGTGATCGAGGAGGGCACCGTGACGGCCGTTGCGGAGCCCAGGTCCATCGGCGTTGCCCTGACCCCCAACCCGGCACAGGACATGATCATCTTCTCCGGTGCCGGGCTGAACAGTGCTTATGAGGTGCTGGAGGCCAGCGGACGCACCGTGCTTGCCGGCCGTGCGCTGAACGGACGGGTTCCGGTGCAGGCGCTGCCCTCCGGTGCCTATGTGCTCCGGCTCATCGGAACGGATGGTGTGCACACCGCCCGCTTCGTGAAGCAGTAAGGCGGTCCGGGCAGCCGATCCAGGGGTCCCGTCCGGATGGGCCCGCGTGGGTCCAGGCTACCGGCGAACCACCGACCACTTCGGCACGCAGGGGCCGCGTTGGTGACGGGTGGCCAAGTATCCATGAGCGCACACTGGCAGGGATCGGAACGGAAAGAATGCGCGTGTGAAGCTGCTTCCTTACTCTGAACTCCCCCGCCATGAGCCCCGCTTGCCCATCACCGGCAGGATGTCCGGAGTGATGGGTATGGAGAACTTGTGGTTCATTGGCCATAGACCACCACCTCGTATTCCGGGGTGAGCTTGGTGAACAGCTTGTCCGCCGTGATCAGCGGTATGCCTAGGTGCGCTGCTGTGGCCGCTATGATGGCATCGGGGAGCTTCAACTTGTAGCGCAGTCGCAGGTCAACAGCAAGGTCCTGCACTGAACGGTGTATCTCCACCACTTCGCAGCGGTGCAGAAAGGTCTGTACATGCCCCAGATGCGTTGCGTCTTTTCCATGATACACCATGGCCTCCATGCGTACCATGGCGCTGGCCACCACATCCCGGCCCTTCAACAAGGCATGTGCGGCCTTGTCGCCGCCCAGGATGTAAAGCAGGATGTTGGTATCGATGGCGACCCGCTCATTGCTCATCCCGAAGCGTGCGTTGGAACTTCACGGGATCGGTGTGCAGGGGCGCCTTGCCCAGGAGGTCGGAGAAGTCCGCGCCCACCTTACGGCGGGAACGCTTCACCGCCCGCTTCAGGATGGCGTCGCGCTGGCGCTTGCTGGTGCGCTTGGTGACGATCTGTACCATGTGTACCGCTTTGACCAAAGGTAGGCAGTAGGGTCATGCACTCCGGTCAGCAACGCCATGACCTGACCGGACTGCTCCAAAGGGCGCCCTCCACCGTCCGCAAGGTTGCGGTCGATGCATGACCCGCGCGGCCGCAGTGCCGCCGGGTAGGAAAGGGGCATTCCCTGTTCGTGGTGGAGCAGCCATCGCGAAAGACCCTGCTGTTGACCCGGGGGCGGTGGCCGGGACCTACCTTTCCGCCGATGGGTAGGTGTGGCGCTCGATCGGTCCTGCGGTGCGCCGTCTTCATCCTGGCGTCGGCGGCGGGAGCGCGCGCAACACCGCAGGAGCGTCCGTTCGCGGCAGGCGCCTCGTTCCCCACCCGCGAGACCCTGCTGACCATCGCGACGGAGACCCCCTTCGTTGCGCCCCGTCGCATGGAGCTGCCACCCCGGGTGGACCTCTCACCCTGGTTCCCGGTGGCCGGCGACCAAGGGGTCCGCAACAGTTGCACCGGCTGGGCGGTGGGCTATGCCCTCGGGTATTACCACGAGGCGCGGAAGCAGCCTGCACCACCCGCGCCGCAAGCGGCGGCAGCGGCCGGTTCCTTCTCGCCCGCCTTCGTGTACAACTGCTCCAAGCAATACCTGATGAAGGGTGATTGTGACCAGGGCTCGGACCTGATCGTCGCGATCACGGTGGCCGTGGACAATGGCGTGTGCCGTTGGAGTACGCTGCCGTACGACACCGCGCTCACCGCCTGCCTGGACAGCATCCCGTCCACGGCCTTCATCGAGGCCGCGGATCATCGCATGCAGGATCCCCGGGGCCTGGAACTGCGCAACACCGTGCAATGGAAGGCCCACCTGGTGGCCGGCCGGCCCATCGCCATCGCCCTCGGCATCGACCAGGACCTGTTCGAGCAGGGCCTCGATGCCGCCGATGCGGGGAAGGACCTGGTCTGGTCCGGGCCGGACACATTGGACCCCGACCTCACCATCATCGGCCACGCGCTGGTGGTGGGCGGATACGACGACGCCGACAGCACCTTCCTGGTCTTCAACTCGTGGGGCACGGGATGGGGGCGCCAGGGATGGTTCCGCATCCCGTATCGCGTGATGGCCAGGGTGTGCTATGGCGCCTATGTGCTGGAGGACGCGGCACCGGTCTCCGCACCACTTGCGCCTTGCGTGCCTGCGGACAAGCGGATGGAGTCCGGGACCACATTGCGCGATGCATTCGAGGAGGGCGAGTACCAGGAGTTCGAAGGGCTTCGCTTGAACTGTCGTGACATCCGCGACCAAGGAAGGATGGTCTCCGTGGAAGTGGTGTGCATGAAAGACCCGACCGTGGCCCCGCGCATGGTCACCTTCAAGCGTGGTCAACCCGTGAACTTCCACCTTTCCGGCAGCCGGTGGACCTTCCAGCTGCGTCCGCGTCCCTTCGCATGGAAGGCCGGGCGACGCGCACGCTTCGTGCTGCGCAAAGGGGATCCCGCTGCGGATGAGCACATCGAGGAAGTGCTGGAGCGGGTGGAGCGGTGCCAGCGCTACTGACCGGTACCGACCTCCGTACCAGCGGCCAGCTCCACGAGCCACATCTCCATCGTCCCTTTGCCCTTGGCCTCCACCAGGCCGCGGGGTGTGAAGACCAGCCCGGGTTCGTCCTTCACCAGGTCGTAGGTGCCCCGGCTGATGTTCACGCGGCCGGGTTCGCCGCTGCTCTCCATGCGGCTGGCGGTGTTCACCGCATCGCCCCAGATGTCGTAGGCGAACTTCTTCACGCCCACGATGCCCGCGATCACCGGACCGCTGTGCAGGCCCACCCGCATCTCGAAGAAGAGCCGCCCTTCCGCCTGGCGCCTGGCCTTGTACCCGGCCATGAAGGCCTGCATCGCCAGGGCCGCACGCACCACGGCCACCGGACCGCCGTGCTCGGGGATCGGCAGGCCGCCGGCGGCCATGTACGCATCGCCGATGGTCTTGATCTTCTCGATCCGGTACGTCTCCATGATGGCGTCGAAGGCCTTGAAGCAATGATCGATCTCGGCCACCAGTTCCGCCGCCGTGAGCCGTTCGCTCATGGCCGTGAAGCCCTTGAAGTCGGAGAACAGGATGGTGGCCACGTCGAACTCCTTGACATCGGCGTAGCCCTTCTGCTTCAGCTCCGCGGCCACCTCCTCCGGCAGGATGTTGTGCAGCAGGCCCTCGCTGATCTCCTTCTCCTTGCGGATGGCGGCGCGTGAACGGTGAACGTAGCGCAGGCGGCTCCAGAGGCCCACGGCACCCAACAGGGTGAAAAGCCCGGCGGAGAGGTAGATGTTGCGCGTGCGCCGCAATTGCTCCTGGCGCAACGCGGCCTCCAGGTTGGCGGCGCGCAGCGCCTGGTTGTCGCGTTCCTTCTTCTCCGTCTCGTACTTCTCGCGCATCTCGGCCACGGCCTTCACCCGGTCGCTGTCCAGGATGCTGTCGTGCAGCACGAGGTAGCGCTGGAGCATGTCGTAGGCCTCGTTCCGCGGCGCGCGCTCCCGGAGGATCTCGGCCAGCCCGCGTGTGGCGTCGGCCTCGCCATGCAGGTATCCCGAGGTGCGGGCCAGGGCGATGGCCGAGTCCTGGTAGGCGATGGCCTTGTCCAGTTCGCCCAGGCTCTTGTGGATGCCGCCCAGGTTCTGGTAGCAACGCACCAGATGGTCGGAGAAGCCGCCATGCCGCAGCAGGGCCAGCACCTCTTCGTAGTTCGTTCGAGCGGCCTGCAGATCACCCTGCAGGGCGTTGATGGTGGCCATGTTGAGCAGGCTCTGCCGCAGGTTCTCGCTGGAGGCATGGGCGCGCGCATCCTCATACGCGGCGCGGAAGAGGTCCATGGCCTCGTCCAGGCGGCCCATGCTGGCCACCGCGATGCCGTGGTTGCAGCGCACCTCGCTCAGGTCCGTCCCGGCGAGCACCCCTGCATGCGCACGTCCGTAGACCAGCTGGCACACCGAGTCGACCCGCGCGAACTCCCCGAGGCTGAGCTGCACGTTGGTGAGGAAGCGGTAGTAGTCCTTTTGCACCGGCGCGGGGCAGCCGTCGATCCGCGAGAACCGGTCATCCAGGAAGAGCGCGGCGGCCGAATCCACGGCGCCCAGCCGGTCCAGGTAGTTGGCCAGCAGCGAGCGGAGGTGCAGCGCCTGGCAGGGGTCGCCGGCGCTTTGCAGCACGCGCAGGGCCCGCCGGGCCAGGTCGGCCGCGCGGTGGGCATCATCCTGCTTGTGCGCGGCGAGTTCCACCAGCACGCTGTCCGCCCAGGCCCGCTCCTTCACGGACTGCGCCCTGCCCCCGGCCACCAGGGAAAGGAGGAGGGCCATCATCCCCGCGCGCAGCACGCGCGGGGCGCGGCGGCTCCGCCCCATCAAGCGACGGTGCGGGCCGGCCTCCGGGGCCTGCCACCACCGCCCGTGGATTTCGTGAACGTGAACGTGGTGCCGGAACTCTGGCCGGTGGGGATGGCCTGGATCGCCAGCGCGACGGAGCCCGGCTGGGCGGTCTTCTCGTTGATGCCGGTATCCACCGTGTACACCGCCGTGCCCGGGGTCTTGTTGGGGCCGGTGAAGGTGACCACCACCTGGCTCAGGTCCTTGCTCAGGGCACAGGTGAAGTTCGCCGGGTCGTAGCTCACCGTGAACTGCACCTGCGTGCTCGATCCGCTGACCAGGCCGTTCACCGACAGGTTCGTCGGATTCTGGGTGGAGCCGAATTTCACCGAGGTGTCCACGCCTTTGGAATTGCCTGCTTGAAGGTTGCTGAGTGCCATGGGGTGCGGTATTTCAGGTGAATGTAACCGGAAATACCGAAGGACGCCTTCGCAGCCGGCAAGCTCATCCGATCACCGCAACGCCATGTGCGGACCAGCCCGCCTAACAGGGCAGCTCGTAGTCATCGTTGCGCTCCTGCAGGAACCAGAGCCAATGCATCGCCATCTCGGTGCCGCCACTGGAGTGGATGCTCATCCAGGTGGGCTTCCTGCCTGGTACGTGGAGCTTCAGCAGGCCGGAGATGTAGAGGAGGTCCTCGTCGCAGAAGTAGCTCGTGTCCGCATGCGACCCGGCGAGCCCGCCGATGCACCTGCTCATGGCCAGCACGTCGAAGCCACCATCCAGCGACTCCGAGGTGAGGCCGAAGCGCGTGTATCCATCGGCGTCCCCCTCCAGGGTCACGGACATGGTTTGCGGATAGTCCTGGCCATCGCTGTCCAGCGCGTGCAAGACCACTTCGCCACGCCGCACCAACTGGCCGTTCACGGCAACGGGTTCAGTTTCCTGCCAGGTCACGCTGTCCAGTATGCCCGGCGCCAACTGCCACGCACCGTGCGCCGCACCCTCCGGCAGCAAGAGCGCCGCGACGAATTCGTCCACATTACAACTCGGGCTGGCGGCGACCGTTGCAGCGGGTGGCGCCGCACCGCCGCAACCGGACAGCAACACGACAAGGCCGAGGCAGGGGAGGATGGTTTTCATGGGGGAGTTGTTGCAGGCCACCTCACCATGTGCGAAGTGTGCAGTTTGTGCGAGCCTGGCAAGCCGAATGTAGATACACGGGGGCATTGATCGGTGGTGGCGGGGTGCGTGTGGGGCAGGGCCATCGCATGCCACACCCGTTTCCAGAGGCCGGGCGTTTTCCCGTTCGGGGAACCTGTCACCGGTCGCGGACCTGCCTGCGCCGTGCCCCACACCCGGCCCCATCGGGCACTACCTGGACCTTCCGGTCCCGCCAGGCATCGCGCCGCCCGCAGACCGGGCCAACACACACCGGCGTCGTTCTTGATCCGCATCAAGTTCGCAAGGCCGGTGCACGGGGGTACTTCGCACCGTGGGAGAGGGCCCTGTAACAAACACCTCCCCATCCCGTCCCATGGACCTCACCCTTCTCCCCATGCGCCTTCCTTCCCTCTTCCTCGCCCTTGCCCTTGCCGGCACCGTTACCGCCCAGTGCGATCACAGCCCCACCATCACCCCGGTGGGCCTCATCCTGTGCCCGTTCACCACGGCGGAGCTGACCACCCAGCAATACGATAGCTACCAGTGGTACAAGCAGGGTGTGCCCATCCCCGGCGCCACGCAGCAGACCCTCGCGGTGAACTTCCAGGCCGATGCCGGCTACCGCTTCCGCGTGGAGGGCACCCTCAACGGATGCACCGCCATCAGCGAGCAGGTGCTGGTGGACGGCTGGGCCTTCCCCACCCTGATGGCCACCAGCGGTGGCGATGCACCGCACACCATCGAGAACGGGGGCATCCTGCGCTACTGCCTGGGCGACACCGCCACGCTCACCCTCAACGCACCCTACACAGCGAACATCACCTGGTTCCGCGATGGCGTGGCCATGCCCGTCGTGGACGACCCCACACTGATGGTGACCGGCAGCGGCAGCTACACCGCCTGGGCCGCGCCGGGCCAGTGCCCCGATCTGGTCTTCTCCCTCGATGTGAGCATCACTCTGCTCTTCGATGATGTGCCCGTGCCCGTGATCCAGAACATCGGCGGCGTGCTTTGCGCCTCCCCCTTCTCCAACGACTACGGCTGGTACCTCAACGGAGGCACAGAGCCCATCGACATCGGCACCTGCCATGAACCCCAGGTGCCGGGCGCATACACCGCACGACGCATCACCACGGAGGAATGCACAGCACCCTCAGCGCCCTACCTGCACGTCATCACCGGACAGGCATCCCTGGATGCGGACGACGCGTTCGCCGTGCACCTGCGTCCGGGTGACCTGCTGCAGGTGGAACGGCCTGCACATGCGGTGGACATCACCCATTGGCGCATCACCGACCTGCAGGGACGCACCCTCCACACCGGACGCTTCCCGCTCACCGAACAGCTGCAGGTGCCGCTGGCCGACCTGGCCGCTGGCATATTCCTCTTCCAACCCCTCCGCGATGACGGCGGTGCGGCGATGGCCACGCGGTTCGTGCTGGCGCGCTGAGCAGTGGGGGACTGAGGCGCTCGACGCCACCGGGAGCTCGTTGAGCAGCGCTCACTTGACCTTCAGCGGCTCGGTGCCCTGCACCACCACGCCGTGGCGGGTGAGGGTGTCCACCTTGTCGGGGTTGTTGGTGAGCAGGCGGATGCTGCGCACGCCGAGGTCCTGGAGGATCGCAGCGGCCGCGCGGTAGTCCCGCGCATCGCGGGCAAAGCCCACCGCCTCGTACGCATCCCCCTGGGCCAGGCCCGCGCGTTTGTGTGCGATGCTCTGCAACAACGCGTAATGGCCGTTGCCCTTGCCCTCCTGCTCCAGCCAGATCACCACGCCGCAGCCCGCCGCCTGGATGCGCGCCTGGGCCTGCTCCATCTGCTCGCGGCAGTCGCATTCCACACTGTTGAAGTGATGGCCGAAGATGCAGCTGCTGTGCACGCGGCACAGCAGCTCCTCACCCTCGCGCACATCGCCCATCACCAGGGCATGGCTCTGCGTGCGGCCATCGTAGTAAAGCACTTCGTGGAAGGTGCCGAAGCGGGTGCGGAGGTCGGCCGAGGCCAGGCGTGCGATCATGGAGGTGGGTGATCTGGTGCGGTGTGGTGCAAAGGTGGTGCGGCACCCGCGTGCTGGATCGCCACCGCAACGGAGCCCGGTGGGGCGGTCTTCTCGTTGATGCCGGTATCCACGGTGACCACCACCTGGCTCAGGTCCTTGCTCAGGGCACAGGTGACCTTCGCCGGGTTCTGGATGGAGCCGGATCTCACCGAGGTGTCCACGCCATTGGAATGGCCTGCTTATATGTTGCTGCGTGCCATGGGGTGCGGCGTTCAGGGAACCTGTCACCGGTCGCGGACCTGCCTGCGCCGGGCCGCACATCCGGCCCCATCGGGCACCGCCTGAACCTTCCGGCCCCGCCAGGCATCGCGCCGCCCGCGGACCGGGTCTTCCTTAGCGAGGACCCATGCGGATCCCCCCCGTCATACCGGCGATCGCCCTGGCCGCGACCTGTTCCGCACAAGTGCAGCATGGCTTCTGGCCCTTCGGCTTCAATGCGGGGCTGGACTTCAGCAGCGGCACGCCCGTGGCCATCAGCACGCCGCTCAGCACGGACGAAGGCTGTGCCAGCATCCGCGATGCCACCGGCCAGCTGCTCTTTTACACCAACGGCGAGAACGTATGGGACCGCAACGGCGCGGTGATGCCCAACGGCACGGGCCTCTTCGGCAATTTCAGCACCAGCCAGAGCGCGTTGATCGTGCCCATGCCGGACGATCCGCAGCGCTACTACATCTTCACCGCACCCGCCGAGGCCGGCACATGGAACGGGCAGCCCAACGCGGCGTACAGCATCGTGGACATGAGCGCCAACGGTGGCAACGGCGACGTGGTGATCGCGAACGTGGTGCTGGACGGGCCCGTGACCGAGCGCCTCACCGCCACACGCCATGCGAACGGCCGCGATGTGTGGGTGCTGTACCACGCCTGGGAGAGCGATGCCTACCTGGCCTACCTCGTCACCTGCCAGGGGGTGGAGGGTCCGGTGGTCACCCACATCGGGCGCAGCATGAACGGTAACCCCGACGGCTCGGGCGCCTCGATCATCGGCTGCATGCGCATCAACGACCAGGGCACCAGGCTGGCCAGCGCGTGGGGCAACCTGATCCCGTACAGCACCACGGACTGGTGGTCGTCCACCTACTTCGATGTGATGGACTTCGACAACAGCACCGGGCAGCTCAGCGACCTGCTCAGCGACAGCATCGGTGGCACGGCAGAGCTCTTCAGCCGCGGCTACGGGGTGGAATTCGCGCCCAACGGACACCTGGTGTACCTGAGCGACCACGGCCTGGAGAACGGCATCGGCTACAGCACCATCCGGCAGTACGACCTCAGCAGCACCGATCCCATGAGCACCGGGACGATCGTGGTGCAGGCGAACCGCGCCTTCGGATCGCTGCAGATGGCCCCGGATGGCCGCCTCTATGCCGCCCGCCTCAACGGCGCCACCTTCCTCAGCGCCATCCCAGAGCCGGATGTGGCGGGTGCCGGCTGCGGCTTCATCGACCAGGCCGTGGCCCTTACGAACCCCAGCACCTGGGGCCTGCCGAACCACTGGGACACTTATCCCACACCGCCGCCGGTCGATCCCGTCGCGCTGCGCGATACGCTGCTGTGCGCCGGTGCGTCCGTGACGCTGGACGCCACCTGGACGCATCCCTTCCACACGCCCGCCTACCTGTGGAGCACCGGCGAGACCACCGCCAGCATCACCGTGAGCAGCGGTGGCCGGTACACCGTGGAAGTGCAACTGCCGTGCAGCACCCTCGTGGACACCGTGGAGGTGCGCCATGGCGGGCCGGCCTTCTCCCTGGGCGACGAGGTGAGCACCTGCGATGATGTCCCCGCCACCCTGGACCCCGGGCCCGTGCAGGGCATCCTGCACTGGAGCACCGGCGACACCACCCGCACCCTCACCGTGCAGGAGGCCGGCACCTACACGCTGTTCGTGACCGACACCGCCGGATGCACCGCGAGCGATGCCGTCACCGTGCACACCCGCAACTGCCGCTGCCCGCTGTACCTGCCCAACAGCTTCACGCCCAACGGCGACGGCATCAACGATGTGCTGGCCGCAGGCATGGACTGCACGCCCACCGCCTTCGCGCTGGAGCTCTACGATCGCTGGGGGCGCAGCCTCCATCGCACCACCGACCCGGCCTTCACCTGGACCGGCGACGACCTGCCCGTGGGCGTCTATGCCTACACGCTGGACTACGCCTGGCAGGCACAGGAGGGCATGCGCCGCGTGCGGCGCAACGGCAGCATCACGCTGGTGCGGTAGCTGCACCGAAGGGCTCGGCCACGCTCCTCACCCCAAGGCCGATCAGCGCAGGCGTTGATGCCATGGGACAGCACTGGGCTGGACTTCCTTTCGCTGGTGCCTGCCGGGGGGCAGGCGGCGATGGAGGGGGTGGGGGATGGTGGGCCGACGGAGTAGCTACGCAGGCGCAGGGTCTCCTGCGGAAGCCCCTGAGGAGGTTTTGAAATGGCCGTTACGCGGTGTGCCATGCGGATCAACTTCATGTTCAACTTTGAGCCTGACCGTAGGCCCACTTCGGACGACCTTCGGCGGCTGTACAAAATGAACTACATGGATCTTGCATCACTTTCGGAATGGGCAGGGGTGACTGCTGCAATCGCAACAACCATTAGCATACCTGTTGCGGCATTCGCACTCCTGCAATCACGACGACAAGCCCAGACGGACTTTGAAGACAACCTTAACGCGCAGTACAGAGCAACTATCCGCGAAATTCCAATAGATGCTCACTTGGGAAAGCCCTTGAATGAGGATTGCCTGAAAAAGAACATGCTTGACTTCTATCACTACATCGACTTGACCAACGAGCAGGTCTTCCTGAGAATGGAAGGCCGGGTAAGTACGAAGACCTGGAGAAACTGGTGCGACGGCATCAGTAACAATCTTGCGAAGCCTGGTTTTGCAGAAGCGTGGAAAGTGATCAAGGTCTGTTCCGAAAACAGCTTTAATGAATTGCGCAGACTTGAGAGCGACGGATACAAGAGCGACCCGAAGAGATGGACATGATAACCGCTATTGGGAGGATTGATAGGCAGCCAATTCCCCTTCCCCATGCGCTCCATGAACGAACGGCTATCGACAGTCGAACGGACTAAATGGGGACTGGCTGCGCTTTAGATCGATGGGGATGACCCTCCCAATGGTAAAAATGTACACATACGCTGATGCCAGTTGCTCTATCGTATGAGCTACCGGTCAAATGTGCTTGCAACTCCGCGAGCTGAATTTCACCATATATCATCGAGTGATGTCACTCCCCGTTTCGCAAGGCACCAAAGCCGGACTTCGATGACGAGCTCTGAAAGGGCTCTGACATTCACTCCACTACTAAGCGCCGCACGAAGTCTTCCCCTCGAACTATGTAAACGGCTGTCGGCAGACCGTTGAGATCGAACTGAACCATGCGGCCAATCCCCTTCTGAAGAATGCGTCCAGTGACATCGAGGACCTCAACAAACCCTGCGGTGGACTGTATTACCGTAATCGTACGAAGGTCTTGGTAATAGGTAATGGTGGTGGTTGCTGTGCTGTGATCGACCACGCCGGTAATGAGACCACTGCATAGGCAATCGGCGCCGATCACATCGTTGGTGGTGTTCGGGTCGCCATCGTCACAGCCGGATCCGATCTGACCGGCCACTTTCGGGCAGTCGTCCAGGGTATCCACAATACCATCACCATCGCTATCCGGCCCGATGAGCCCCTTAACGATATAGGGCGAAAGTGTGCTGCCAGCATAGCCGAAGGAACCCCCGACGATAAGTTGCCCGTCCGAATCGATAGCAAGAGCGCGGACATCCCCCGACATTCCACTGCCCAATGCAGACCAGTTGTTACCATCCCATTTCGCAATACGCCTTGCGACCAACCCGCCTGCATAGTCAAAGTTCCCACCGACGTAGATGTCCGAGCCGTTAGCCACAATGGCATACACAAACAAGTCGACCCCGGCACCGAGGTTGGACCAACTACTACCATCCCACTTCGCGATGCGGTTAGCGGCTACCCCACCTGCGGTGGTAAAGCCCCCCGTGACATAGAGGTCAGTTCCACTCACAGCCAATTCCCCAATGGAATTATTGGTACCGACACCAAGGGCGGACCAACTGGTGCCATCCCATTTGGCAATGTTGTTTACAGGAAGCCCACCGGCCGAGACAAAGAAGCCTCCAACATATAGATCCGAGCCAATAACAGCCATGCCGCCTACACCCCCCCCAAAAGTTGAACTAAAACCCAATCCTGAACCCAATGCTGACCAACTGCTACCATCCCATTTCGCGATGTTATTGACAGTTACACCGTCCATAGAAGCAAAGTTTCCACATGCATAGAGATCTGTTCCTATTACGACCAATGCATTTACCGACCCCCCATAATCCGTTCCTGTCCCCAATGCCGACCAACTATTTCCATCCCACTTTGCGATGCCGTTGCAAGGAAGCCCACCTGCCGTGGTGAAGTAGCCTCCAGCATAGAGGTCCGTGCCGATCACAGCCATTGCTCTGACGCTACAGCCGCCCCAGCCGGTCATTCCGGAGCCTAACGCCGACCAGCTGCTTCCGTTCCACATCGCAATGTGCTTTGCTGATAACCCGCCCGCTGTTGTGAATAAGCCACCTGCATAGAGAATCGATCCACTGACCGTAATCGATTCAATAGCATCATCAATGCCAGTGCCAAGGACCGACCAATTGCTGCCATCCAGTTTCGCGATGTTTTCCGCAACACCACCTCCTAATAGTGTGAAAGGCCCACCCCCCCCGGCAAAAAAATCTGTACTTGACCATGCCAGTGTATAAACGGTGGGATTCGAGCCAGTACCCACGGGCGACCAGCCTATGCCATCCCATCTGGAAATGCTATTCGCAACACCACCCGACGGATAGAAATCACCACCAACATAGAGATCCGTTCCGCGCATCGCCAGCGCGTAAACAATATAATTCGTCCCCTCGCCCAGTGCTGACCAGCTACTGCCGTTCCATTTCGCAATGTTGTTCGCCGCGATCCCTCCGGCCGTGGTGAAATTCCCACCTGCGTAAACATCCGTTCCGCTAACCACTATGTCGTTGACCACCACATTATTCAGGCTACCAACACCCACACCCAAAGGCGTCCAAGTGCTTCCATTCCATTTGGCAATATGGTTGACCAGGTTTCCTCCGGCCGTTGTGAAACTGCCACCTACGTATACGTTAGGCCCATCCACAGCAATCGCCGCTACTGGATCGTTTACACCGCTGCCCAAAGCCGACCAGGTACTACCGTTCCATTTGGCCACGTTGTTCGCGGCAAACCCACCTGCATTAGTAAACCGCCCACCGACATAAAGATCCGAACCACTTACCGCCAACGCAGATACGTTATTGGTGATCAATTCGTTGAGTCCGGAGCCCAACGCCGACCAGTTGCTTCCATCCCATTTGGCGATGTAATTCGACAACACGCCACCAGCAGAGGTAAAACGACCGCCAGCATATATGTCATTACCACTATGGGCTAAAGCGAGGACCTCATCATTCGTCCCATCGCCAACGGCGGACCAAGTGCTACCATCCCATTTCGCAATGTTGTTCGCAGCGACGGTGCCTGCGATAGAGAACCAACCCCCAACATACAAATCGTCGTTCTGATCCACAATGGCAGCCTTCACCCAGCCACTAGTACCAGGAAGGCCTGGATTCAAGCTCACCCAGTTGGCATCGCTGAAGGTGGGATCGATACGCACCGGATAGACGGCCTCTTCATCGGCAACGCGCATGACCAAGCATGAAGGGAAGCGTACATCCAAAGAGGCGACGAGCTCTTGACCCATTGCATCCGTCACGCGCACCCTATTGTAGACAAGCTTGCGACCTGTCTCACCCATTGTGAGCAATACGCCATCGGCAGCCGCTGCTGCTTGTGCACCGCACAGCTCCAGTTCAACCATCAGATCACCTGCACCCGATGGGCGTTCTGCGATGATGAAGTCCTGTCTCACGCCATCCGCACTGACCGAGTATTCCTCCACCAGACCCGTGCGCCCGAATGTGACCAGTTTCTCGTCCACCACAACGGTGCCCGAGGTGGGCAGAGCCACGATAGACCCAGACCGTCCGAATGCACTTGATCTCAATTGCAGCGTATCACCTTTTCCAGAAGTGGATATCAACGTAAGGCCATCCTGGCTCACCGTTCCCGCCAACTTCTGGAAGCCTGCGCGCAAGAATGCCCCTGTTTGGCTAGGGCTGATGCCGATGGCATCACCCGTATAACCGGCCGTCGCCATATCACCGATCCGTGCCCAAGGCATTGGTTCACTAGCCACGCTGTGAGATGATGAGCTCTTCTCCTTTGAAAACGACACGGACTCTTCACTCGATGCGACCCATTGCCCGGTGGTAGGCCCGCCGGTAATCAAGACGCAGAGGGCGGCGAAAAAAAGCTGCTTCTGTTGAGACATGCTGGATGACTTAGAGATGGAATGCAAATGGGTATGCAACGAGCTGAAGACGAAGTTAATCTTCGCACTATACCCATGCAGGGTCTGAACTTTTGCCTCTTTACTGACGCGGGAGATCCTGGTCCATGGCGTGAAATGAAAGCCCGGTGCATTGCCAACAGCGGTATCGGGGGCTGCCATTACTGCCACGTAGTGTGCTTTGCCTACTACATTCAAGTGCAACTTTGAGTTGGGCTGCATTGACGCATTCAGCGCAGCGCTGAGGAGCTTTTCGTTGAAGTGTACGCGCACTGGACATCATTAGGGGGTCTGGAGTGATTTGTTCGCGGCTCATGGGCCTTTGCACCCCCGAGGCTAGTTGCATACTTATCGCAACACGTATCCCATGGCCGGACTGCTGCACGACCACAGGCCCTACGGAGCGAACAATGACATTTGCGGGAGCGGGGGTGGTGGATGATGGGCCGACGGAGTAGGGAGTAAGACGAGGGTGACCGAATCGGAGACCTTGTGTTGGTGAAGGTTGCTACCACCAACTACACGCTCCCGCCTGCACTGAACCACAGGACTGGGATAGTGGCTGAGCATTTCGCTGTTTCTTCTGATATTCGGGCAACGGACCACCACCATGGAAGAGAAGAGTTCCTCGTTCGGCAGGAAGCTGGGCATCACGGCCACGATCGTTTCACTGGCCGGTGGCACGATCGCCTTGTGGAACCAGCTCAAGCCGGAGGATGAGTTGCCGGACCTGAGCGGGCGCTGGACGGTCACCAATACGGTGACGAGCTCCGATGGAGGCAAGTTCGACGGCGAGGTCTATGTCTACAGCATCGGTGTGAGCGAGGCGGCCGATCACCGCCTGACCGGGACCGGGGAGCAGACACACTACCAGCCAGCAGGCCAGGACATGCGCGCTGCACCGAGCCGCTTCCCCGTGACCCTGACCGATGGTAAGCAGAAACCAACGTCCGTCATTGCCAACTTTACCATCAAAGGCAATCGCGAATTCACCGGTACCATGAGGCTCGTCCGGGATGAAAGCGATGCGACCCACCTGACGGGCACCTTCGAATACACAGCTGGGGGCACTCAGGGCACCACGGAGGTCCGCCTCAAGTGATCACACACCCGTAAAGAACCGCTT
Organism: Flavobacteriales bacterium UBA3364; assembly: GCA_002360495.1. Classification (GTDB taxonomy): domain Bacteria; phylum Bacteroidota; class Bacteroidia; order Flavobacteriales_F; family PHOS-HE28; genus PHOS-HE28. Next base: position 16,286 of record DEQO01000196.1, read on the forward strand.
CATTTCTTACACGAACTGCACGATGAGAGCTGGTGCATATCGAGGTCCCTGCCGATGATGTGGTTGTTGGACGGAGGTTAAAGCCTGGACTAGTGGCTTGCGTCAGGCTCAATCCTGCCCTCTCTGGAACATGACCCTCGGCAACACAACCTCAATATGCCTCTTCTTCTCTTCCTCGTACCACTCCACCAGGTAGCCCACTGAACCACCGTTCACCCGATAGCCGCGCTCCGCTAAGCGCTCGATCACTTCGGTCTTGAACTTGCGGGAGAAGAGCACCACGGGACCATCGTTCGTTCCCAAGCCAGGCGCTGGGCCGTTCGCAAAGTCGATGCTGCAAGGCACAAGTCCATCGCCCGTAAGCAAGCGCTGGATGCGACCTTGGTTGTAACCGCTTGACCCTAGGTTCACGTCCTTCATACCTGCCACGTAGACCAGCTGCTCCGGCCACGGATGAAGCATACCGTCGTGGTTGCGCTCGAGTTGTGGGCTGTTGAAGTCCGTAGCGAACGGTTGCAAGGCATGCACGACCAAACGCTCCTTCGCCCTAGTGCAGGCCACATAGAGCAAGCGCTTGTCCTCCGCTCGTTCCATGGGCTGATCATCGAGCAGCACGAAGACGTTGTCGAATTCGCGCCCTTTTGCCTTGTGCATCGTGCTTACCATCACGGTCCGCTCCTCGCCGCGCACGGCATCGCTGATGCGGATCTCCCGCAAGAACGCCGCCCATTCACCGGTATCGTATCGCTGTTGATAGCGTTCATCGAACAGCGCGAACAGGTCGCGCAGGTCGGCGAGCAGCGGCATTTCGCCCATCTCGCTCAGGAACTGCTCCCGCACCTTCAGCCACAACTCCTTGGGCACAACACCCGCTTGCGGGAACTCGGCCCGAAGCAGCTGCATGAACCGGCGCAGTTCGCGTAGTCTTCCGGTCTCGAAGCCATCAGAACCTCCCACATACCGGGCCTTTACGCCGCGTTCCATCAGCATGGATGCGGCCATCAGCGCTTCACTGTTGGTGCGCGTGAGCAAAGCGGTCGTGCCCGGATAGGAGCGACCGATCAGGTCTTCCACAAGCCCTGATGTATGGAAGCCGCCCGTGTAGGTGATCACCCGTTGGAGACCCACATTGTCTTCATGGGCCGCCATGTGCTCCCCCGCTTTGATGCGGCCAGGAATGCCCTCTACTAGATGGTTGGTCAGATCGACCAGAGTGGCCTTGCTACGGTAGTTCGTGAGCAGGCTGTGGCTGGTTGCATTGAAGGTGCCTCGGAAGGCGGCCATGAACTCCGGCGATGCACCGCGCCACGCATAAATGTTCTGGTCATCGTCGCCCACGGCGATGATGCGAGGGGATTCGGCCACCTTGCCAATGGCCAGGATCAAGCGCCACTGGTCCGCATCCACATCCTGGAACTCGTCCAACATGATCACGCTCTTGTTCGCGATCATCGAAAGGTCCGTCTCCTGCTTCTCGATCGCATCGATGGCACGGCCGATGACCGTTTCGGACTTCTCCAGGTCGCCCAGCTGGCCAGTGAGCTCGAAGCACAGGCTGTGGAATGTGGTGACCTTGATGAGCCCGCGATACTCGGGCACCAGCGTATGGATGCGACTGCGCAACTCAAGGGCGGCGGCGCGCGAATAGGTCAGCATCAGGAACTGCTCGGGCTTCACATCCTCCAGTAGCAGCAGGTTGGCCGCCTTGTGGACCAGCACACGCGTCTTTCCGCTTCCCGGACCGGCGGCGACCAGGATATGCTGCGACTTGTCCTGCACCACGGCCTGCTGTGAGGTGTCCAGGTCACCCACCAGCTGCCGGAAGCGCTCAGCACTGATCGACCGCGTGATCTCCGTACGCCGTTGGGGGAAATACCTGCGGATGAAGGCCTCGTGGTCCAGCTTGAAGTAGTCGTCAACGTAGCTCAGGGCCGCCTCCACGCTTTCGCTGCGCTTGCGGGCATACTCGCCCACCATGTGTATCTGTTCCGTGCGGTTGCGGTAGTGCAGGTCCAGGTGGGCATAGTCGTCCCGGGTAAAACGTTTTCGGTTATCCTCCTCCAGTCGGTCCACGTTCAGGCGCTGGTAGATCACCATGAAGCCATCCTCCAGGTTGATGACCTTGCCCTCGTGCAGGTAGAGCAGCGCTTTCTCCACCGCGCGCAGGTCCTGCTCCTGAGCGAAAAGCCCTTCCCTCAACTTGTCGCGCAGGCCGACCATGGAAAAGGGCACGGGCATTTCTTCCTTGCGCTCCTGCTGGCTTTGCTGGGCGGTGGTGGCCAGGTCCTGCAAATGGTCCAGGCACGCGATGGCGAGCGTGTGGCGCTCCTCCATCTCGCGGCGCATGTCATCTGGATCGGAGCGTGGGGTGATCCGGTAAGTCTGCTCCGTCCTGGCCACGCGCGCGGTGCGGATGAAGCCCCGCCGCTTCCAATAGTTGAGAAGCCCGTGTACATCGGCGGGTTGACTGTCGACACCCGCGTCAATGGCAGCCTGGTTGAGGGCCCGCAAGCTGGTTGTAAAGGGTCCCGTGCCAAGCTGGGTGAGCAGCACCTTCTCAAGACTCATCAGAGACTTCAACCGTGCGATCGACCCCACCCTTGGCCGTAGGTCAACGAAGGCGGTGAGGTCCTCATGGTCGTCCAGCACCTTCAACTCTCGCAGTAGTTGCACCGTGCGCATCACCTGGCGCAGCTCCATACCGAGTTGCTCCGCCATTTCGTCCAACTTGGTCTCATCGTGCTTGATGATGCGCTGCAGCACCCGTGCACAATCTTCCTTCTGCTTGGCCGTGAGTACAGCACTGCCATGCACCAACCGCAAGGCGCTTTCCAGGTCTTTCGTCAGCAGGCTGGTGGCGAACACCTGCGGACTGTTCAGCGTGCGCTTCAAGTAGCCCCGTTCCTCCAGAGCGGCAAGCGAGGCGGTCACCTTGTTCTGCAGGTCCTTGATCTCCCGGTCCCAGCCGGCTGCCGTGGCCAGTTCCAACGCCGACTTGCTCACCCGGTCGCGGAAGCGCGTCATGCGCTTGATGGCACGCCAGATCTGATCGATCTCCTGTTGGTTCAGTTTACTCTGCCGGAGCAACTGGAAATGGCCGTCCAGGTCATCCGGGTGGTAGAGCACCAGGCAGCGGGCTTGTATGTCCTTCTTGCGACCCGCCCTGCCCGCTTCCTGCACATAGTTTTCCAATGAGGCGGAGATGTTGTAGTGGATCACTGTGCGCACATCCTCCTTGTCCACGCCCATGCCGAAGGCATTGGTGGCCACCATCACCTCGGCCTCGCCCCGCATGAAAGCCTCTTGGTTCAACTGCTTCACCTCCCGTTTCAGCTTGCCGTGATAGCCGCGCACCGCAAGGCCCGCCGTTGCGAGCAGCTTCACCAGTTCATCCACACGCTTGGTACGCGACACGTAGACGATGGCCGGCAATTCACATTCGCGCAGCGTTTGCAGGAGTTTCCGTTGGCGCGTCTCGGGCTTGGTATCGGCGAGCGGGATCACCTCGTAGGCTAGGTTCTCGCGCCGGGCATGGCTGATGAAGGGCTGCAGCTCCAACCCGAGCTCCTTGCGGAAGTAGTCGCGGATGTCCGCGATCACCTGCGGCTTGGCCGTGGCCGTGAAGCAGGATACTGGGATGGGGCTGCTCAGGCCCTTGGCCTCCATCAGCTCGCGGATGAAGCGTGCTATGTAGAGGTAGTCCACCCGGAAGTCGTGGCCCCAAGCGGAGAAGCAGTGTGCCTCATCCACCACGAAGCGGGCGATGTGCCGGGTGCGCAGCAGACGGAACAGCGTGGGTGAACGCAACGACTCCGGCGCAACATAGAGCAGATGCGCACCACCCTGCTCGATGCGCTCCAGCACATTGCGGCGCTCCAAGGGTGACAGCAAACTGCTGAGCTGCACGGCCTGCACGTTGCCGAAGCGGTCCTCCAGCACCTCCACCTGGTCCTTCATCAGCGACACTAGTGGCGATACCACCACGGTGAGCGCACGAGTCAGCTCGCCCTGCATCAGCGCTGGCAGCTGGAAGGTGAGCGACTTGCCTCCACCTGTGGGGAAGATGGTCAACAATGAACCGCCGGCCAAGGCATGCCGTACGCTCCGCTCCTGGATGCCCATGCCCTCCTCCCCATCGAAGCGGCGAAAGGCCGGGTAGCCGTAGATGCGCTCCAAGCCTTTGAGCGGATCCAGCTTCGCGGCGCAATACGTACAGGCGGGGTCCGTGCAAGGGTTGAAGCGCAAGGCATCGAGGATGTCCACGCTGCTGGGTAGTTCCATCACCACCCAAGGCGGCAGAACCGATGCCTCATCAACCGTTGCTATCAATGCCAACGCATGCGCCAGTTCCACCGGGTGCGTGTTGGCCATAGCATCCAGGTTGGCATGGCGGCAGTACTTGTCCTGAAGGGCGCCTAGTACCAACGCGGATGCATCCGACGTCGATGCGCCTGTGGCTCCGGCGAGCTGAAGGAATCCGTCATAGCCTGAGCGGTCATGCAGCAACGCATGGTATAGCGCCTGCATCGCCCGCGGCAGGGCGTGCCAGCGGCCCAGCAGGTCCTCCAGCAGTTGTCCGCAGAGCTTGGCATCGCTCAGCGGGTTGTTGTCGCCATCCTCGCTGTGCAGCTTGTAGCCCTTCACCAGCTTGTGGTAGGGCCGGTCGGCATAGAGCAGGGCCGACCAACACAGGGTATCGGCCAGCTTCTTGCCCGTCAGGGCCGCATCGCCCATCCGCTTGCGCAGGAAAGGCGCATCGTGCCGCACGATGTTGTGCCCCACCAACACACGGGCCTCCCGCAGCCAGGGCTCCAGCTTGTCCAGCTTGCGCTCATGCAGTTCACCCCGGCCATGGACCGCACCCACGGCGAGCAGGCGCTTGCCCACGCGGTCGGTCTCCAGGTCGATGATGAGCGGTTGTTCCACGGCTGAAATATCGCCTTGTCCACAAAACGGAACGGGAACATACGGAACCAAAGGGAAATCACCCTACACAAGCATCGTACCTGAACCGTACTGCTCGAAGATCAAGTGCAGGATATTCTACATCAGCGTCTTGGTCTTGCCTACACCGGCAGCCGCCAATACCAGCAGGCGCTTCTCCTCGCTCAGCACGGCGGCGCGCTGCTCGGGATTGAGGCCGTGGAGGAACAGGGATACGGGAGCCTTAGTAAGCTGGTCGCTAACCTACATGGGCCACAGCGATTTGGCCCGCTTCCATAGTTCTGTGCCACGTCTCAATATGCTGTCCTCATCCCAGGTTTCCGCATCATGAAGCTGCTGATTGATCGGAAGCAATGACTTGCGAAGGATCGCCTGTCGCTTTGCAAGCCAAGGTCCATTTGAGACAGAGGTGTTGAGCGACCCCGTGATGATCGTAAGATTCCCGAGCGAGTGCAATGCACTCTCCCTTGCTCTTGTTGCGGTTGCCCGCGCGTCACTGTCATCCGCATCAGCGAGCTCGAATTCTGTCATACCTACTTGACCATCTGGCAATGGCCAGTGCTTCCTCCATTCTTGAGGTAAAAGGTGTTCTACGGTTGACGCTCCCTTGATCTCGATATCCTCTGATTGCTTACTCAGGTAGGTCTTGTTCAATCGTTCGAGCACTAGCGCCAGCTTGGGATTATTGAGCCGCTCGTAAACCGCGCCATGAATGAATTCCTCTTTGAACACGGCGTCATTGGGCCACACCGTCGATTCCCCGGAGAGCCCAAGGAAGTACGCCTTCACGGCTTCTATTGTCGGCGCTTGCCCGTCAAGCTGGCGCACAAGGGTCAGGAAGATGCGGTTGTAGTTCTTGGTCGTATACCCACAGAACGCACGGCGCAGGATGTACGATTCCAGTATTGACGCTACTTGCGGCATCAATTCGCGGCCCGCTTCCGACTGCATGAGGTGGAGCAAGAGCGGATAGACCGTACGTACCTCAAATGCCTCGAGAAACCTGAACAACTCGTACAATTTATCCTCGGCATGTGGTGCTATGATGCGCCTGAAGTCATCACCTTGCCTATCCAATGCCATCAGCTCTTCGGCGACACTACCGTAAGGCTGCTTCTTCTCAATCCACCATTTGTACTCGGTGAATAGATGCTTGATCGGCACATCCGTTCCACGCTTGCTCGCCAGGAAGTGCTGGAGGAAGAGATCGCTTCGCGGCCGGAACTGCCTGCCCTGTGAGACTTCTTCTCTCCAGAAGTCCTCATCGAACTTTCGCCAGTGCTGGTCATAGAGTTGCTCCATGGGCTCGCCCTTGCGCGCGGCTCGTAGGAAAATGAAATTTCTCAATAGGTCGGCAGGAAGCAATGGCTCACCGCGAGCATTGAGCGTCTCGAAGATCACCTGTGCATCGTCCTCTTTGTCCAAGTCGATCACCACGACCTGAAGGGCGCTCTTCATGGCCTGGAAACACTCCTCCATTCGCGATGCAATGGGACTATCGGCTTGCAGCGGCGGTTCATCCTCATGGCCGATAAAGAAGTCATAAAGCCTATCGTCGAAGTAGATGTAGGCCTCAACCATACGAGGCCGGGGGTCTGGCTTTCGTTGGTATTTCCTGCGGACCAATGGATGGCGTTTGTCGAGTTCATCTCGAGACCCCGAACGCATGACGTCAGCGAATTGCTTGCGATCTAATTGGGTGGGCCACACCTTGTGCATGTCCACATCAGGATTCGCCATCATTCCCTTGTTCACCGTGTACGCCTCGCACTCCTTCGCTAATTCCTCGCAGCCCTGCTCCTTTGCGAAATCGCGGAATGCAGCAAGGAATATCTGTAGCGTGGTCAGTCGCTGCTGCCCGTCGATTGCCTGGCGCCGTTCCACATGCGTTGTCGGGGTCTGCTTCTGATCGAAAACCATCGCGCCCAGAAAATGTACCGGCGTATCGCGTCGACCTTCAACATAGTCCTCGAACTTCCTGCTGATGTCCTCCCAAAGGGGCTCCCAGTGCTTCTCCTGGCTCCATACGTACTGCCTTTGGAATAGGGGTACTTCCAGTTGCATCTTTTTCTCGAAGATGCCGATGAGAGATACCGCGTTCGCATTCATGCTTGAGCCCGGTTAAGGTGATTAATGATTGCCTCCAATGCTCCCTTGCGACCGATGATCAACTTCTCAGCCTCACTGAACTGCCGGATGTTGTAATCGAGGACTTCAGCCTCCGCCTCACTTCCTTTCAACTCAAACCGGTAGATCCGATTGGGATCCGCACCAGGAACTCCAGGTACGAGTTCTACACGATACTCTTCGTTTAGTGGTAGCGACAATACGTCGGTGACATTGAACGGGGCAACGATCCCAGCATTTGGCGGATAGTGTATTCGCGTTGGATTATCCGACGAAATGAATCCTGTCGTACCAACCACCCGCGTCACACTAATTGAGTCACCCATTCGTACTTGCTGAAGACGAAAACCCGTGGTGAACTGAGTGGTGAGGACTGCGTCGTTGTTCGTGTTCGCTTGGTACTCTGCCCAAAGCTGGTCCGCTGATTTCCCCTCGAGCTCATACTCTTTGCCATCCAGCACACCAATCTTAGGCTGTGACCCATCCAGCCGTCTTGCATTCGCCATAAAGTCGATCGATTGCCGCATGAGTGAATCAACGGCATTCACTATTCGGCGTGAGCGAAAGAGAAGTGAACAGACGGTACCAACAACCAGCTCTCTGAGCCGATCATCGATGCTCTCTTGTCTATCATCAACGAGGTTCTTGTAAACTTCATCGTAATGGTCTTCCCAGAGGGTCTTGTATGTGGTGTCCAGCAGTTGTGCATCCTCGGGTGCAACACTGACCAATTTGTACCCATCGATTTCACTACAGAGCTTCTTCGTCGAGGTGTCGCTGATGATGCGAGAGCCTTTCTTCACGTAGTGAACGGTCGTATCCGGGCGCACCAGACGCTTCATATACCCTTGCGGTACGAAGTGATGGTTCCTTGGAGTGCTCATGCTCGTCCATCTAGAGGGTCATAGATCCCTAATCAAATGACCACTTCATGTCTCTTTCGCCACCACCGTATCATACAACCCATAATGCCTCAGCCCCTCGTGGCTCTCGATGCCCGTGTATCGCAACGACGCATCCTCGTACCTGCGGAACGCGAACACCGCCTGGTTCATCTGCTCGGTGTTGAACACCTTCAGCTTCACCAGCAGGTGGAAGTCCTTCACGGTTAAGCCGGTCACGGTCTGGAAGAGGTCCGGCTCCAGCTTGGTGATCACGTCCTGAAGGGTGTTCTCGCGGAAGTCCGTGAGGTACATGAAGGCCGGGATGCGCGTGGCGAACTTGATCAGCTTCTCCTGTACCAGCTTGCGCTTGCTCTTGTACTCTTTCTCTTCGTCCGTGAGCTCCTTCTTCTCCTTCGCGGTAAGCCCACCCTCCTTCGCCTTCTTCTTCAGGTCCTTGATCTTCTCGCTCTTGTTGATTATCGTCTCCAGGATGTTATCGCCCAAGGCGCGCCAGCCTTCGATCTTCTCAATGGCCTTCATGGCCTCCGGGTCGTCCAGTAGCCGTTGCAGCGTAAGATTGTCCACGTTCACCAGCAGGGCGCTTTCCCACTTGCGGGCGAGCAGCGTGGCCGAGGTGCCGGCCATGGCGATGTCCAGGATGCCGCCCGCATCGATCTGCGTCATGTTCGCGCCATCGTAGGCGAGCACGGGCAGGAAGGACACCAGCTCCTTCACGGCGTTCTCCGGGTTCGGTTCGTTCGGCGATAGTCCGATACCGTATTCGGAAAGCTGGCGTAGCGCACGCGTGGGCGCGAAGTCGAACACGAAGCAGATGGGCTTCAGGATCTCCTCTGCGTTCGGGTCGTCGCCGTTGGGGTTCTTGATGGACCACGGCGATTGCACGCGGAAGGCCGCTTGGAAATAGGTCTCCGGCGACTTGAGGTTCCGCAGCATCAGGATGGCCGACCATTGCGCCACCGTTACGCCCGTGGTGAGCTTGCCGCAGCTCAGCGTGATCGTCTTCGTGTCGAAGCCACTGCCGATGGCCTTGCGCACGGGTGGCAGGGCATCCAAGCCGATACCAGCGGACGTTCCCGCTGCGACTACCACGGTATAATCCTTCCAATAGGTATTCTGTCGTTCGGCGAGCAGGTTGGCCATGGCGTGGCAGGCCGCCACGTTGGGCAGGAACCAAAACGAGTGTTGCAGGTAGGGCAGCAACCGCACATCCGAATACGGGAACGGCGGACGTGTGCCGGTCTTCAGGTGCTCCACCGCGCGGGGCGCATAATCACCGCGGATGATGTCCAGCCACTTCTGCACATCGCTCTTGTGCTTGAACTCGGCTTTCACTCCCGAGCCGCTCGCCTCGAAGAAGGCGTTGAGGTCGAACTCATCGAACTCACCGGCGCTCGCGATGGCCAGCAGTTCATCGGGCATCTGGTAGGTGAGCAGGCGCATCTGCGGCAGCGCACCGTAGGGGTTGCGCTTATCGGGGGGGTGCTGCGCGGCGAAGGCTTCCTTGGCGCGCTGCTCGTCGGTATAGGTCCAGTTGAAGATCTGCTCTTCGATGAACTCGCCCGTGGCCAGGGCCTTGAAGGGCGTGCCGCTGAGGTAGAGGTAGGCCTTGGTGGTGATGGGCAGGAACTCGCTCTCCTTCTCCAAAGGTTGTTGCAGGTCGGCCACCTTCTCCTTCAGGCGCTTCTCGTCCTCCAGCCGGGCCTCTTCGCGCGCAAGGGCTTCTTCCTCGCTCTCGAAAAGCTCCTTGGCCGATTCGCGCCAGGCCCCGAAGTGGTACTCATCGAAGACCACGAGGTCCCACTTCACCTCATGCACCCATTCGTTCTTAGGCTTGATGTTGCCCAATGCATCGCGGCCCAGCAGGTCCTGGAAGGAGCCGAAGTAGACCACGGGCTTGCGCTTGTCGATCTGCGTCGGATCGCTGCCGCTGTTCTTGCTGAGGTATTGCCAGCCGCTGAAGTCCACGTGGTTCTCCAGGTCGGATTGCCAGGCATCCTCCACGGCGGGCTTGAAGGTGACCACCAGCACGCGCTTGGCTCCCATCTTCTTCGCCAACTGGTAAGTAGTGAAGGTTTTGCCGAAGCGCATCTTGGCGTTCCACAGAAAGCGCGGCACGGCGTGCATGTCCTCCTTCCAGATGGAATGGAAGTAGGCGTGCGTCTTGTTCACGGCATCCGCCTGCTCGCGGCGCATGGGGAAGTCCTCGTGGTGGCTGCCGGTGAACTTCGCGCCAGTGCGGATCTCGGCCAACACGGCCTTCACATCCTTCACCGTGCAGCGCATCCACTCCAGCTCCACACGATCGAAGCCTTTGCGCGCCAGCGCGGCACGCACCTCGTGGTCCGTAATGATGCCGCCATCATCGCGCTCGGCTGCTTCATCCAGCTCGATGGTGAAGTTCTTGATCGCGGCGGTCTTCAATTGCTCCGCCACGCGTTGCTTCACGTTGCGCGTGGTCTGGCCCACTTTCAGTTGGCCCTTATGCGCCTCATCCGCGATGGAGTAGGCGTAGATGCGCGGCCGCGCTTCCGGCTTGGGCGCGAGGATGTCATCGACGGTCTTATTCATCGTTTGCCTCTGGCGCCGCGTTCATCGGACGGATTATTGACTCGATGAAGACCTTCTCTGCTTCAGTGATTCCGTACTTCTTGTAGAGCTCGGCGTCGGTCCAGTCTCGATCCCAAGTTTGCTGTGGCACCCAGGTATATGTGGACTTGTTTGCGTCTTGCGTGATCTTCCGAAGTGAGATGATGAAGCGGGCAAAGCGGGTCCGTAGGTATGACTGCACACTCTTGGCAGCCCTCTCACTGTCCACAAAGAAGAAGAGATAGGTCTGTGTGCAGACTGAAGGAGGTGCGGCAATCAGTGAAGGGCCAAGCACCATGTCCACACCGCTTTTCTCCCTCTCCCTTCCTGAACCCGTTTTCGGCACTAAGACCTTCCACTTGTCTATCAAATGTTGACTCTTCGGAACCTCTGAGCGCTTCATCCAACCAACTTGGCGCTTGGTCTTGTCGTTGTAGTACAGCGCTATGTCATTCTTCCCTGCGGTCGGTCGGTGGCCATCGAAGTTTGAAGTCATGCCGAATTCCTTGTCAGCGGATAGAAGTTCCGTCAATGACGGCTCCTTCTTGGAGAGCACTTTGTTCAGGATAGCGAGTCCACGGACATCCCGCACTAGAACGTCGAACTCGTCAAGCCACCGTTGATGTGGACCGTAGGTCTGACCGTCACGCACCAGTGTCGTCGCGCACTCACCATTGTGATGAGCATCCCATAGGAAGTAGCAAATGCCTCCGTTAATCCCGACAGAAGGAAAAAGCTCCGCTGCATTCAGATAGTCCACTAACGCAGCCATTCGGCGGTCACTCAACATCGTTTTACGGAATGCGTCAAGGCCCAGCCCTCCAGCCATCCAGCGTGACGGGATGATCATGGACAGAAATCGTGGTTCAAGCTTCTTTGCTTGTTCAACGAAGTGCTGATAGATCGGCACGTCGCGCGTTCCACCATCCGCTCCTAGCTGGTAGGGCGGGTTACCGATGATCACGTCGAATTGCATGTTCTTTCCAAAGATTTCGGTTATCCGAGCCTTGATGTCTTTCGTGTGTATGAGCGCGTAGGCGTGGGTCTCGTACCCTTCGCCCCGGTCCAGCGCATTTTGGCTTGCCCCGCAGTAGGTACACTTCTCATCCTTCCACGTATGCTCCATCCGCTCGAACCAGATATTGCCCGCATCGGTGGCGAAGCTGCTGCCGATGGAGTGCGCGCCCTTGGCGTGCTTGGAGCAATACACGCTGCGCCGTGCCAGCAAGCTGGTGAGGTGCGTGATGCCGATGCCGAAGACCTGCTTGGTGAGGATGTGGTCCACGCGGGTGCGCAGGTCGGGTATCTGGTCCTTCAGGCCTTCGGTAAGGCGGCTGGTGATCTCGCGCAGGAAGACCCCGCTCTTGGTGCAGGGGTCAAGAAAGGTCACGGTGGGGTCCGCCCATATGTTGGCTCCTTTGTTGTTGGCAGCCCAAGCTTCGGCCAGCGTGTCCAGCATGCGGTTCGCGAAGTCCGGCGGTGTGAAGACCTCATCGTTGCTGAGGTTTGCGATACAGGTGAGCACATCGGGGTTGCGCCCGCGCAGGGTGAAGCTGGCTTGGGTGCTCATGGCAGCTCGAGCGTTGGGGCCACATCCTGTGCGGCCAAATCACCTACCGTCATGGGCGGGTAGCTTTTCACCGGGGAGAAGATGTCGTGCCGCTCCGCCGCGGCGAAGAGCTCGCCTTCGGTCTTCCACGAAGAGGCCTGCGTGAGCACATCCAAACGGAAATCACGCCGCTGAAACTTGCCCTTGCCCAGGTAGCCCCATTCGGCGAAGGTCATCGGCTGGCCCTCGTGCGTGAGCATGGTGAGAGCGTCGCCATGTACCAGGTTCTGGGCCAGCACATGCGAGGCGGCGTGGTAGAGGTCGTCGGTCTCTTCCAGCTGCAAGTACTCCGCAAAGACCTCCAGCATGTTGGCCTTGCACTCGGCGATGTTGTCCGTGAGCAGTTCGATGCCGTAGGTACACATGAGCCCGAGCAGGGCATAGTGCCGCTTCTCGAACTCGTTCTTCCCGTACTTCAGTTCCACCGCGGCGAGCTTGCGTTGCAGGATTCGCACGAGGAAGTTGCCGCTGCCGCAGGCCGGCTCCAGAAAGCGCGAGTCGATGCGCTCGGTCTCGTCCTTCACGAGGTCGAGCATGGCCTCCACCATCCAATCGGGGGTGAAGACCTCGCCGTGGTCGGCTACGCGTTGTTTGGATTTGATGAGGGACATGTGGTGGACAAGTTCAGCAAAGTAATCGGGTGCTCGTACATGGTGCTTGTCCAGCGCTGCATCGTGATGGGTTATCTGGCTGGAACCGAATTGCCTTTGGTTCCGTGTGGTAACATGTCAATTCGCCTCCAGGTCATGCAGTCTGCTTCACCGCTATCAGGGTATCCCGATCCTTCGAACAGGTCAGTATAAGGTCGTTCGGGTAAGGAGAGCATGAAGTGATCTTAATGGTTGGTCGATTTACAAAGCCTTTGGCTTGCCTACTGATCGGCGAACTCCGTTCATGCTTCGTGGTCGATCGGAAAGGCCTTTCAGTGTTGGATCAAAAGCTGATATACTCTTCTTTATAACCTCTCTTGAGCGTCTCGCTCTTTTTCTTTCGGTAGTAGTGGTACTTCCGCATGTTATCCAAACAACGGTAGATCTTCTGCAATTGGCCATAGCAGTCCACGAACTGCATATGGTCTTTCGGGTAACGCTGCTTGATCTTGCGTAGCAAATTGAGTGCACGGGATTCGGCCTCCTGACATCTTTCGCTCTGAACAACGAGGTCAATGGCATATTTCTCGTACTCCAACTCCTGCAAAGCGTCCAAATGGGCCAGACCTTTGAGCGAGTCCGCCAATTGGTGGAGCATCTGGACGTCTCTGCTGTTCCACCTTCCGCAACTGGCCGCTCGGATCGCCAGCAGGGCAAACTTGGCTTCACCAGGTCGGTACAGGTCACTCCCTGTATTCCATGCCTGGTGCGAAAGCGAGTCGGCCGCCCTGCTGTAACCTTCGGCATTGCGGAGGATCAATGCGAGTCGCAGTTGAGCGTCCACCACGTGCCGGCTCGGACCACTGTGCGCGTCTTCTTCAATGGTGAGGGCAGCGTGCGCGTGACGGATAGCTTTAGAATCCTTCCCGGCCGTCGCATAGAGTTGGGCCAGCAGATCGTGATCCGCGACCAACTCGCTATGGTCCAGCCCCTGGTCGGCAGTATCCAAGGTCAATGCTGTCCGGGCAGCTTTGATAGCCTCATTGAAATTGTTCAAGGCGGCATACCTTTTCGCCATGCTGTAATACATGCCCGATCCCGCTGCGGTATCCAATTGCTCCACCACGTTCAGTTCAAGGTCGAGGGCCCTTCTCTCGTGGGTTATAGCGGCTCGCTTGTTCCCTGCGCATCGGTGTACCTCAGCTATATCTTTGTGGATCTCGGCCAGACTGACCTTGTTGGTGGTAAGGTCCAAGGCCTTAAATAAGGAGTTCAACGCGGCATCATATTCCCCTCGTTGGATGCTGATATTCGTCTCGATACTCCGTATCGTGGTCCGTATGTCATCCCATAGGATCTCATCGTATCCCTGGATGTCCGAACATAATTCATCTGCTTGGTCCAGTTCGTCCAAGCCCTGACAGACCGCAGCCAAGTTCATCTTGGCCTGCAGCACCTCCGGATGCGCTGGTACACGGTTGAGCATGCTCAGGCGCATGGCCTCTTCCATATGTGGCTTCGCCTCCATGGGCCGCCCTTGATGAAATAGCAAGGCGGCATAGGCCTGCTGGGCGCCGGCTAGCTCCGGATGGTCTGGTCCGGAGATCTTCAACCTCATGTGGAAGGCTTTTCGGGTATAGGCCTCCGCGAGGCGATACTCCCGCAATCGGTAATGGACGCCGGCAGCATCCATGTAGCATTGGGCAAGTTCTTCGCCAGGGGCGCTCTTTGTGTAGGTCTCCCAAATAATGATCACCTGGCGCAACATGTCCCTGGCTTTCTCCAGTTCACCAATTTCCGCCTCAACAATGGCCAACGCCCTCATGAGGGACAGGTAAACTCTAGGGTATCCTGTCCAGTGCACGGCGGTATCCTTGGCGATAGTCTCGAAGAGGACCTTCGCTTGCTCGAATTCCTTGTTCTGTGCTAGAATATCACCGCGTAGGAATTGGATACAAGCCCGTTCCGATGCATCGATACTGTCGGACGCATCTACGACAGCAATGGCCATTTGCAGCAGAGAATCAGCCTCGTAGTACCGCCCGATACCTGCGAGCACTTGCCCTTGTTCGGTCAAAAGAACGGCTCGGACCTCGTCCCAAGCAGCGTGCCGGATGGGGCAATAGGAATGTGCTGTCCGCAAATGATCCAAAGCGGCCTGGTAATGTCCCATGCGTTTCTCGATCTCTGAAAGGGACCGGAGCCTGCGTATCAGGCCCAAGGTATCCTCCCCAAGATGCTTCCTGTGTATCTCCCACGCTTTGTAGGCACAGGCGCGCGCGCTATCCAGCTTGTATGCCGTGAGCAAGAGGTCGTACTTGATGCGGTACGCGCTCAAGAGTTGGCGGAAGCGTTCGCGGGCCTTTTCTTCGGCCTGCTCGGCATCGTGCAAGGCGGCATCCAGTTGCTCGTTGCTCAGGATGTGCAGCACAGCCTCGAGGCCCGCCTTGGACTCCAGTTGGCGCACTGCATTGCGCACCAGGTCCGAGCAAAGATCGAGGTTGAGGCGGGCCAGGTAGGCGGCCATGGTATCCAATTGCTGGCTTACCAGGGCATATTTGCGTTCAATGCTATCGCGTTCCAAGGTTAGGCGATCCAATTCTGCACGGCTGAGGTCCTTTTGGGCGCGCAGGCGATCGTTCTCCCCCACAGCCAGCCGATAGATTTCCTCGTTCTCGGCTTCAAGCAGCCCTGCGTAGCGCAGCTTTGCCGCACGCAGTTCACCCTTATCGCACACGGTGATGGTCATGGCCTCCTCGGTGGCCAGGGGTACACGGGCCGCTGCGAGCACATCGGTGTTGACGACTTCGATAGGTCGGCTACCATGCGCTGTATCGCCCACGGCGATATCGGCGCGCTCACCCGGTAACTTGGTGGCGAAGCGCAAGGTGAAGGCCCCCGCCGAAGTGGACCGCGTGGCGTTGGCATCGGAAGCCTTCACCAACACACCAACCGCAGGTGCCAGGCCGCTGTTCTGGAACACGATGCGCCCCGATAGCGTAGCTGACTGCGGCAGGGCCTGGTCAGCCATGGATATGGCGAGTACCAGTAGGAGCAGTCGCAGCCGGAGGACAGCCCTGAATCCTGCAACGATCGGTCCGTTCACTGCCTGTTCGCTTTGAAGTATTTCGCTCAGCCCTGCGGTCATGGTGCCGAACGAACTTACCACACCGGACGATTATGCCGCGAGCTTTCCATGCAGTCCGGCTCTCCAGTCCTCAAATCTTGAGCGCAGGCGTGCTGCCCTGCGGCGGTGCTTGCGCTCATTGCGCTGGTCATTCAAGGTCATAAACATGTTAGCGAGGTATTCATGAACACGGATGAGCGAAGTGCTCCGCTTGCCATAGTGCTGCCTGGTGCGTTGTAGGACATCGAGCCCAAGTTCCACCGCCTCTTCATATCGGCCGAGGGCGAAGAGTGCCCGGCTCCGTTCATTATCAAACCGCAGGCTATCGAGTACGTCGTACGCCCCAACGTGGTGACCGCCCATGCTCTCCCTCAAGCGATCCAGGGCGTAAGCGGTATCGGCGCGGGCAACGCGCCTTGCGGCTTTCAAGAGCAGGAGCCGTACCCGTGGATCGGGAGAAGGGTCCAGGGATCTTTGCATGTCGACCGCTTCACGAAGAAGGATGAGCGAGGTGTCCTTGCGGTCCAAGTCCCAGAAGACATCGGCCACCCGGTCAATAGCACTGACCAGGTGGGTATGCGGTTCCGAATGGGACCGATGCTCAATAGCGAGCTGTTCAAGGGCGTGGGTGTAGCCTTGCGCACAACTGTCCACGTCGCACAGGACGTTGGCCAGCTCATCATGTATATCCCCCAGTTCGTCGTGATCCAATGCCACTTCCCCGTTGGCCAGCGATAAGGCCGCCCGAAATTCCTTCAGCGCGGCTAGTTCGTCATCCAGCCAGCTCAGCTGTCGGCCGCGGGCCATGTGCAATGTGTGGTCGTCCGGGTATTCGGCCTCCGCTAGGGCGTAGTGACGGCATGCTTGAATACGTTCACGTTGTGCTTCGTCAGGTCGCTTCAAACAATTCAACACGAAGGCCCTGCTGGCATGGGCCTCGGCGATGAAGGAACGGTTCGTACACGATGCTTCGCCCCATAGGGCCATCAGCGTATCAACGTACGCCAAAGCGACGTCGTGCTGCCCGGTGAAGGTTGCGTTCTCTGAAAGCAACTCAAGCGTTGAGGCCGTGCGGTGGGTAATTTGCCGGCTATCCTGGCGCAGGGCACGCTGTGCATAGGGTCGGGCTTCATAGAAACGGCCCAGGCGGTGTAGGATGGCCGCATGGTTACGGTAGGCCTGCACCAGATCCAGGTGGTGCTTTGCCACTACGGGTTCCATTAGGCGGATGGCATCGGCGTTTGCTTGGAGTGCCTCCTCATAGCGTTCACCGTCCATGAGGATAGCCGCGATCAGCACTTGGTTCTGGGCCAGCCCGACATGGCCGGGAGGAAGGAACTTCGTGTTCAATGCCATCGCACGCTTAGCGTAACCCTCTGCTAGGGCTAACTTATTCTGGGCATAAGAGCATCCTGCCAGATTAAAATAAAGACCGGCCAATTGCATGTCCCTGGGTAAGGGGATATTCTCCCAGAGTAATGCACTCATGCGCAGGTAATGGTATGCGCTGTCCAGGTCATTCCTTGATTCATAGTAAGCCACACCTATGTCCGCCAGGATACTACAAACCAGAAAACCATCATCGGGCATCGTGAAGGTGTATTCTTCGATGATGTGCTTGTTCAAGGCCAGGAATTCCTCCATACGGCCTAAGTGCCCCAGACAAACACCCCGCTCCCGCTCCGCTTGGATGTATCGCAGAGTGTCCACTGTTTCCACTCGTTCCAATGTGCGGAGTTGCATATCCGCGTGGCGCAGGGCTTCATCATAGGAGCCCAGGTATATGGAACGCGCAGCGGCCAGCCAGTAAAGGTTTGCCAGTACACGCGGGTCCAAAGCTGGCATCAGCTCACCGAGCTCGACTGCTCGCTGCCAGTGCACTCGGGCACTATCCCATTGGGAGGTCATGAACTCGGTTCCTTCCAGCAAGACCAGGGTTTGTATCAGGCTGGCAGTATCGGCTGGCAGGTAGTGTTCGCGGAGCCTTAGCAGGGCTCGCAAATCGTGAACGGAACTATCGAATTGCCCATCTGCGAAGAGTGCTTGGGCCCGCACCCCGTAGGCTTCAGCCAGCTGCTCGAATCGATCAGTGGCTTTACGTTGCATGCCCTCAGCCTCTTCAAACGCAGCGTTCAACGCCTGGCTGGTGAGGATATCCAGGATAACAGTTATATCACCGTTCGTTTCCGAGCGATGTAAGGCCTCGCGCACAAGGGCCGAAGCCTGGTCCAGGTTGATCCGGGCAAGATAAGCGGCCATGGTGTCCAACTGCTGACGCATTGAACGAAAGCGCTCTTCCAAACTATCCCGTTCATGAACGAGCGCATGAACCGCCGCAGCGGATAGATCACTCCGCTTCAATGCTACTTCATTGGCAGCCAAGGCTTCGTTATGTCTTCGGGAGCTCTGCCGCTCCAATAAGTTGTAGAAGCGCAACTTGGCCTCGTATAGCTGTCCCTTGTCACAGACCACGATGACAAGCGGCTCCGCGGATGCGTTCCCTAGCCGCGCGCCCTCCAACACTTCACGGTTCACCACTTCAATTGCGCGACCAAAGCGTGCAGTGTCACCGACGGTAAGGTTTACACGGTCACCGGGAACTTTGCTCGCATACGTCAATGTAAAGGCCCCGGAGATCGTGGATCGAGTAGCATTGGCATCATCCGATTTCACCAGCACACCGATCGCTGGCTGTGAACCGCTGTTCTGGAATACGATGCGTCCTTGCAGTTGTGTGCCTTGTGCAAGGAGTGCAGGGGCAAACAGCAGCCAAAGCCACCCAACCAGTGCGCTGTTCACCTGCCCAACCATAGCTCGATAGGACCTGACCGCGGGCGGTATTCTTCGGTGATGGAACTTCCGTCGGGTGCAGTGACAGTGAGGAGATGGAGCGGGCGTCGCATATGGTAGGGGAGCTCCACTTGGAACGTGCCATGCATATCGGTCTGTACAACCGTGTCTGTACTTACCTGGACCGTGGCATGGGGGAGGGGAGCGAGCCCTTTGGCATTGCGCAGTATACCCATGAC
The DNA here is from genome assembly GCA_002360495.1 of Flavobacteriales bacterium UBA3364. Lineage (GTDB taxonomy): Bacteria > Bacteroidota > Bacteroidia > Flavobacteriales_F > PHOS-HE28 > PHOS-HE28. Next base: position 35,203 of record DEQO01000196.1, read on the forward strand.
CTTGGCCAGTTCTTCGTCAGGCACCAGTTCGATCGCGTGATCTCCCTCGGCAATAACAAGCGTGTCCAATCGGCTTTCCCAATACATGCCATCCACCCGGATACCGACCGCAGCGCCCCGCAGCTCGGCTGGGAGATCGCGGAAAATGATATCTGTCGCCGAGGTGGCCTTCTTGGAAATAGAGCCACGCTCGGTAATGATGGTGATCTCCATTGGGAACGTGAATGCCGGATAGTCGAGCGCAAGTGCAAGGTCGGCCGGTCGATGCAGGCTTAGGCTCATTGTAAACGGCGCCTGGCTTTTCCAAATGGACCAGACCACGAGGGCCACTAGAACAGCGGCTGATCCGAAGAGCACGATGACCCGGTGTTTGTGGATCCAATTCTCCCGCAGTGCACTGTCGAAACCGCGGCCGAGGATGAGAAACTCCTCTGCCGTGACACGGATATTCGCAATATCCGCGCGCGAACGCTTGATCTCCTCGATGATCACATCAAGACGTGCCTTTAGTTCAACCGTCCAGGAGTCCAACGCGGCGCGCACTACATTCTCGGCCATTGCCTCGTTCCCTTTGCCGAACCAGGCATTGATATCGTCCGGCGTGATGTAGTGTGACGAGCCCTTCGGTTCCTCTAGCGGTTTTGATATCCGGACAAGGAGCTGCTCGTTCTGTAGTTTCAGGTCTTCGATCCCCTGTAGTATGGCGTTATGCAGTTGCTTGTTATAAGCGATCAGTGCCGCATTGTTCTCCGGCTGTTTCAGTAGTTCCCCAAGGCATAGCTGCAACTGTTCCGCGAAATGCGAGCGCACGAATTCCTCGAACGCTTGCGGAACAGGATCACGCCTTTCATCGGTCTGGAGGACCTTCCATCGGTCGATCACAACGTCTGCATCGAATGGTCTTCCGATCATCTGCATCACCTCCTCGTTGTCGACCTTGAGCAATTTGAAGTTGGATGCTATCCGTTTCCGCATCAGGGCGACCATGGCTGCGCTCTCCTTTCTTTCCTGTTTGGTACTCAACTGTTCCGCATACAGCGTCCCCAGGTTCTGTATGGTCCAATCCAGGGCCTTCATCACGAGCTTCTGTAGGTCGTGGTTAAGCAACGTCGGATGTGGGGAACGGAGGAATGCGCGTTGGAATTTCCTGTATTCCAAACGGTCGATGTAGCCACTTGCCAGATTAGCGGCGATGTTACCGAACACCGCCTCGACCATCTTGCTGTTCACCACTTGGCTAAGGCAGGCCAGGCCCGTAGCGAGAGCGATGCTACCGAACTGCGCTGCGACATCTTTGATATTGTCGTTCATTCCTTGTACGCGCGTTGGTGGTCCGTATATCGTACGTCTTGCAATAGAAGCCGTCCACTGTTTACGGACACCCGGTTTGATGTGCAAGCACGGGTCATCCTTAGCTTCCGAGTGGTTCGGACTATCCAGAGCCTTCTTAACGCGTTTGGCACGATGCCGCCAAATCCGCCAGTGAGGTGCTTTGTTAAGCCGATCTTCGAGCTAGTAGGACACCGACCCGGTACAGGCAGCATGCCCTGGTTGTGGTCCAATTCCACGTTGGTGAGGCCCTTGGTTCCCGCTTTGAGTCCGAATACGAACCAGCGGTTGTTGTCCTGCTTCAGGTAGTAGGGATGGAGGCGCAGTTTCGTGTGTTTCGCCTGTTTGGATCCTTGGGACTTCACCTCCAGCACCTGTTTGTTGAGGATGGCTTGGAACAGGGTGGTGATGTGCTCGCTGCCCTTCAGGTAGGGTTTCTCTTCGAACTCGATGATCCGCTCTGCGCCCTGCTTCAACCCGAAGCCTGATTCCAATCGCGCCACCAATTCATCCACCCATGCGAACTGCGGCACGCCCTTGAAGCGGTTCAATGTGAGGAGCGATTCCTTCAGCTGACTTGCTTCATGCTCATTGAGCGGCCGCTTGTTGGTGCTGAAATCCGGCTCGTTGTAGCGGTACCAGACCCGCTTGCCTTCGTTGTGCCGGTCCAAGGGGATGGCCCAGCCTTGGTCACTCTCCATGTACTTGATGTCTTCGAAGAGCTGGCGTCGACAAATGCCCTTGTCCTTGCCGGTGTGGACGTAGAGCGACTCGTTCACGGCCTCCAACAGGTCCTCCCAGTAATACCGCTTGCCCCCAATGGCGAAGCAGCGGTCCAGGGCTTGGTAGCGGATGAGGGCGTGTTTGTTGACGGGCATTCCTCAGCTTCATCGATACAGATGATCGATCCTGTAGACCATGTTCCAGGGCATTACCTGTTTGAATAAGTCAACAGAACCATCAGCCACCAACCCCGCTGCCACCGGACCCCTTGGCTTCGCCAACCGAATGCTGCCTCCCCGTCCCCGGCCGCTGACCCGAAGGACTTTTGCCAAAAGGCCTTGCCGGGTGGTTGCGTAGGTGGCCGCATCCCAGCCAAGAAGTTCGCGGGCCTTGCCGTTGCCGAGGTGCTGGTGTTCGGCCAGGAGGGCCGGCAAGGCTTCTTCGTTGCGGGTCAAACCACGGTCCATCGGCAACAAGATAGCCGGAAGGGCTGAAGCGGCGGCGGGGCGGGGGCGGATGGTGGGTCCGCGATCCGGTGCCGCCGGTCTGGGGGCAGTGGCCTATCGGCTTCGCCGCCATTTGAACCAGCGTAGCGGATGGCGATCGCTGCCAGGGCCATCGGCATCTGCCTGGAACAAAGGCCGATCACCTTGCCGGGCCGGCGGTCAAATTGCTGCCCGGCTGCCCGGGTTAGGAACACTTCATGGTTGATCGTTCCCGAGGCCTGACCTTATCCAGAGCATCCCCCGGCTACTACCTTGTAGGATGCCTTGCCGAACTCCCCGACCATGACCAAGTGTAAGATCTGCCGTGTCCTGGGCAGGAACATCTATGCGCAGCGCGTGGCCTATCGATTCACCCAGGAGTATCTCGCCCATGAAGCAGGCATCAGCCAGGGCACCTTCTGCAAGGTCGAGAAGGGCGAGATCGAATTACGGGTCGAAGCTGCTCTCCGGATCGCCCGGCTCCTCGGTCGCACGATCGAGGAGTTGAGTTCTCCGCAGATGGTGGTGAAGTCACTTGAGGATCGGATGCGCAGGGCAGGATAGGCGACGCATGCCGCCGTGCGGATCGTGGTTGGGTGGGTCTTCTACCGGCCTGCGAGGCAGCTTCGATCGATATAGGCGGCACCTTCGATCGAACGTGGAGTCAACTTCGATCGACATGGGAGGCACCTTCGATCGAATGTGGAGGCAGCTTCGATCGACATACGAGGCACATCCGATCGAATGTGGAGTCAGCTTCGATCGCCATAAGAGGCACATCCGATCGAATGTGGAGTCAGCTTCGATCGACATAGGAGGCACATCCGATCGAATGTGGAGGCAGCTTCGATCGACATAGGCGGCACTTTCGATCGAATGCGGAGGCAGCTTCGATCGACATAGGAGGCACATCAGATCGAACGTGGAGTCAACTTCGATCGACATAAGAGGCACCTTTGATCGAATGTGGAAGCACCTTCGATCGGCATAGGCGGCACATCCGATCGAATGCGGAAGCAGCTTCGATCGAAATGGGAGGCACATCCGATCGAACGTGGAGGCCTGCCCGTGCCGATATGCGGTACGGAATAAACTATTCCGCCGGGAATGGAACACGTTGTATCCCTTGCCCACGGCGGTGTTCCGGGCACTTCGATCATTCCGTGCGGCATATCGGGAGCCGTTCGGAAACCCTCGATCCGGCGGCCCGTTGCACACCTCGGATCACCAAAAAACGGTACCCATCCGGTGGCCGGATCCGCAACCGGAAAACATGAAGTCCAAGGTAAAGTTGTCGTTGTATCTGTTGAATCCCGCCAAACGGCTGATGTTGCTCCGCAACGTGATCGGCAAGATGTCCGGGAACCCCCACTTCCCCACGCCGCCGGTGACGATGGTCGCCGCCACGGCGCTGGCGGACGAACTGGACACCGCCATCCAGGAGGCCACCCATGGCAGCAAAGCCGCGAAGGCGGTGCGGAACGCCTTGTCCCGCCAGTGCGCGGACATGCTGAACGTGCTGGCGGACTACCAGCGCATGGTGAGCAATGGGGACGAGGTGATGCTGAGCTCCGGAGGCTTCGAGATGGCGAAGAAGCGGGAGCTCGTGGGCATCCCGGGAGCGCCCCAGAAGCTGCAGGTCCGCTTCACCAATGCGAAGGGCCAGCTGGACCTGCGCTGGCAGCCGGTGCGCGGCGCACACGGCTACCAGGTGTGGATGACGGCGATGGACCCCACCGTGGAAGCCCACTGGGAGGCCATTGGGTACACCACCCGGGTGAGCCACCTGGTGGATGAGCTGGAGAGCTTCAAGGCCCATTGGTTCTGCGTAAGCGCCATCGGCGTGGCCGGCGAAGGCCTGCAGAGCGATCCTGCGATGGGCCGCGCAGCCTGACGGTCCGCGTCCTGCCACGATCGGGCAGCCCTGTATCCGACCCCGGATCTTCCTGCCACGGCAGGAGGCCGGGGTCGGGTCGTTCCAGGGGGTCCTGCTGCCCCGGACGCTCGATGATGCAGTGCGTCCGTCCCCTGCCCGGCGGTCCGTGCTGTCCTGCGGAAGGAAGTCCTCACCCCACCACCACGCGCCCGGTCTTCCGGGCCAGTCGCTTCTTGGCCTCGGTCAGGTGCATGATCTCCTGCAGCAGCGCCATCACGCCCAGCTCGTCGGCGGTCTTCAGTTGTTCCTGCCGTTCCTTGATCATGCGGTCCACGCGGCGTTCCTTCAGGATGTCCACGGCCTCTTCCAGCGCGTCGTAGAGCGCCTCGCTCTCGCGCTTCACGTGGATCTTGTGGCGCTCCTTCCAATTGGCGCTGAGCACGTGCTTCTCGGTGAGCAGGTCGATGGCGGTGTTGCGCCAGTGCTCCTGCTCATGGCCCACGTAGCGCTGGGCGTCCACCGCGTGGCCCAGGTTGCTGGTGTGCCGGTAGTCCAGGTAGATCTCGCGGAAGATGAGCTCATCGAAGAGGATGTCGTCCAGGGCGAGCAGCTCGAACATCAGTTCGGCCACGCTGGTCTCCTCCTCGGTGGTGTTGCCGTCCTCGTCCTGCACGGGCACCGTGATGCGTTCGTGCCCGTAGCTCAGCAGCATGCGCAGCAGGTCGCGCTCCTGCGGCGAGGTGCCGAGGTCCTCCACGGTGGGCTGCGGCGCGGCGATGTCCGGGGCCAGCTGCTCCACGGGCAGGTTCGCCTCTCCGCCCAGCTTCCTGCGGTACTGCCGGCGCAGCACCTTGTTCATCTCGCTGATCAGCGCCTGCTCGTTGATGTGCAGGAGCCGGCTGCATTGCTGCACGTAGAGCGAACGCAGCACCAGGTCCGGCACCAGGGCGATGCTCTCCACGATCTCGTGGATGGCGGCGGCCTTCTTCACCGGGTCGTCGCCGCTGTCGGCCATGAGCAGGCCGGCCTTGAAGACGAGGAAGTCCTGCGCGTTGTTCGCCAGGTGCGCGGCCACCTCACTGCTGCCATGGCGCTTGGCGAAGCTGTCCGGGTCCTCGCCCTCGGGGAAGGTGACCACCTTCACGTTGAGGCCCTCCTTCAGGATGAGGTCGATGCCGCGCAGGCTGGCCTTCATGCCCGCCGCATCCCCGTCGTAGAGGATGCTCACGGTGGGGGCGTAGCGCTTGATCAGGCGCACCTGTTCCTCGGTGAGGCTGGTGCCGCTGCTGGCCACCACGTTGGTGATGCCCGCCTGGTGCAGGCTGATGACGTCGGTATAGCCCTCCACCAGGTAACACAGCTGCTGCTCCACGATGGACTTCTTCGCGTGGAAGATGCCGTAGAGCGAGCGGCTCTTGTTGTAGAGCACGCTCTCGGGGCTGTTGAAGTACTTCGGGAGCTTCTTGTCGCTCTTCAGCGTGCGCGCGCCGAAGGCGATGGGCTGGCCGCTGAGGCCCAGGATGGGGAAGGTGACGCGCCCGGCGAAGAAGTCCCAGGGGGTGCGAGCCTCGTCCTCGCGGCGTTTGATCCACCCGGCCTTCTCCAGCAGCTCCGGGTTGAAGCCGTTGGCGATGGCGGCCTGCGCGAACAGGCTTCCATATTCGGGCACGTAGCCGAGCTGGAAGGTGCGGATGGTGGCCTCGCTGAAGCCGCGCTCGCGGAAGTAGGAGAGGCCGATGCGCCGGCCTTCATCGGTGTTCCACAGCTGCTCCACGCTCCAGTTGAGCGCCCACTGCTGGATCACGCCCAGGGCTTCGCGCTCGCTCTGTTCGATCTCCTGCTCGGGTGTCCGCTCCTCTTCCGGCAGGTCGATGTTGTACCGTTTGGCCAGCCAGCGGATGGCCTCCACGTAGCTGAGGTGCTCGTGCTTCTGCAGGAAGCCGATGGCATCACCCGCCTCGCCGCAGCCGAAACACTTGTAGATGCCCAGGTTGGGGCTGACGTTGAAGCTGGGGGTCTTCTCGTTGTGGAAGGGGCAGAGGCCCAGGTAGCGCGGACCCTTGCGCTTGAGGGCCACGAATTCGCCCACCACCTCCTCCACGCGGGCGGCATCCTTCACTTGCTGTATGGCGTGCGGGGCGATCAACGGGGGTGGTGAACGGGAAGGGGGCGTGAGTTTACCCAGACCGGGATGGCCGGGCGACGGTTGTTGAGATCCGGGACCCGGTGCGCGGGCATGTGGATCGGGGCCGCGGGCACCCACGGGCGTTGAACCTCAAGGCCCTGCGCGCGGCCCCGGCGCGCGCGGCGCACGACGATATGAACACCGGATCCACGATCCCCTCAGCGGACCACCGCACCGGTGCTGTCGTGCACCACCCGCTTCAGTTCGGTCCCGTTGGGGTCGTAGTAGATCCATTCACCGTAGGGCATGCCGTGCAGGTAGCTGCCGGTGTACAGGGGTTTGCCGTTCTCGTGGTACACCACGGTGTGGCCTTCCTCCAGGCCCTGGATGTAGGTGGAGCGGCTGCGGACCATGCCGTTGGGGAAGTACGAGGTCCATGGCCCGGTGCGCTTGCCCTTGCGCAGCCGGCCTTCCATGCGACCGCCGTCGGGCAGGCGGATCACCTTCCGGCCGTCCTGGCCGGAGGCTGGCGGCCGGCCCACGCTGTCCGTGGTGTCCGCGGGCACCGGTTTCCCGGCATCCGGGCCGGCGGGGCCACAGGCGGTCAACAGGGCGGCGAGGAGGAGGAGGCGGTGCATGGTCCCGGGTCCGTTGTCGGTGGTCTATTTGGTGCGCTCCACGGTGAGCTGGACGAGGCCTTCCAGGGCATCGCGGGCCTCGTTCCGCGGGAAGCCATGCAGCACGGCCAGGGCCTTGTCCCGGTATGCGTACATGCGCTGGGTGGCGTGGCGGATGCCGCCGGCCTGCGTCACCATGTCCATCAGGCGCGCCACGGCCCGGCCGTCCTCGTTGCGGTTCTTCACCACATCCACCATCCAGCGCCGGTCGCTGCGGTCCACCTGGGCCAGGGCGTGGATCAGCGGCAGGGTCAGTTTCTTCTCCTTGATGTCCAGGCCGGTGGGTTTGCCGGTATCCTGGCCGCTGCCGTAGTCGAACAGGTCGTCCTTGATCTGGAAGGCGATGCCGGTGTGCTCCCCGAAGAGGCGCATGCGTTCCACCTCCTCCGCGGGGCGCCCGGCCGCGCTGGTGCCACTGGCGCAGCACGCGGCGATGAGGCTTGCCGTCTTCTTGCGGATGATGTCGAAGTAGACGTCCTCCTGGAAGTTGAGCCCCCGGGTCTTCTCCAGCTGGAGCAGTTCGCCCTCGCTCATCTCGCGCACCGCCGAGCTCACGATGCGCAGCAGCTCGAACTCCCCCTTGTCGATGGCCAGCAGGAGCCCGCGGCTGAGGAGGTAGTCGCCCACGAGCACGGCGATCTTGTTCTTCCACAGCGCGTTGATGCTGAAGAACCCGCGCCGCATGTTGGCATCGTCCACCACATCATCGTGCACCAGGGTGGCCGTGTGCAGCAGTTCGATGAGGCTGGCCGCCACGAAGGCGCTCTCGTTCACCGCCCCGAACTGGCGCGCACTGAGCAGCGTGAACATGGGCCGCATCTGCTTGCCCTTGCGCTTCACGATGTAGTGCATGATCCGGTCCAGCAAGGCCACCCGGCTGCGCATGGCTTCGCGGAAATGAGGCTCGAAGGCCTTCATCTCCGCGGCGATCGGGCGTTGGAGTTCCTCGAAAGTGAGCAGGGGCGGGGCTTCTGTCAGTTCGGTCTTGGGCACGGGAAGGCAAAGATGGGGATCGGGCCGATCCCCGGCGGACAACCATGGGTGCGGAATGTCGTCTGAACGGGAGTGGGCGCCGCCCCCTACCTTCGCTCTTCATGACCCGCACGACCCCCTTGCTCCGTCCCTTTCTGGTCGCCTTGCTACTGGTCCCGACCGCTACGGTCATGGCCCAACCCACCCAAACGAAAGTGGTGCTCTACAAGGACCGGCTCGCCGCGGCTTTCGATACGGTCGACTGTGTGAAGAACGTGGTGAAGGTCAACCCGCTGCTGTTCCTTCGGGGAGAGATCCCCATCTATTTCGAGCGGGCCATCAGCCCCAAGCTCAGCATTGAAGCCGGTATCGGGGTCACCCTCCGGGACTATCTCGCGCTTTCCTTCAACGGGAACGATGCCGATGATTACGGCGCCGGCACGGAGATCGTCCCGCAGGTCAGTTTTCACGTTGGGTTCCGATACTATTTCGAGGATGATCTGGAGCCCCAGGGACTCTACCTGCAACCCAACTTCTCCCACCTGCGGTACACGAAGGATATCCGCACCAAGGGTCCAACAGGTGAATTCACCGATGTGTACCTGCGCGATGATCGGACATACAACGATATCCGCCTATACGTGGGCTACCAAGTGCTCAGTTCCAATAGCAATTGGATGTGGGACCTGTACGGTGGTCTCGGTTACCGTGACCGGTACAACATCATCGTCAACCAAAGCGTGGACCTGACGACCGACCAGTACACGTATTCGGTGGAGGAGTCCAAGGACCAGACGGTGGCGTTCTTCGCCGGGGTGAAGGTGGGTCTGGGGTTCTGAAACGCCGGGATCGGACCTGATGGTCCAATGCTACTTCATCACGCGTTCCCCGTCCTTCAAAGCAGGTTCGTTCTTGTTGGCGAGTTGTCCGCAGGCGGCATCGATGTCGCGACCACGGCTTCTGCGGATCCTTGCGACGATGCCTTTCTTCTCCAGGTGGTACATGAAGGCAACGGCATCCTCACTTTCGGTGCGGCCGAACTCGCTTCCGTCGATCGGGTTGTATTCGATCAAGTTCACTTTGGCGTGAACGTCGCTCGCGTAGCGCACCAGTTCCTGCGCGTCGGCCAGTGAATCGTTGAACCCGCGCAACAGGATGTACTCGAAGGTGACGTCTTTGCGGGTGACCCGCGTGTAGTAGCGTAACGCGTCCTTCAGATCGGCCAGCGAGTTCTGCTCGTTGATCGGCATGATCTTGTCGCGCTTCTCATCGTTGGCGGCATGCAGGCTCAGCGCAAGGTTGAAGCGAGCACCATCATCGGCCAGCTTGCGGATCATTTTCGCTATGCCCGCGGTGCTCACGGTAACACGTCGTGCACCCAGGCCCAAACCATCCTGCGCCATGATGCGTTCCGCGCTACGCATCGTGTTGGCGTAGTTGAGCAACGGTTCGCCCATGCCCATGTACACGATGTTGCTGATGCCCTGCTTGTGATGCTTCAACGCGAGATCGTCGATCATCGTCACTTGGTCCACGATCTCGGCAGCATCCAGATTGCGGATGCGTTTCAATTTGCCCGTTGCACAAAAGCTGCAGGTGAGACTGCACCCGATCTGGCTGCTGATGCAGGCCGTAAGCCGGGTAGGGGTCGGGATCAAGACACCTTCCACCACATGACCATCCCATGTCTTGAAAGCACATTTCACCGTGCCGTCCTGGCTGAGTTGTTCCTCTACCAAGGTCAACGGCCGGAAAAGCGTGCGTTCTGCGAGCTTCTCCCGGAACGCCTTGGGCAGGTCGCTCATGTGGTCGAACGCCCGGGCCTTCTTCTTCCATAGCCATTCCCAGAGCTGCTTCGCGCGGTAGGGCTTTTCACCGAGTTCCGCGACGAGCGTTTTGATCTCGTCCTGGGAGAGTTCGCGGATGTCGGACGTTGCGGCCATGCTGTAAATGTACCGGCTTAGCAGAGCTGCATTTCGGCGATCCTCAGGTCCAGCGGTGTGGTGACCTTGACGTTGTTGTTCTCACCATCCACGAGGTGGACACTTTTCCCCAGCCGTTCCACCAGGGTGGCTTCATCGGTGAAAGCAGGGTCGTAGGGTAGCTCAAAGGCCGTTCGCAGAAGTTCGAGCCGAAAGCACTGCGGTGTTTGCACTGCGCGCAAGGCAGTGCGATCGAGCGCCTTGCTTGTTCCACCGCTCACCTCACGCACCGATGAGCTGATCGGCACTACCGGGATCGCGGAACCATGTTCTTTCGCCGCCGCGAAACAGCGCGCGATCAATTCCTTGCTCACCAAAGGCCGCACACCATCATGCACCGCGACCACACCATCGCCTTTTACGGCTCCAAGCCCGTTGCGTGTTGAGTGGAAACGTTCCTCGCCACCGGATACGACCTCATGTTCAATGAAGAACCCGTGCCCGATGCACAGTGCCTTCCAGATCGGGATCTGCGCTTCGGGCAGCACCAGGATGATCGGCATCGCCGGATCGAAGGCATGGAACGCCTCGATGGTCCAACAGAGCAGCGGTCTGCCCTTCAACAGCATGAACTGCTTGGGGATGGAGCCGCCCATCCGTTTTCCGGATCCGCCTGCTACGATAATGGTGGTTCTAGAGGAACTCATAAGATGGCCGCAAAGGCGCAGAGGCGCAAAGGAATGCCGAAAGAGAAAGGCCGCAGGGAGTTCCCGCGGCCTCTTTGCGTCTTAGCGCCTTTGCGGCTCATTCCTCAGATGATCAACATCGCGTCCCCGTAGCTGAAGAAGCGGTACTTCTCCTTGATGGCCACCTTGTAGGCGTTCCACACGTGGTCGTAGCCACCGAAGGCGCATACCTGCATGAGCAGGGTGCTCTCGGGCATGTGGAAGTTGGTGATCATGCTGTCCGCGATGCTGAAGTCGTAGGGCGGAAAGATGAACTTGTTGGTCCACCCGTTGAACGGCTTCATGTGGTTCTCCGTGCTCACGCTGCTCTCGATGGCGCGCATGGTGGTGGTGCCCACCGCGCACACGCGCTTCTTCGCGTCCTTGGCGCGGTTCACGATGTCGCACGCCTCGCGGTCGATGATGACCTGTTCGCTGTCGGTCTTGTGCTTGGTGAGGTCCTCCACCTCCACGGGGCGGAAGGTGCCCAGGCCCACATGCAGCGTCACTTCCGCGAAATGGATGCCCTTGAGCTCCATGCGCTTCATCAGTTCGCGGCTGAAGTGCAGGCCCGCGGTGGGCGCGGCCACGGCTCCTTCGTGCTTGGCGAAGATGGTCTGGTAGCGCTCGGCATCGCTGGGCTCGGTCTCGCGCTTGATGTAGCGGGGCAGCGGGGTCTCGCCCATCTCGGTGATGGTGTGCTTGAACTCCTCGTAGGTGCCATCGAACAGGAAGCGCAGCGTCCGGCCGCGGCTGGTGGTGTTGTCGATCACCTCCGCCACCAGCTCGTCATCCTTGCCGAAATAGAGCTTGTTGCCGATCCGGATCTTGCGGGCGGGGTCGACGATCACGTCCCACAGCAGGCTGTCGCGGTTGAGTTCGCGCAGCATGAAGACCTCGATCTTGGCGCCGGTCTTCTCCTTGTTGCCCCACATGCGGGCGGGGAACACCTTGGTGTTGTTCAGGATGAAGGTGTCGCCCTCATCGAAGTAGTCCAGGATGTTCTTGAACTTCTTGTGCTCGATCTTCCCGTCCTTGCGGTGCAGCACCATCAGCTTGCTGCCGTCGCGGTCCTTGGTGGGGTACAGGGCGATCTGCTCCTTGGGGAGCGCGAACTTGAACGCGGTAAGTTTCATGTGTAATGAGCGGGCTTACGGGCCCGGGTCCGGGGTTTGGGGCGCCGAAGATAGTACGATCAGGTGCCGAACGTTAAATGCGCTGTATATCAGGCGGATATGCCTGTTCAAAGGGGGCGAAGACCCTCACGTACTACCGTCGATGACCCTCAGCAGAGATCCGCTGCGACCAAACGGCAGGGGGCGCAGCGTTCGAGACATCGTATTCGCCGATCCGCGTGCGCCGGAGCGCTGACAGGTAGGCGCCGCAACCCAGCACCTGTCCGATGTCATGGGCCAACGAACGGATGTAGGTGCCCTTGCCTACGTCCACTACGAAATCAATTTCCGGTCCACGAATGGCCGATACTTCCAAGGAGTTGATCAGGACGCTCCGGGCGGGGATCTCCACCAGATGCGCACGCTCCGTGTCCCGCGCCAGCCAGTAGGCCCGCTCGCCTTCGAAGCGTTTGGCCGAGAAGTTCGGCGGGCGCTGCAACATCTCGCCCTTGAATTGTGCGAAAGCGGCCCGAATAGTGGCTTCGTCCAGGTTCTCCCAAGCCCCGAACGGTTCAGGACTGCTCTCCAGGTCGTAGGTGGGGGTTACACTTCCGAGCGTGAGCGTGCCTGTGTAGGTCTTCTCCTCACCGGTGATGTAGGGCAGCTTCTTGGTGAACGGCCCGTAGGCCAGGATCAGCAATCCGGTAGCCAAGGGATCCAGGGTCCCGGCATGGCCCACTTTCAATTTCCGCCCGGCGGCGATCCGCATCGCGATGCGGAGCTTTCCAACAACATCGAAGCTGGTCCAGGTCAACGGCTTGTCGACCAGGAGGATACCGCCGGAATCCGGGTCGAAGACGAAATCGCTGTTCGGGGAGAGGACTTCCATCGTTCTGGTACGATCCGCAAGCCCGGATCACATCATCTGCATCGAAACACCCGCCAGATGCAATGCGATGATGACCCCGCCAACGATGATGCGGTACCAGCCGAAGGCCACGAAGCCATGCCTGGTAAGGAATGTGATGAACGACCGGATCGCGATGAAGGCGACGATGAACGCGACCACATTGCCGATGGCGAAGAGTTGAAGGTGTTCATTGGTGAAGACGCCACCATCCTTCATATAGTCATAGATCGACTTCACCGTGGCCGCGAACATCGTCGGTACGGCAAGGAAGAAGCTGAACTCCGCAGCGTTCTTTCGTGTGAAGCCCTGCGTCATACCCCCGATGATGGTGGCGGCTGAGCGCGAAACTCCGGGTACCATCGCAACGCACTGCCACACGCCGATGGTGGCCGCTTGTTTGAAGGACATGGGCTGTTCCGTCGTCCCACCGGTGTCGGGGGCCAGACGGTCGATGAAGAGGAATACGATGCCGCCGAGGAACAACATCACACCCACAACGACCACGTTCTCCAACAGCAGGTCGATGTAGTCCTTGAAGAACAAGCCCGCGATCACCGCAGGGATGAAGCCTGCCAGGAGCTTCAGATAGAAATCGAAGCTCTGGAAGAAGCGCTTCCAGTAGAGCACGACCACGCTGAGGATCGTACCGAACTGGATCGCCACGGTGAAGAGCTTGACGAATTCGTCCTGCTGGATCCCCATGATCGTGGACCCGATGATCATGTGGCCGGTGCTGGAGACGGGCAGGTACTCCGTGATCCCCTCGATGATCGCGAGGACGATCGCCTGAACGATGGTCATTTGTCGGAGCCGGTCGCGGTGGACTTCTTCAGGATGGCGTACACCACGAAGAGGTAGCCGATCAGCACGACGATGGGTGCAACCGTGATCCGGCGGGCACTGAAGATCTCGGCCTCATCGAACGCATTGGGATCACCATTCCCACCACCGGCCATGAGCACATAACCCAGCACCACGATGCCGATGCCGATCAAGAGCAGGCGGTAGTTGGTGGCCGTAAAGGCCATGTCGTTGTTCAGGTCGAGTTTGGCCATGTGCGATCGGATCAGCTCCAGTGAAGGTCCTCGGAATTCATGCGAAGGTAGCGCCGTACGGCGAACCAGGTGGAGATCAGGGAGATCAACAGGCCGAGGACCAGCACCCCGGCGAACAGGAGCGCCAGCGTCGACATGTCCGTGAAGGCGAGGAGATCGGGCATGTAATGTTGCACCAGTTGCAGCAGACCGACCAGCAAACCGATGGCCACGATGGCACCCACCACCCCCTGCCATAGGCTCTGTCCCAGGAAGGGCTTTTTGATGAACCACTGGGTCGCACCAACCAGATGCATGGTACGGATCAGGAAGCGCTTGCTGTAGATCGCCAGGCGGATGGTGTTGTTTATCAGCGCGATCGCGATGACCAATAACAATGCCGTGAAAAGCAGGACCAGCAGGCCCAATTTGTTCACTGTCGCATCGATATTCTCCACCACTGAGGAGTTGTAGGCCACCTCCTGGACCCGTTGGTCCTTCTTCAATTGCTCCACGATCCACTTCAGCGTGTCGGCCTGGGCGTAACTGGCATTCAACCGAAGTTCCACCGATGGATACAGTGGATTGCTGCCCAAGACCCCCAGAAAATCCTCGCCCAGGTCCTTTTTCAGTTGTTCTGCGGCTTCTTCGGCGGTCACGTAGCGCGTCTCGTACGTGTAATCCTCGGTATCCAGTTCTTTCCGGAACTGCATCACGTCCACTTCCTTCAGGTCGCGTTTCAGGAACAGTTCCACGCGTACGTTTTCCTTGAAATAGCGCTCCAAGGCGTGGGCGTTGAGCACCAGGAAGCCCAGTACCCCGAGCATGAACAGCACCAAGGCGATGCCGATCACCGTGCTGACGTTCGAGGTGCGGGTCCGGGACTTCAGATAGCGATGGTCGCTCATGCGGCGGCGAAAGTAAGGGCCGGGGCGGGATGGGGCGCTGAAGCGCCTCGCTATTCACCGCAGCGGCGCAGAGAACGCAGCAATAGCGCAACGGAGATCTTGCGCTGCGAATTCTTTGCGGACGCTGCGTCGTTGCGGTGGGTCTTCATTACACTTTCTACCTTCAGGGTGGATCAGAACGAAACTGCATGCGAGATCGGGACAAAGACCGAGAACCTCCGAGCCTTGGGACGGCCGGCCCTTATGTGGCTTTCGTCTGCGGTGGGATCATCCTGCTCATCGGTGTCTACTTGGAGTTCATCGGAGCCGGGGCAGCCGGTTACACGTTGGCAGGTCGTAGCGGAACAGGAGGAGGTGAGCCGATCACGGTCCCGGGCTGGGGGTACATAGCGATCGGCTCTTTTTTCTTCCTTCCGGGAGCTTGTTATTTACTTCTCACCCGGCGACGTCGGTAGCTCCGTCAGCGCAGGGCATGGCTACGTGGCCGTCGTCGCCTTTGCGGTAGGTCTTCACCTCGCCTTCTACCTTCGCGCTCAGTAGCACAGGACTATGCAGTACGATCCGAAGGACATCGAGAAGAAGTGGCGGGAGAAGTGGAGGAACGACAAGACCTACCGGGTCCTGAACGATGCCTCCAAGCCGAAATACTACGTCCTCGACATGTTCCCGTACCCCAGCGGTGCCGGACTGCATGTGGGCCATCCGCTCGGCTACATCGCGAGCGACATCGTGGCACGCTTCAAACGGCACAACGGATTCAATGTGCTGCACCCCATGGGCTACGACAGCTTCGGCCTGCCTGCGGAGCAGTACGCGATCCAGACCGGGCAGCATCCAGCGAAGACCACGGAGGTGAACATCGCGCGTTACCGCGAACAACTGGACAACATCGCCTTCAGTTTCGATTGGGACCGCGAGGTGCGCACCAGCGATCCATCCTATTACAAGTGGACACAGTGGATCTTCCTACAGCTCTTCGATAGCTGGTATGACCACGAGGCGCAACGCGCGCGACCCATCATGGAGTTGCTTGCACGGTTCGAGATCCAAGGCTGGCATGCGGCCGATACCGCCGCCCTCACCGGTGATGTGGAAGAGGAATTGGGTGCCTTCACCGCTGCCGAGTGGAAGGCCTTCGATAGCCGCACGAGGCATCGCATCCTGCAGAACTTCCGCCTGGCCTACCTCAGTGAAGCCTGGGTGAACTGGTGTCCCGCGCTGGGCACCGTGCTGGCGAACGATGAGGTGAAGGACGGCGTGAGCGAGCGCGGGGGCCACCCCGTGGAGCGCAAACGGATGCCGCAGTGGAGCATGCGCATCACCGCTTATGCGCAGCGTTTGTTAAACGGGCTTGACACGCTGGATTGGAGCGAGAGCATCAAGGAGGCGCAGCGCAATTGGATCGGAAGGAGCGAAGGTGCTTTGGTGCGCTTCAACCTCAAGCACGGCGCGGGTGATATCGAGGTCTTCACCACACGTCCGGACACGCTCTTCGGCGTCACTTTCGTGACACTGGCACCCGAGCATGAATTGGTGGAGGTGATCACGCTTGCGGAGCGTCGGGAGGAAGTGATGGCCTACGTGACCACGGCCAAGAACCGCAGCGAACGCGACCGAATGGCCGATGTGAAGACGGTGAGCGGGGTGTTCACCGGTGCGTACTGCATTCATCCCTTCACCGGAAAGGAAGTGCCGGTCTGGGTGGGCGACTACGTGCTCGGTGGCTACGGAACCGGCGCCGTGATGGCCGTGCCCGGCGGCGACCAACGCGATTGGAATTTCGCAACGTACTTCGGCCTGCCGATCATCGCGGTGACGGAAGGCGCGGACATCGGCAAGGAGGCCGACGAACGCAAGGATGCGACGATTAGCAGCGAAGGATTCCTGAAAGGCCTGAAAGTGCCCGATGCGATCAAGCGCTCCATCGATGAATTGGTGAAGATCGGTGCCGGTGAACGCCGTATCAACTTCCGGTTGCGCGATGCCGCTTTCGGTCGCCAGCGCTACTGGGGCGAACCGATCCCGATCTACTACAAGGATGGTGTGCCCTACGCCCTGCCTGAGAGCGAGCTTCCCCTGAGGCTTCCCGAGGTGGACAAGTTCCTCCCCACCGAGGATGGTGAACCACCGCTCGCACGCGCCGCGAACTGGAATTATCAAGGCCATCCGTTGGAGACCACGACCATGCCCGGCTGGGCCGGCAGCAGCTGGTACTTCCTGCGCTACATGGACCCGCACAACGAAGGTCGCTTCGCCTCGCCGGAAGCCGTGAACTACTGGCAGCAAGTGGACCTCTACATGGGCGGCAGCGAACACGCCACCGGCCACCTGCTTTACTTTCGCTTCTGGACCAAGTTCCTACATGACCGCGGCTGGATCAACTTCGATGAACCCGCGAAGAAGCTGGTGAATCAGGGGATGATTCAGGGTGTATCACAATACATCTTTCGCATAGTGCCAGTCATACCGGATGGCCCACGAGAGTTTACTATGCTGCGTTTGAACCTCAACGGCATACAAGGAGAAATCACGCTCCCGGCTCCAACCAAGTTCGTCTATGTCAGCGCAGATGCGAAGGATTACTTCAGCGGGTTGGGCACCAGGCTTCCCAATTCAACCACGTTCCTTCCCATCAACTATTTGTTCCAACGACTCCCTGTCGACGTCAAGCATGTTCAGTCTGGAGAACTGCTGCTGGGACCTTTCATCGATTCTCTGAATGTCGATGCCAATGAGGAGGTGCAATTCATCTTTCATGCAGGCATCATATCTCGATTGAATGGTGCAGCTCGATTCCCTGGGGTACAGGAGACCTTTAGGTTCCTCACCGGGGATATCGGCCGGCCTAGGACAGAGCCCGAGGTAGAGAAGATGTCCAAATCGAAAATGAACGTCGTCAACCCCGACGACATCATTTCGAAATACGGCGCTGACACGCTGCGGCTGTATGAGATGTTCCTTGGTCCGCTGGAGCAGAGCAAGCCATGGGACACCAACGGCATCGAAGGCACCTTCCGCTTCCTCCGGAAATTCTGGAATCTCTTCCACGGTGCGGATGATGTATTCGGCGTGAGCGATGAGGCCGCCACCAAGCCCGAACTGAAAGTGCTGCACGCCACCATCAAGAAGGTGAGTGAGGACATCGAGAAGATGAGCTTCAACACCAGCGTGAGCCAGTTCATGATCGCGGTGAACGAGCTTGGCACGCTGAAGTGCAACAAGCGCGCGGTGCTGGAACCGCTGGTGATCACGCTCACGCCCTTCGCCCCGCACATTGCGGAAGAGCTCTGGGAGAAACTGGGGCACAGCACCAGTGTCACCCTGGCCCCTTGGCCGAAATGGGATGCCAGCCATTTGGTGGAGGACAGCTTCAGCTACCCCATCAGCTTCAACGGGAAAACACGGCTGCAGATGGAATTCCCCATCGCTTTGGATGCGAAAAGTGTGGAAGCCGCCGTTCTGGCTGACCCGGAGGTGCAATTGCGCCTGGAAGGCAAGTCCCCCAAGAAGGTGATCGTCGTGCCGAAACGGATCGTCAATATCGTGGTATGATGAATGCGTTGAAGGCTGTAGGCTGCTTGCTGCTAGCCCCTTATCGCCAGGCGATCGGGGCATCGCCGCGTCGGGCAGCTGGCTCTAAGGTGCTGGAGCGTGCCGACCAGCGAAGGGTGACCAGCCAGAAGCCAAGAGCGCATTGGCATCCGGTTTGCACTCCACGCGCCATGGCACGTTCAACCACGTTCGTTTTACTCGGCTTCGGTTTGTTGTCCATGAGCTTCGCGCAGCAGGCGACCATCAAGGACGCGGATGCCCCTCATGAACTGTATCCCCTTCGGGACCTGAAGCACAATGCGTTCCAGCCCGGCGAGAAGTTGACGTATATCGTCCACTACGGTTGGGTGAATGCTGGTGAAGCCGTGGTGCAATTGAAGGAAAGCGACCGCGAGATCCAGGGCCGCAAGGTCTGGGTGGCCACCGGCAAGGGCCGCAGCCTCGGGGCCTTCAACACCTTCTACAAGGTGGACGATTTCTACGAGACGCATTTCGATGCCCAAGGCGTTTTCCCATACGCCTTCGTGCGCCGCGTGAGCGAGGGTGGGTACAACTTCAGCCAGGACTACCTCTACAACCAGGTCCGCGGCGAGGTGACCACGCAGAAAAAGGCCACGCACAAAGTGCCGCCCAGCGTGCAGGACATGCTCAGTGCATTCTACTACGCCCGCACGTTCGACTTCAGCACCGTGGAACCGGGCGATGAGTTCATGATCATGACCTTCCTCGATGACGAACTGTGGCCCCTGCGGATGAAGTTCGTCAAGCGGGAGACCATTAAGCTGCGCAACGGGAAGTACCGTTGCATGAAGTTCCAACCGGTCGTGCAGGAGGGGCGGATCTTCAAGGGCAACGACGACCTCAACGTATGGATCACCGATGACGGCAATCGCATCCCTGTCCTCGCCCAAGCCAAGGTGATCGTGGGTTCCATCAAGATGGAGCTCAGTGGCTACGAGGGTCTGGTGCATCCCATCGCTAAGGAGTAGGACCATTGCTCAGGGTGGCGGATCTCGCAGGTGAACATCCCGGCGTGGAAAGGATGTGGGCGCATCGCCCGCCGGCAAGCGAATAGTGCCGTTCCTTGGTCGTCCGATGAAACTGTGGCAGAAAGGTCTTGCGGTGCTCGCTGCCGGGTGCAGCGTTGGTTTCTTCTTTCTGGCAGTGGATGTCAGTCCGCGCGTGGAGTATGTGCCGGATCCCGTGGTGGACGTGCCCGAGGACACCGTGCCACTGCCGCCGGACGCGTACGGGATCCCGATGGCCGGGTATATCCTCGAGCAGGGTGTGGTGAAGTCCGGCGATACGTTCGGCGCCTTGCTCCACGTGCGTGGCGTGGAGCAAGGTGACATCCAGGGCCTGGTGGAGCTGGCACTTCCACATTTCGATGTCAAGCGCATGCGTACGGATCATCCGTATGCCTTCATTTTCAAAGAGGAGAACGCCTTGGGCCCGGACTACTTCGTGTACGAGGCCGATCCTGTTCGCTACGTGGTGTTCCGCCTCCACGACGGTCTTGCGGTGAACGTCGGTGAGCGGCCGGTGGTCACCGAAGAACACAGCATTGCCTGCCTGGCCACCGGTGCGTTGTACAACGACATTGCGCGGGCCGGGGCCGATCCCCGCCTGGCCATGCAGCTGGCCGAGGTCTTTGCCTGGACGGTCGACTTCTACCGCATCCAGAAGGACGATGTGTTCTCCGTGGTCTATCGGGAGAAGAGCGTTGACGGCGTGCCCTACGGCGAACCTGAGATCGTCGGTGCGCGCTACATCAGTGAGGGCCGTGTGAAGGAGGCCTATCGCTTCGCACAGAACGATGGCGTGGAGCAATACTATGATGATGAGGGCAGGAGCCTTAAGAAGGCTTTCCTGCAAGCACCGCTGAAGTACAGCCGCATTTCATCGGGGTTCAGCAACAAGCGGTTGCATCCGGTGCAACGGGTGATGAAGGCGCACTTGGGTACCGACTATGCTGCTGCGTACGGCACCCCGATCCTCGCGGTCGGTGATGGTATCGTGGAGAAGACCGGCCATTCCGGTGGCAACGGCAACTACGTGAAGATCCGACACAACGGCACGTACACGACGCAGTACCTCCACATGCGCAAGATCCTCGTGAAGCAGGGCAGCGCCGTCCAACAGGGCCAGGTCATCGGGGAGGTGGGCAGCACAGGGCTCGCCACCGGCCCGCACGTCTGCTTCCGATTCTGGAAGAACGGTGTGCAAGTGGACCATCGCAAGGAGGAGTTCCCGAATACCGAGCCACTTGCGGAAGAGTTGATGGCTTCCTTCAACGAATTCAAGGAACCCGTTCGCGAGGAACTTTTTGCAGCCGAGAAGACGGCGCGTGGCCGTGTGGTGAATTTCTAACCAGCCAGGGCCTTTATCCCTGCGGTCGTATGGATGTGGACACCGCTATCGGTTCCCGCCGCCGCGCTCAGTAGTGCTTTTGCCAGGGTCCGGTAGGGCATCGGGCGTGACCTTGTCGGCAGGAGCGGGGCTAGGAATTTCATCAGGACCAGACCCGCCCGTTCACCCGGTCGGTCCTCCTTCCTTGGGCCATCCAGGATGGAAGGCCGGAAGATGTGGAGGGCCTGGAACGTGAGCCTCCGAAGGTCCATCTCGACGCGGCCTTTGACACGGTTATAGAAGAACGCACTGTTCGGATCGGCGCCCAACGCACTTACCAAGCAGAAGCGCGTATCGGAACCTTCCGCCCAGCGTGCAAGGGCAAGGACAAGCTCCAGGTCCACATGCACAAAGGCTTTCTTATCTCCCTTGACATTGCGCATCGTTGTGCCAAGGCAGCAGATCACCGCATCGACACGCTCGTTCCTCAGTCCTTCGATCAGGCTGACCGGTCCAGGCGCCCAATGTTCCGATCCGTTCGTGTTGGGCATTGCCCGCCGCCCCCATGTGATCACCCGGCCGAAACGCTGATCAGCCAAGGCAAGTTCCACCACGGCCGAACCGACCAGTCCCGTCGCCCCGGCAACAAGAAGTGAGCGCTTCATGGAAGAAATGTAGGCCATCATATTGTTTATGAAGTAAACATGTCTACATTTGTACCATACAACAGCACGAGCCATGGACACCAACCTCAGTCCCGAACAAAGTCTGAAGCTGATCGAAAGCATGATCGGTCAGGCCAAGAAGAGTTTCCACCGCATCAGTTTCTACTTCCTTTTGTGGGGGATATTGCTCACGTTGGCCATGGTGGCACAACTCGTCACAGCACGGTCGGCGCCCGGCGCTGAAGGGTGGGGTTGGATCCTGGCAAGCATCCTCGGTGGCATCGGTTCGGCGGTTTACGGCGCACGTGAAGGTCGTCGTGAGCAAGCTGAAACGTTGGCGGATCGTGTGATGATGTGGCTGTGGATGGCGTTCGTGATCACCTTGTTCGCCACCGGTGTTGGAGCAGGAGTTGCGGGATACTCAACTCCCGTGGGTTCCATCATCATCCTCACGGGCCTGCCGACGTTCACGACCGGACAGCTCATCCGGTTCAAACCGCTCATTTTCGGTGGCGTCCTATTCTGGGTGCTCGGTGTGATCAGTTTCTTCGTGGAGCCGTTCATCATGGGTATGCTGCACATCGTGAGCATGGTATTCGGCTACATCATTCCGGGCATCATGCTCAAGCGGCAAGAGAATGGCCTTCGCACCGCTTGATCCCGTTCTGCACAACCAGCTCAGGCTTGCCGTGGTGAGCCTGCTGGTGGCCGTGGAAGAGGGGGACTTCAATTTCCTCCTGGAGAAGACCGGGGCAACGCGCGGCAACCTGAGCGTACAGATCACGAAGCTGAAGGATGCCGGATACATCACCGTGACGAAGACCTTCAAGGACAACTACCCGAACACCCAATGCAGTATGACGCCGAAAGGGATCGGAGCCTTTGAACTGTATGTGAAGGCGATCAAGGACTATTTGGGGAAGTGAGCCGGTTCGGGGCCATCGATGTTCGTCGGGTCGTTCCCGTGCCCCGTCGGTGGCCCAGCTTCTTTTTGTCGAGTTCTTGTCCACTTCGGGGAACCTGCTGCGTAGACAGCCGCAGGACTCCCCGCCTGTGGTGACCTGTGCGACATATCGAACCTCCCTTCCCACGCTGATCGCGGTCGGTCTGCTGTTGTCCCTTTCGGCGTGCAAGAAGGAAGAGGTGGAGGTGCGGCCCGACAACCAGGCGCCGGACTACTATGGAGTACCCACGGTCGTGGTGCAGAACTACGTGAACCGCTTGTTCATCGACCTGCTGGGCCGTGAGCCGGTGGATGCGGAGATGAACGCCGAGGTGGCCACCTTGGAAAGCGCCGGCCTTTCTTCCGGATCGCGCATCGCATTGGTGAACAAGCTGATGACCAGCACGGTCTTCGTGGAAGGTGATTCCAGCTACAAGAACGCCTACTACCAACGGCAGTACGAAGGCTTCAAAGCCCGCTTCCTGGAGGGCGTGAGCGACGAGGTGATCGATGGGTTCATCGGGAATGCGGCCCAAGCGGCCCTGGCCGATTCGCTGAGCGGGAACGCACAGGGAGCAAGTGAAAGCAACAGCGCGCTACAGCGATTGCTCCGATTGAAGAATTCCCGCACCCAATTCCGGGATGGGCTGATCAACGTGAACGAAGTTGTGAAGCGGATGATGCTCAACGCCGTGTACGACGAGATCAACATGAACACGTTCAACTTCTTGAACGCATCCTTCGACAACCTGCTGTTCCGCTACCCGACGGATGCCGAGTTCGATGCCGGATACACGATGGTGGAGAACAATGCAAGTGCGCTCCTCTTCGGACAAAGCGGTCAGAACAAGGCCGCGTATCTCGACATCCTGGTGCAGAGTGCCGAGGGACACGAAGGACTGGTACGCCTGTGCTACCGCACCTTCCTTGGTCGAGACCCCAGCACGTTCGAGGCCTACCAACTCACCACCGCGTTCCGGGCCGATCACGACCTGCAACGCCTGCAACGCTCCATCCTCATCGGCGATGAATACGCCGGACTCTCCAACAACCAATAAGGGCGGGAGATACCTCGCCCCAGCAACCAAGCCAACACCCAACACCATGGAACCCAAATACAGAACCCTCGTACAAGCCGCACTCATCGCTGTGGTCATCGCCTTCACCATCCTGGGACATACGAGCGAAAGTGGCGATGAAGCCCTTGCACAAGAGACCAGCCAGGGTCACCGCTGAACACACGCATCATGCGCTCCGCAACCCTTCTCCTTCGTTCGCCAGGCCTGCTCCTGCTGGTCGCGGCGTTGGTCACGGGCTGCAAGAAGGACGCGTTCATCTATGACGTCGATCCCGTGGACCTGGGCCGGTCCGATGGCGACAAGGACCGCGAGAAGACCAACCAGGAGTATGCTGCGATCCTGCATGCCAACCTGTTCCAGACGGCGCTCTCGGCCAACGATCTGTACGAGATCGACCAGTGTATACAAAGCATCGGGGACAAGCAACTGGCGCGGGAGGTCATCATCAGCAACTTCATGAACAAGCCCGGGGTGATGATCCCGTCGGACTCCCTCATGCATGCCGATGTGGACGCGTTCATCATCGACACGTACAACCGGTTCCTGGTGCGCAACCCTACCGAAGCCGAGAAGACCTGGTTCCGCAACACCATCGCAGCGGACCCGAACGTGACCACGGAGCTCATCTACTTCTCCTTCGCCCTCAGCGAGGAATATCTGTTCTACTGAACCTCAGGACCATGGATCGAAGGAAGTTCATCAAACGAACAGGAGCCGCTGCTGCGGGCCTCTTCGCCGCTCCGTACATCCTGCCCAGCGGTCGCCTCTTCGCTGCTTCCGGAGCGCAGCTTGCGGAGCATGTCGTCTTCGTCCTTTTCGCTGGTGGCGTGCGCCAACAGGAGACCGTGCTGCAACGCTACATAGCCGATGCGCAGGACGATACGGTGGAGGGTAACATTCTCTACAACATGTTGGATGGCGCCCCACCGCCCGAGAAGATCGTATACGGTACGGGCTTGGGTGGCATCAACCCGATCCAGCCGATACTGGGCCAATCGCTGCAGCAACAAGGGACGCTTTTCCGTGAGATGCGTGCCGTGAGCGCCGGCCACTATGGAGGGTTGAACTCCTTGTTGCAAGGGAATACGGCTGCGACGCAAGGTCTTCAGCAGAAACCGTTGAACCCGACGATCTTCGAATACCTGCGTCGCCATGGTGGTCTGCCTGCGACGAAGACCTGGTTCATCGGGAACTCCATCGGCAACAGTGTTCCCTTGCTGAACTACAGCATCAACCCGAACTACGGCGCCCGGTACGGAGCGAACTTCTTCGCGCCCAATGTCACCTTCGGACCTGCCGGCGACCAGTATCTCTCCGACGCGAAGGTCTACCATCCGCAGGACCAGCTCGATCCCATCTACGAGATGAAGGCTTTCCTCGACAACAGCTTCGAGCATCTCGGTAGCGTGCCCACCAGCATCGGCAACACGGCGGAGGAGAAACAGGACATCAAGGCCTTCATGGAAGAGATGTTCACCAAGACGCAGAACGGAACGATCGCGCACCCGCCTGTGCATGACAGCGGTGATCTCACCACCGTGGGCTACGCCTGCGAGGTGATGAAGTGGTTCAAGCCGGCGTTGACCGTGGTGAACATGAGCGGAGTGGATGGCTGCCACAGCAGTTTCACGGGCTATCTGGCAGCCATGCATCGCGCAGACCATGCCGTGGGCCATGTTTGGGACTTCATCCAGGAACAGGTTCCGGAGATGGCCGGCAATACCGTGATCATCGCGATCCCCGAATGCGGCCGCAATGGCGAACCGAACGCCATCCAGGACCAGAACGACTGGTACTCTTTCGATCACAGCGACGCCAACGCGTTGCGTGTGTTCGGCATGATGGCCGGCGCGAACGTGCCATCCAACCTGGCCATCGGCTCCGAGGGGAACCAGGTCGGTATTGTCACTGATGTTGTTCCCACGATCGCGGAGATCCTTGGCGTGAAGAACGAGGTGATCGGTGCCGGATTCCTGAGCCCCGGTACGCTTTCGCTCTTCGATCGGATCTGAACCATGCGCATCACTTGGATCGTCATAGCGCTCGTCCTGCTCATCCTTGCTTCGTGCCGGAAGGAGACGCCGAACCCGTACGATGAACTCGAGCGCCGCTCTCCCAATCCCTCCGTGGAGAGTATCCCACAGGACAATTTTGCGTGGATCCACCAGCGGATCCTGCGCCCGAACTGCGCCTTGAGCGGTTGCCATGACGGCACCTTCGAGCCGGAGTTCCGGAGCATCGGAAGCGCATACAACTCGCTGGTGTTCCATCCGGTGATGGCGAACACCCCCCAACAGACCTTCACCTACCGCGTGCTGCCGGGTGATGTCCAGGCTTCCTTCCTGCACGAACGTCTTACGGTATCCGTACCCAACACTTCCGGCATCATGCCCCCGGCCCTCGCGGAGAACAGTGACTGGCCCGCTAACGCCGAAGCTTACCGGGCGGCCATCTTCAGTTGGATCGCCAGTGGGGCGAAGGACATGTTCGGTGGAACACCGAGCCTTGGCAACCTGGAGCCTCAGGTCACGGGGATCCTCGCCTTCGCTGCAGGCAGCACCACCAACCCTTACCCGCGCGGAACGGACGAAGGTGTGCAGCCCATCGAAGTGCCGGCCGGGACGATCGATCTCTGGTTCGCGTTCTCGGATGATGGGACGGCGAGTACAGCGCTCATGTACAACAAGGTGAAGATCGCCACCTCTACGAATGCCTTCGAAACCGTGCCGGAACTGGAGCTGACCACATCTTCCACGCTCACGGGTCCTGATCTGGGGAACAGTACGGCGACGTACACCCATCGTGTGCAACTGCCGCTCGGAAACTATCCCGTTGGCACTACGCTGTTCGTTCGCGTGTATGTGGATGATGGTGATCATTCCTCACCGACCGAGATCCCCAACGAAGGGACCACCTCCCCGATGCTGGACTACTTCACCCTACGGATCGTCGCATGAGAACGGGCATCATAGCGATCTGGTGCACGCTCGTGCTGATGGCCTGCAAGAAGGAGCAAGCCGACATCATGCCGATGGAACCCGAGATCGAGCTGATCAGCATCGGTCCGTCCGCTGTGGTGGAATTCGAGCAGCCCATCATCCTGCGGTTCAGCTACAAGGATGGGAACGGTGATCTCGGTCGTATCGATCCGGACGATCATTCGCTGTGGGTCAAGGACAGTCGTCTCGCCGTTGCCGATGGTTATCACATCATCCCGCTCGCACCTCCCGATACGGAAGTGCCCATCCAGGGGGAACTGGAAGTGGAGCTGGATCCGCTTTTCCTACTCGGGAACGGTGCTGAAGAGATCATGACGTATTCCTTCCACGTGGTGGACAACGCTGGTAACAAGAGCAACGAGATCACCACTCCGGCGATCGTGATAACCGCACAGGACAGCCTTTGAGCGAAAGCCCATGCAGCACCTTCGGAACATCGCGCTTGCAAGCACCATGGCCCTGGTCATGTGTTCGCAAGCACAGGTGTTGCCCGAGTTCAACATGACCGATACGGTCGTTACCATCTGCAAGGGGATATTGCTCGACAGCGAAGAGGGACCCGGTGGCAACCTTTACGGTAACAACGAGGACTTCGTCTTCACCATAGACGCCGGTAGCCAGATCACACTGGTGTTCCAGCCCGTCTTTTGCCTCGAACAGGGGTATGACTTCCTGACCTTCCACAACGGTCCGTCGGTCAACTCCCCGCAGATCGGGCCTTCGTATTCCGGCACCACTGCTCCACCGCCGATCACCGCCAGCAGCGGGGTGCTGACCATCCACTTCGTCAGTGACCCGACCGTGGCTTACTGCGGATTTGAAGCGCAATGGACCAGTATTGTGGCACCACCCGTACCACCGGTGATGACGATCCCGTCCGCGCCCGTGTGCGGAAGTGGTACCATCGGCCTGCGATTCAGCTATCCCATCGCGTGCGATTCCATCGCGCCTGGAGCGTTCAGCATAACGGGCCAGGGAGCCCCCGCGGTGACCGGTGCGGGTGCTGTGGGGTGCAATGGTGGGGAAACGGTGGCCATGCAACTGTCGGTCGACCCCCCGTTCGAGCGGAACTGCCCCTACACCGTCTCCTTCCGCATCGGTATCTACGATCGTTGTGATTCGCTATGGTTCTTCACGATCACAGCCAATACCCAGGTCGTTTCATGCCCCATCGCTGTCGAGGTCCTCGCTGAGCGGGACACGATCTGTTCCGGGAGTTGTGTTGACCTGACCGCCGATGTGAACGGATGTCTGACCTATACCTATGCGTGGGACAATGGTCTCGCCCCCGTGCGAGGCCCCATCTCCGTCTGCCCCACGGCGACAACGACCTACTCCGTGACCGCCACGGAGACAGGGACCGGTAACCAGGCTTCAAATACCATCACCATCGTCGTATTGGATCCGCAGGTCGTGGGTGCACCGGCTACCGTCTGTCAGTCGCTGGACGCGTTCGATCTGGTCGGCTCTCCACCGGGTGGCTGGTGGACAGGCGATGGTATTCTGGACAGCCTTTCCGGGACGTTCGATCCGGACACGGCGGGACCAGGGGCACATGTGCTCACGTACGGAATTCCCGGCGGATGCGAAGCGGCGATCACACTCTTCGTTGACAGTATGGATGCAGGATTGGATGAGGCGGCATGTCCGGGTACAGCGCCGTTCATGATCCAGGATAATACCCCGCAAGGCGGGACCTGGAGCGGCCCTTTCATCCAGCCGAACGGCCTTTTCGATCCTTCAACAGTCGGTTCCTACGTTGTCACCTATTCTGCCGGCAGCTGCTCGGATACGAAGACGATCAACGTCGACAACATCACCGGGCAAACACAATTGGACACCGTATGCCAGAGCACGTTCCCGTTCGATATCCCCGTGCAACCTTGGGGTGGTCGTTGGTCGGGTGCCGGTATCGTGGATACGCTGCGTGGCACTTTCGATCCGGACGAGGCAGAGGGAGGTACGCACATCCTGACCTATGCCTTGCATGGATGCGATCGACAATTCACGATCCATGTTAAGCCCGTGGACATCGGGGGGAGCCGAAGCGCCTGTCCGGCGCAGCCTGCGCCATTTGCGTTGGATCCGGCAGCATTCCCGGCAGGCGGGACCTGGGCAGGTGGTGGTATTGTGGACGCTTCGAACGGAACCTACGATCCGGTGCAAGCCGGCAATGGATGGGATGAGCTATTGTATTTCGCCCCGAACGGCTGTGTGGACACGATCGGGATACTTGTCGGATACACAGCGGTGGATGATGACACGCTATTCTTTTGCAGTAACTCCGATGAGCTGAAGCTGGATGATGGGACCACCGGCCGCACTCCGTGGGACGGCACTTGGTCCGGTCCGTCGATCAGCCAGAACAGCGATGGCGACTGGTTCTTCGATCCACAAGAAGCCGGTGTCGGTGTGCATGTGTTGCATTTCGATGCGAATACGTGCGGTGATTCGTTGCTGGCCATAGTGCATCCCGCATCACTTGCGGTGACCGATATGACGGTGTGCGCGGCCATCGCTCCATTCCCTCTTGCCACGGTCCCACCAGGGGCGACTTTCAGTGGAGCGGGGGCGGACAACGATGGAATGTTCGACCCGGCGGCAGCGGGGGAAGGGACGCATATGATCCACTACGACACACCGGCCGGTTGCACGGATTCCGTTCTGATCACCGTGATACCGTTCGTACAAGCGGAGCTCGGTGGGGTACAGGACACTTACTGTTCCAACGATGTGGAAGTGACGATCACGTTCTCCCCGTTGGGTGGTGTTTTCACCGGAATGAACAGCATCACCTTCAATCCATCCACGTTGACGGACGGCGACTACACGTTGGTGTACCAATACGGCTCCGGGGACTGCCAGTCCACCGACACCCTGCACTTCACGGACCATCCCCCGTTGACCACCGAATTGGTGGTGAGCAACAACCCGATCTGCACCGGCGGTGGGAGTGAGATCCAAGTGATCACAAGCGGCGGCGACCCAGATGGGCTGATCGACCATCAATGGGACAATGGACTATTCCCCGCGGCCACGCAAAACGCTTCGCCGACAACGACCACGACCTACCATGTGCTGACGACCGATGGTTGCAGCGATGTCGTTGCGGATAGCATCACGATCGTGGTACACCCACCGTTCGAACCGCAGTTCGCCTTCTCGCCCATGCAGTGCCACGGCGACCCCGGCTACGTGATCGGATCCGTGACCGGAACGGGCACGTACACGTTCTCATGGGATCTTTCGCCCACGGATATGGTAGGGGATAGTATCGCCCTTCCCGCCGGTGGCCTTGCCTTCGTGACGGTGACCAACAATGAGACGGGATGTGCCACGGACAGCCTTATCCGGGTGCCGAGCTGGCCCGCCATCACCGCACTGTTCAGCAGCAACCCGAATGAGGAGTGCATCGATTTCGATCAGCGGGATGTCACCTTCATCGATCTCAGCAACAATGCCGTGGCCGGTTTCTGGGTGATCAATGGAGATACGGTCCCTTACGAATTCGGCGTGAACCCTCACTTTGATCTCGGCACTGCCGGGTACTACGAGACGCAACTTGTCGTATGGAACGAGGGGAATTGTGTGGACAGCATGTCGCTGGACATGTGCATCCGTGATAGCGAGGCCATCTTCATCCCCGATGTCTTCAGCCCGAACGGTGATGGCAACAACGACGTGCTCTTCGTGCGCGGGCCAACGATCATCGAACTGGACTTCGCCATCTACGATCGCTGGGGTGCAAGGCTCTTCAGTACCACCTCGGTGGGCAACGGTTGGGACGGGACCGTGGACGGTGATCAAAGCACAAGCGGCGTGTATCTCTACACCTTGACCGCACGAACGGAGGATGGTGATGAGCTTGTACGGACCGGCAACATCACCTTGGTGCGATGAGGAAGAACGCCACCATAACAGCCTTGCGACCGGAGTCGATCGGCGCGGCGTGGCGCTTGCTTTTCGTTGTGCTGGGCTTGCTTCTAAGGTCGGTGATGATGGGACAGGACGTCCACTTCGGACAATTCTTCAACGCCCCGCTCGTGATCAACCCCGCCAACGCGGGCGATATCGAAGGGGATCAGCGGTTCGCATTGATCCACCGTGAACAGTGGCGCAGCGTGGGGAGCCCGTTCCGGACGGATGCCTTCAGCTACGACGCCCCCGTTCTAAGCGGCAAATTGGGCGGAGGGCGGTACCTCGGGTTGGGGTTGAGCGCCTTCAGCGACAAGGCCGGCACCTCCCAATTCGGGGATACACAGGGGAATTTGAGCGTGGCCTATGCCATCCGGAGCGGTCACGGAAGTTTGCTGGCTTTCGGCTTGCAGGGCGGTTACGGCCAGCGCAGCGCATCGCTGGATGGCATGCGCTGGGATAGCCAGTACAACGGTGCGGGTTATGATCCTTCGTTGCCGACCAATGAGTCCATACCGAACAGCCGTACCTCGTTCGTGGACTTTTCAGCGGGAATGCTGGCAAAAGGCGAATTGAAGAGCGGCGTGCAATGGAAAGGAGGTGCATCGGTCTTTCACCTGAACCAGCCCCAGGTCTCACTGTTCGGGTCGAGCGAGGACCGGTTGATGCACCGGTTCGTGGCCCACGGTGAATTACGCATGGATGGCAAGCGTTGGATCTGGTTGCCGAAGTTCTTCGTTGCGCAGCAGGGCGCAAGCCGTGAGATCAATATCGGTGGATTGATGCACCGACGCATCGGAGTGGACAGCCGGTACACCACCGACAAGAACTCCTCGGCGCTCTACTTCGGGTGCTTCTACCGTGTGAACGATGCCATCGTGCCCATGGTGCAGTTCGAATGGCAGCGCAAACTGGTCGGAGCGATAAGCTATGACATCAACATCAGCAAGTTGCGGACCCAGACCATCTACCGGGGTGCGATGGAGTTGAGCCTGCAGTGGATCGGCGTGTTCCGCGATAAGCGCATGCGGTTGCCGAACAGTACGTTGCGCTGAGGCTATTGTCTCTTCACGAAGCGATACCCCCCCTTCTCCGCTCCCCAGACTTGTTCCCCGGCATCGTTGTAGCCGCGGTCCCAACTCACCATCAAGCCCGGGGAAATGGTCACCTCGCTCGTGGCGTACGTTGCCTTGCCCCAAGCATTCGCACACTTACGGCCGTCCGTGCTTCCTGTGAACGCACCATCCTTGTAGGTCAACGTTATGGCGCATCCCTCCAAGGCTTGTAATGAGTCCAGCGACAGGCCCTTGAGCTTTTCCGGCTGCGCGAAAGCACCATACCAAGCCTCGCCCCCATTGATGCTCATGATCGTGCTGGTGAAGGTATTGGCATCCACCTGTTCCACATGGTACACGCGCTGGCGATAAGGCTTCTCTTTTTTCGCCGCTGTGGCCTGTTCAACGTACAGCCAAACGCCATCCTTGGCTTCCGTATTGAATCGCACCATTTCCAACTCGATCTCGAAATAGTCGGTGTCCGACTTTGCCTGTTCAATGCTGCTGAAGGTGCCTTGCATGTATGAGGCCAGAAGGTCGAAGGGCGAAGCCTCTTTGTCTTGGCCGAAGGCCGAAAGACCGCAGAAGAGAACGGGTAGTGTCAAGTTACGCATGGCTCCAGGTACTGAAGTGGATGATAGGAGGTGATCTCTTGGTGGGAAGGACGCGTCGAAGAGGGGAACGAAGGTCAACCGCCCCGATGGAACCTGAGTTTTTCCAATAGTTCGTCACCCATACCGATGGCAGCGCGACGTTCTTCATGCCCGGGCTCGCGCTCCTCGGGACGCAGGCCGGAGAAGATACCATACGGTATCGGTCTGTGTTCTTCATTCGCAAGATCATCGAAGCATACAGCGTATGTGCAGGGGTATATCATTCCACGTTCCAGCCAACGTCGTACGGTCCGGTGTTCGCGCACCTTCAATGGTGCGGACACATGGAGCAAAAAGGTCTCGAATTCGTCGTTCACACCGTAGATAGCAATGGATGGGACCTTCAATTTCCCTGTCAAGAGACTATCGAACGTGAGGTCGTGTTCTATGATGATGGCGTCGTAGACCTGCTGTGCTTCGGGTTTTTCGGCGGGATCGAAATATCCCAGTGAATCGATGATGAATTGATGACGTCGGTTCAAGCGTGTTACCGGTGTGGGCATGCCCTCGTTCGGGCCATCCGCATATTGTGGCAATGACCGCCGGAGCAAGGTGCAATCAGCAATGACGCTCTCATACCAGAGAGAGTCCGCCGCCGATCGATACACAGGTGCTGAAAAGAAAAGCCAACCGAACGGAGCATGTTGTTCGATGCTTTTCAGATATGACAGTCGTGCGGCTGCGGTATCGCCTAACGCAACCTGGCACAGGGCACGTGCAAAGGTCTCCGTTGGCATCAGGCCATATCGTTCTTCCAGTTCGTTCAGCAGCGCCAATGCTTTGGAGGTATCGCCCTGCATCATGTATTCCTGCACCACCAAGCAGCGCTGGTGGTACCGGACGAAGTTCTTGGCATGGGCCGTTGATGCACCGGCGAGGATGTTGAAAAGGAGCGCGAACCCCAAAAGACGCTTGGGGGTCCAGCGGTTTCCATAACGCCGCTTGGTGGAAGCCGATGCGATCATCTGTGAAGGGTCATACTTCCGCGACCTCCACCCAATCCCCGTGCTCCTTGATCAGGCCGATCAGCTCATCCACGGCCTTCTCGCTGGGAACGTTGCGCTTCACCACTTCCTTCTCCTTGTAGAGCGTGATCACACCGGGACCGGTGCCGACGTAACCGTAGTCCGCATCGGCCATTTCACCGGGACCGTTCACGATGCAGCCCATGATGCCGATCTTGATCCCTTTCAGGTGGCTGGTGCGTGCGCGGATCCTCGCTGTGGTCTCCTGTAGATCGAACAAGGTGCGGCCGCAGCTCGGGCAGCTGATATACTCGGTCTTGCTGGTACGGGTACGCGTGGCTTGAAGGATGCCGAAAGCCGTGCGGCATACCAGGTCTTCCCGGCCTCCGT
Organism: Flavobacteriales bacterium UBA3364; assembly: GCA_002360495.1. Classification (GTDB taxonomy): domain Bacteria; phylum Bacteroidota; class Bacteroidia; order Flavobacteriales_F; family PHOS-HE28; genus PHOS-HE28. The sequence continues at coordinate 68,569 of DEQO01000196.1, forward strand.
CCTCATCAGCGATGAAGATCCCATCGCCCAGGCCATCAAGGAAAAGCGGACCGATGTCGGTGCTGCTGTGGAGCACGAGGTCGTCCTTGTCGATGGATCCGTAAGCCCGACCGATGATGACCGGAGTTTCGCAGCCCGCTTCCATCAACGAGAAGAACAAACGCCGTTGCTCCGCCATCCCGTGTGTATTGTACGTGTCGATCAACAACACGGCGGTGGGGTCGTTGTTCAGCGCAGCGATGAGCGCGTCGTTCAAATTCGGCAACGTGCTGTAAACGATGTTCAGTTGCGGATGACGTTCCGCACCAGCGAGGTAGGATGCCTGTTGATGGAACGGATAATGCCTGTCCTTCTGCTTGTCCTGTTGCCATACGGCATGTTCCTGGATGATGCCGAGCGTGCCAGGGATCTCGAAATCGATGCTGTTCTTGCCGATGAAAGCGTAGTCGCAAGCCTGGTCGGTGATGTTCCACTTGTCGAGCGGCACGCTGTACCGATAACCCCACGCGAAGAGTGTCGCCGGCGTGATCTTCTCCTTACCGCTCAAGTCGGCCATCACCACGGGTACATGCTTGGCGCCGATGTTGAGGACCTCGGTAGTGTGACGGCGTTCGTGACCAAAAGGATCCAACGGGACATCGGTCACAACAGGGATCTCTGCGTGCGTCGATCGGTCAGCATAGCGGGCCACGAGCGCACGGGCCACAGGGATCTCGAATTCGGGATCCTCGGTCAGGCTCACGCGCACCGTATCGCCGATGCCATCCTCGAGCAAAGCTCCGATACCGGCTGCGCTCTTCACACGACCGTCCTCACCATCGCCCGCTTCCGTGACGCCAAGGTGCAGCGGGTAGTCCCAGCCTTCGCTCAACATGCGGTGGACGAGCAAGCGGTAGGCCTGCACCATCACCTGCACGTTGCTGGCCTTCATGCTGAGCACGATCTGGTGGTAGTCCTCGTCGCGGCAGATGCGCAGGAATTCAAATGCACTCTCCACCATGCCCAGCGGCGTGTCGCCGTACCGGTTCAGGATCCGGTCGCTGAGGCTGCCATGGTTGGTGCCGATGCGCATCGCTGTGCCATGCTCCTTGCAGATCTTCACCAAGGGTGTGAAACGTTCGCGGATGCGCTCCAGTTCGGCGTTGTATTGCGTGTCGGTGTATTCGCGTACGTCGAACTTCTTCTTGTCGGCGTAGTTCCCGGGGTTCACACGCACCTTCTCCACGATGCGCGCTGCGATCTCCGCAGCGTTAGGCGTGAAGTGGATATCGGCAACAAGTGGCGTAGTGAACCCTGCGGCCTTGAGCTGCTTCTTGATCTCCGCAAGATTCTCCGCTTCCTTCCTGCTCGGCGCTGTGATGCGTACCAGTTCACAACCCGCTTCTATCATGCGGATGCTTTGGGCCACCGTGGCCACCGTATCCATCGTGTCCGTGGTGGTCATGCTCTGCACCCGGATCGGGTTGGCGCCACCGATGCCGATGTCGCCGATGTGCACGGCACGGGTTTTCCAACGCTCGTAACGTGTAAGGCTGGGGCAGTAGGTCCAGGGGACGATGGTGCTGGTCTCGGACATGCGGAAATGTGGTGCGAAGATACCGGCTGAATGCTGCTACCCCTTTACGGGTGCGGCTTCGCCTGATGCATCCACGAATTTCCAGCCGGAACTTTCCACCAAGGCGCGGACCACCGTGATCATCTCCTGCTTCCGCTCGGCAGCGGCACGGAACAGGCCGCTTTCGGGGATCTTGGCGCGGACCATGCTCTTGGCCGTGGATCCCATCTTCGTAAGGTCCTGAGCGGTGAAAGGGTTGAAGGTGCCCGCGTCCATATCGTAGTAGTCGATATCGTGCTCAATGGATAGCACCTCGGGAGCCGTCATTCCCCGGAGGGTGATGGTCTTCGTCCCTTCGTCCACGTTCAGGTCCATCCCCTCGATGTCATACCCCACGCTCACCCGGGCTTTCACGCGCAACATGGCCTTCTTCTGGAAGGGGGTGTAGTCCTTCAACCACTCGAACGCGGCTTCGGCATTGCGGTAGGAGAAGACCTCGCTGAACTCTCCTTCCACCGTCACCAACTTCAATACCGGCCGCACGCGCTCCAGCAACACGGTCGAACTGACCTGTTCGCTCCTCTGTTCGGGTTCGTACACCGCACGGGTGATGAAGAAAACCAACAGCCCCGTACCAATGAGCACCAGGATCCCCTTGAACTTGTTCATCGCTGCAAAGATCGCTCGTCCGGCTCAGCCTTGGGTCAGCGGGTCGGGTTCGACGATCTCTTCGTTCCCCCGTTTGCGTTGGAGCCACCCGTTGACGAACAGGCAGGCAAGGATCAACACGATGCCGAGATACGACCCGAGGCGGAGCTTTTCCTCCGAACCCCAGATGAGCAGCGCAATGACGATGGTGTAGATCGGCTCAAGGTTCACCGTGAGCACCACGGTGAAGGGTGAAAGCTGGCGCATGACCATGATACCGGCAACGAACGCGAACGACGTGCAGACCAACCCGAGCAAGAGATGCCAGCCGATGGTTGCGGTGGGAAGTTCCCACAACGGCAGCGGCAGGTCGTGCGTGAAGAAGAGGAAGATGCACATGGTGATGGAGGCACCGGCCATTTCATAGAACCCGATGCGAAGGGCATCGCCGCGCTTGATCAGGACCGCGTTCACGATATTGAACCACGCACTGAACAGTGCACTGAACGTGCCGACGATGATCCCCTCGCGGTAGCCGCTTTCCAGACCGAAGATGAGCAGAAGCGCCGCAACGACGACCACACCGAGAACCACTTCGTACGCGCGGATACTCCGTTTGAACCAGAACGGTTCCAGCAGCGCGGTGAAGACCGTACTCGTGCTGAGGCACGCTACAGCTATGCTCGCCGTGCTTATCTCGATGGCCCCATAGAACGTGATCCAGTGCGCGGTGATGATCAGGCTCGTGAGCAGATACTGTTTCAGGTCGGGCGTGCGGGGGGAAAGTGAACGGCCCAGCCAAATCGCGCCCAAGGCAAGACCGAACATGGCGATGATCGTCCGCGTGTAAACAAGCTGGAAAGTGCCTTGGTGCTCCTGTATCAGCTTGCCCAGGATCCCCGTGAAACCCCAGATGAACACCGTGAAGTGCAGGAGCAACAGGGCATTTCGACGGGAGTGCATCGGGAGGTCCGCAAAGTAACGGCCTCGACACGTGCCCTATCGGATGTCCGCGAGCTTTTCGCGCAAGGTCTTCACCAACGTCGTCTGCTCCGCGATGGCCTCGCTCTTCTTCGCTTGGTCCTCCACGTTCTGCTTGATCGCCCACGCAAGATCATCGGCCTTCTTGGTCATGTTCCGCTCCTCGTCCTGTGCCTTTCGGTTGCGGTCCTGTGCCCTGTTCCGGTCCTTGATCAGGCCGTTCAGTTCCTTGGTGCCTTCATCACTCGGCGTGGTCGCCAACTCCGACTGCAATGCACTGATCCGGGGCCCGAGCTCGTCCGCCTCCGCTTTGGCCCGCTCTTGTTCGATCACTGCTTCCGCAGCGCGTTGCTTGCTCTTCTCTATGCCCGCTTCGGCCCGTTCCTTATCGCGTTGGAGGACCTGTAGCTCGGCGTTGAGTTTGGCCAGGCCCTTTTCACCCAGGGTCAATTCCTGTTCAGCCAATTGGCGCCGCAGTTGTGTGTTGCGTTGTTGAACAAAGGCCTTGGCGGCATCGAACACCCTGGCGTCACTGCTGGGACCGATGAACCCGCCCGTGGCAAGGATGGCAACGTGCGCCGTGAGCAATGGACTTCCCTTGCGCTGCTCGGCCTTCATCAACACCCGCACCGTATCTGCCGAGATCTGGGGCACCACGGCTCCCGCACCGATCACTTCCTTTTTGTTGCTGACCGAAGCGCTGATGTTCTTCAACTCGTCCTTCCAGAAGCTCTCGACATATTTCGTGTCGGTGCCTTCGAACAGGAAGCTGAACGTGGGATGCACGCCGTCGCTGAAGGAGAACGAGGACACCTCGACCTGCGTTTGCTGCGCCGTGATATCCGTGATGACCAGGAGGGCGGCGGAAAGGGACAGTAGGAGTTTCATCGCGCGTGTTACTATCAATGGACGTGCCGATCGATCCAGGTCACTCTTCATCATCCACCTTGGAGACACCACCGCTGACCACGAATTTCATCACGTCGGCCGCCCGGGCATCGAGCGGCGTCACGTTACGCGCAGGGACAACGATGAGATTCCCGCTCCAGGCGAAGGCGTGCGGCAGGTAGACGGCGACCTTTTCCTCGCCTACCCCGAGGTGGGTAAGATCACGCTGGGTCAGGAATCCGATCCGCTCGGCATCCACACCGGTCCCGATCCTGACCAGCACGGGCTGGTCGAATTTCTTCTTATTGCCCACGAGAGCCTCAACAAGGTCCTTCAAGGCGCCGTACATGGTCTTCAGGAAGGGGATCCTTTGCAGCAGGTCCTCACCTATGTCGGCGATCGGCTGGTAGAGGAAGGTGCTACCCAGCCAGCCCGCCACGGTGATGATCGCGAGCAAGGTGAGCAGGCCCAATCCGGGGATGTCGATCGGGATGATGCCGTCGAGGTAACGCAATGCCGTCCACACGGCCCAAAGCATGATGGTGATGGGCACCAACAGCAGCAGGCCACGGAAGAAGTAGCCGAGAAGTATGCGCCCGATACGGCGTTGGGTGAAGCTCATGGTGGGAACTTCGGCAAAGCTAGTCGGCGTGGGCCCGATGGCTCAATGCAACCCGTCGCGCAATTTCTTCGGAAGGGAGGCGCGGATGAGCTCGTAGGAGTGGTCGGCCAACTCCAGGAGCAGTTTGGCGGGCACACTGCCATCGGTGCTGACCGTGTTCCAATGCTGCTTGTTCATGTGGTATCCCGGCTGCACGCCTTCGTACCGTTCCCGCAGGTCAATGGCCCTTTCGGGATCGCACTTCAAGTTCACACTTTCGAACGTGTCCACGTCCATCAGCGCGAAGATCTTCCCCGCTACGCGGAATACCAGTACATCGGGGCCGAACGGGAAGTCTTCGCTGAAACCGGGCTTCGTCAAGCAATGGGCACGAAAAATGTCGAGGGTCATGGCAGCATTGCGTAGATCACCGGTCGGCTCGGAGCCGCATCATTCATGAAACACGGGAGCTGCAATTCCAACAGGTACTCGTTGTCCCGGACCTCCGAGGGGATGTGCAACAGTTCGCTGATCGTGCGTTCAAGGTCCACCGTGTTCGGGAAGTCCCAGAAGGCGTGGTGTGCCGCTAATACGCCGCCATCTTCTTCGCGATCCACGCTGGGGAGATCCAGCAGGAGATGCTTGACGCCTATGCTCCGTAACCATGAACAGGCGGTGCTCTGCAGATAGGTCGGGTTGGTGCCGCTCCAGTCGCGTGCGCTGCCATCGGTCTGCGGCAGGGTGCGGATGATCAGTGCTTCAGGCGGACGTTCATTGACCGCGTTGCGCAATTGCTCCAGCGTGATGACCTGGTCGGTCTTCGTGTCCGGCGCGCGGCGCTCCTCCGGGCGGATGCTGATGAGCTGTGCCGTGAAGAAGTAGCGTTTCAACTGCTCACCGACCGGATGCACCTCAGGCGCGATGTGGCCCACGTTCTCGGTATGTGTGCCATGGCCGTGTGGATTGAAGAAGATGTTCCGGAAGTTGACCGGTGATCCGGACTTCACGGCGTACTCGATGTCGCCGTTGCGCACAGGTTCCATCCGAACGGGATCCACCCACCACGCGCGCAGTTGGCCTTCTCCGTCGTGCAATGGCAGGGACAGGTCGATCGGCTTCGAAAGGTCCACGCGGAACGTGCGACCGCGATGGGAGATCTCAGCGATCATGGTCGGTGACGAACAGGTCGGAGGCGATACGGTCTGCGAAGTGCCGACCGGCCCTGGTCAAAACTAAGCGGCCATCGACGACGTTGATATACCCCTTCGACACATGCGTCCGGAACACCGACGAGTTGATGCCCAGCGCATCGACCTCCAGTTTGTCGAGGTCGACACCCCGCGACGTTCGCAGCCCGGTCATCAAGCGCTCGTTGGTACGCTGCGCGGGGGAGAGCTTCTCACTCTCCCAGTAGGGTGCTCCTTCCTTCACGGCTTTCACATATGCCGCGTTGTTGGCCACGTTCCAACGGCGCGAAACACCATCGAACGAATGTGCGGATGGCCCAATACCGAGGTAGGGCACGCCTTCCCAATAGCTCGTATTGTGGCGCGAATGGTGCCCCGGTCTTCCGAAGTTGCTGATCTCGTAGTGCTCCAGCCCGGCGGCGGCCATGCGTTCCATCAAGCGGTCGAACTGGGCACTTTGATCGTCGTCCTCGGACATGCGTACCGCTCCCTTACGCACCTGATGGGCCAATGCGGTCTTCGCTTCCACCGTTAGGCAATAGGCACTGAGATGCGGCATGCCATGGTCCAGCGCTATCGCGAGCTGCTCATCCCACTCGGAGAGCGCCATTTCCGGTAGACCGTAGATCAAGTCGATGGTCCAGGTCTTGAAGCCGGCCTTCGCGATGAGCCCGATGCTGGTCAAGGCCTGTTGTGCGTCGTGTGCGCGTCCCATCCACTTCAACCGGTCGTCCCGAAAACTCTGCGTACCCAAGCTCATGCGCGTGACCCCCGCCGCCTTCCATTCGCTCAGCCGTTCGGGGGAGATGTCGTCCGGGTTCGCCTCCAGGGTGATCTCAGCCTCGCTTTCCACGCGGAAGAGGTCCCGCGCTTGTTGGATGAACGTGGCAACGCTATCCGGGGCAAGCAAACTGGGTGTTCCTCCGCCGAAGTAGATCGTGCCGACACGGCCATCGCCCATTTCCTTGCTGCGCTTGATCAATTCCGTTTCCATCGCATCCAGGACAGCATTCCTATCCTTCGATGTACTGAAATGGAAATCGCAATACGTACAGGCTTGGCGGCAGAAGGGGATATGGAGGTATAGGCCGGCCATTTCAAGTCCTGAGCTTCCGGACACACGGTTCAATTCCCGACGCGATCCTTGTCCTTCGAGGTCCCACCTTGACCACTTCGTCTTTCGGGTTCGGAACTCGTTTCGCTCATTCACTCACCAACGCCGCGTTCAAAACCCCTTGGTTCAACGTAATGCGGAACGTCGTTCCTTTTCCGGGGGCACTGCGTTTCACGAAGATCTTGCCGCCGTGGTATTGTTCGATGATGCGCTTGCTCAACGATAGCCCCAATCCCCACCCACGTTTCTTGGTGGTGAAGCCGGGTTGGAACACCGTGCGGTGTTGCGCGGCAGGTATGCCTTTGCCGGAGTCGGTCACGTCGATGTGGACCTCGCTGCCGTCCGGAACGATCTCCACCACAATGGAGCCTTCCCCTTCCATCGCGTCCACGGCGTTGCGGATAAGGTTCTCCACCACCCAACTGAAGAGTGCCCGGTTCAACGGTACCTGCAGATCGGGGTCCATCGTTTGCAACACATCGATCTTCACACGACCGGGCAGGCGCGGGCGTAGATAGAGCACAGTGGCGCGCAGCGTGTGGTAGAGTTTCTCTGCGGTCAGGTCCGGTGCCGAGCCGATCTTGCTGAAACGTTCGGTGATCACCTCCAGGCGATCGACATCCTTGCGCATTTCGGCTACTGCGGCTGGATTCTCTTCCTTGAGCAGCTCCATCCATGCCATAAGTGAACTCAACGGCGTTCCCAGCTGGTGGGCGGTCTCCTTCGCCATGCCTACCCAGACCTGGTTCTGCTCGGCATTGCGGAAGATGCTGAAGAGCGCGTACGCCACGATCAGGAAGAGGCCGAGGATCACCAGTTGCACATAGGGGAAGTACCGCAGTTGGGTGATCACCAGCGATTCCTCGTAGAAGATGTAGTTCCTCCCTTTGCCCGGAAGATCGATCGCGATCGGTGTGTTGGCCTGTTCCATGGAACGGATGCGGGCTTGCATGGCCGCACTGTCCGCTGCTACGATCGGGTCGATATGTCCATGCTCAATGATGTGTGTTCGCGTGCTGTCCGTGTAGATAACGGGGACGGCAGCGGTGCTCATCACGGTCTCCGATATGAACGAGCGGATGATGCCGTCCATGACATCCTGCAACTCGGTGACGACCTTGGAGTCCTTGTAGTAGAGGTGTTGCTTCTCCACGCCTTGGATATCGAACTCGATCGGTGGGTGCAACCGGGCCATTGCCTTGATCTCTTCGGCGAGGCGCTTCGGATCTTTGGTGATCAAGGTGTCCACGTTCCGCTCCACGCGCAGTTCACCCTTCGCGTTGGTGATGATGACAGGCACCGTGGTATTGTCGCTCACCACGCGCAAGTAGAACGAGAAGTCGGTCTCTGCGCTGCCTCCAAGCCGCTGCATGGCTTCTGCGAGCAGCTGTACTTTCTTGCGCTCCTCGTCGCGCAGGCGCTCAAAGAGCTTCTCGGTGTAATTCACCAGTTCGGCGCGGTTCTGCACGGCTTCGGCCCAGATCTGGACCTTGCGCCTTTCCTCGGCCCGAACGCGGTCCACGATGTTGTTGCTGTACCACAGTGAAGCGCCCACGATCAGCATGGCGACAACCGCCAACACCAATTTCCAGCGCTGTTTTCGGGAATACAGGTCCATCGGGGCGTGAAGTTCGCCAAAGCCGGTGAGGCGGGCTCAGTCCTCGATCTCGAAGGTTGCTTTCCCTTCCTTGTCCTTGTCGTCCAGCAACCGGCCAAGTCCTTTGCGCTTGCGCCCTTTGTCCGCATGGGCGCCCGCTGTCTTCAGGCTGTCGGGATCTTCCCAGCCCACCTGGAATTGCGGCGCTGCGGGGTCTTTTGCAACGGAGCCCTCCGTGGAGGTCGTGCCTCCTTTGAAAAGCCCCAGTTCTTCGCGCAGGATCTGTTTCAGCTCCTGCTTCTCGTCCTGCAATTGTTTCTTCCTCTTGGCGGCGGCCATGGCACCATCGTTGCCGAATTCCGGGTTGTCCGCGGTACCGTACATGTGCAGGAATATGCGCATCCCGGTCCCGTCATCCACTACAGGCCCGAACCCATCATCGCTGGAGGCCTTGCGGAAGAGATCGCTCAGGCGGAAGTTCACGTGATGATCGATCCGGTCGTCGAACCAGTGTGTGCCGCTGAGCTCGATGTCCATCACCGAGCTGCTTACGGTCATCAGCGGAATGTGCACGGCGCCATTGCGGATCTCGATCTGGTTCTCCAGGCGCGCGAATCGCACATCGGCCAAGCGCCGTCGCAATTCAGGAACATCCACGAACGGGGCTATGAGCTTGTTCTTCTGCAAATGGTCCGCGATCTCCAGCAATGGCGCATGGCCTTTGATACCGCCATTGTCCACCCCGATGTCGATCACGCACACCAGGCGGTCCATGTCCAACTTCATGGCTTGGGTGAGTGGTGCATTGAACGCGACCTCTGCATGGGTGAGCCCGCTCAAGTGCTTGGCGCCGATGAAGTCCTGGCCGAAGTCCTGGAACTCGGTGAACAGTTGGGTGAGGTTGATGCTCTTGAGTGATGCGTTGATGGACAGGGGATAGGCTTGGGCGGTGTTCCGGGCATCCAACTCCAAGCCACCTTTCACCGTGCCTGAGGCCGTGCCAAAAGCCATGGGCGAAACGCGCAGCACGCGGTCCTTCATGCGGATGGTGCCGACGATCCCGGTCGCCTTGAATTCCTCGAAGACGAGCTCGTCCACGTTGGCGGTGAGGTCCAGTTCGATGGAGGCCGGGAGGGTCAGTGTGTACTCACGAGATCGATCGGAGCGCGCGTCATCGCTGCGAACAAGTGCGGCAAGATCGATATGCGGTGAACTTCCTCTCGCTTCGATCACCAAGCGCTGGTCGTCGAAGACCAGGTAGGGCATCAGGTTCCGGAGCGTCCCGGACAACTGCAATGGACTGCCTTGGAACTCGGCCTTCAAACCTTGTACGGTCGCATCGTTGCCCAACACGGCGAGGTCCGCATCGAGATGCGTTACACTGTGCCGGATGCCTTTCAGCTTCAGCGTCGCATCGCGCAATGCAGCTGTGCCCGTGATCTGCAAGGCCCGCAGGTCGCTCGGTCCGATGTTCGCCACATCGCGCAATTTCCCTTGCACGTGGAGGTCGGCTTTCAAACGGCCGCTCACTTGTTCCAGCGTATCCACTTGCGCGAAGCGCATCAATTCGGCCAGGGCGATGTCGCTGCGCAGGTCTGCTTTCACTGCCGCGTTGGTCAGGCCGTTGCTCTGCCAATTGCCGTTCAGCGAACCGTTGGCGCTTTTTGCCGAGAAGCTTTTCACCACGAGTTTGCGCGGTATGCCTTTGGGTGTGAGTTCCAATGAAAGTTCGCCGAAGACGTCGGTGAACGTTGTGCCGCTGCGTTTTTCCTTCAACCGGCCCTTCACCACCTTGGCGCCCACGGAAAGCGCGGGTCCATCGCCGTCGATCGGTCCGGCATAGTGGATGGCGAGGTCCACCTCACCGTTCAAGCTGTACCGTGCCAAGCCGCGCGTCATCTTCTCGGGGAGCAGCTTCATCGCGTCGGCGAGATCCAGGCCGAGGCCGTTCGCGCGCAGGTCGAGTTCGTCCCCGTCCGCTCCCTCGGTAACTGCCAGGGATACTTCCAAGGGAACCGCCCCGGTATTCAACTCTCCTTTTGTGACCCGGAATAGCGCATCGCGCCCACCGAATTCCAACGAAAGACGCAAATGGGCTTGACGATCGGCCAGCACAACACCGCCATCGTCCGTCCACGAGAGCAAATGCGCGTCACCGTTCAACGTCAATTCGTTCAGCGCATCGCTGAAGCGACCGGAGAGTGCCAATGCCTTGCTATGCGTCGTGATCGCGAGGTGGGATCGATCATCGCGGTAGCTGACGACGAGATCGCTGAAGCTGACCTTGTCCAAGCTGATGGGAGAGGAGGCCGATGCGGTGCTGTCCGTTTTCCACACGAGGTAGTTCCCCTTGCCATTGGCATCCAGTGCAGGGTACATCCGCACGTGCACACCATGGACCTGGTCCACGGTGTAGGTCCCGCGGAACAGGTCCCACAAGCTGAATTCCAGGAAGAGCTCCTTGGCGTAGAGCAGTGTGTCCGCCGCTTCAACACTGTCGCTGCGGACCTCTTTGGCCATGACATCGTGCAAACGCATGCTGGCCTGTGGGAAACGTGCCACCAGGGTCAGGTCCATGTCGCTTACGGTGACGGGCGCGTTCAGCCGAGCGTTGAGCGCACCGACCAGCTTCACCTTGACCTCCGTCTCGTACACGCTGGCCAGTACCACCAAGGCGCCGAAGCCCAGCACGACGAGCGCGGTCAACACGAGCAGGATCCTGCGGGAACGACGGAGCATGGGCAAGGTGCGAAAGGTATCCCGGTGTTCCAACGGCTAACGGCAAAAGCCGTGCAGTTCGTTCACACGGGCCTGTTACTCCGAGCCCAGAAGGGAATACGCCTACTTCCGCTTGCTCAGGAAAAGCACCTCTTTCTCCGTCAAATGACGCCATTTACCGCGGGGTAGGTCCTTCTTGGTCAACCCGGCAAAGACCACCCGATCAAGCTTCACCACCTCGTAACCCATGGCCTCGAACATGCGGCGTACGATGCGGTTCCTGCCCATGTGCAGCTTCAGGCCTACTTCCTTCTTTGTGCCGCCCACCACGTACGATGCTTCATCGGCAACGGCCATACCATCTTCCAGATCGATGCCTTTCACCAGTTTGTCCAGATCGGCCTTGGTCACGGACTTGTCCAAGGTGGCGTAGTAGATCTTCTCCGCCCCGTGGCTCGGGTGGGTGAGCTTCTTGGCCAGATCGCCATCGTTGGTCATGAGCAACACCCCGGTGGTGTGGCGATCCAGACGGCCTACGGGGTAGAGGCGTTCGGTGCAAGCATCGTCGATCAGGGCCATCACCGTCCGGCGGTCGCGCGGATCGTCGGTCGTGGTGATGAAGTCCTTCGGTTTATTCAGTAGGACGTAGCGTTTCTTCTCGGTGCTCAGGCGTTGGCCACCGTAGTGGACACGATCCCCAGGTCCCACTTTGGTCCCCATTTCGGTGACGATCACGCCGTTCACCTGTACAACGCCTGCCTTGATCAACTCATCCGCTTCGCGACGGCTGGCCACCCCGGCGTTGCTCAAGTACCGGTTCAGGCGGATCCTGCCATCACCGGACCCCTCCTCGGCCTTCTTTCCACGTTTGCTGGCGCGATCCGGTCCACGTCCCACATAACGTTTCGTGCTGGCATCGCGCTCGCGGTAGCCGCGTTCTTTGCGCGCGGAACCGGGGCCTTCGGGTCGACCGTCGAAGCGCCGTTCGGAATGGTCGTCCCGGCCGGGAGCCGGTGATCGGGGCGCTGTTCCACCGTCGCGAATGAACTTCGGCGGCCGTTTTCCCGCACGCTTGGAGGTGGGTCGATCACCGTGTGAGGTCCCTCCCCGTTCCGGGCGCTCCTTTCGACCTTCGGGCCATTCCGGCCGCTGTGGACGACCGCCATGGCCTGGCCGACGTGGCCGTTCATCGCGTCCGCCGGACCTTGATGAATGGTTCCCAGGTCGGCCCCCTTGACCCGGACGAGCAGGTCGGTCGGATCCGGAACGGTCACCGCGCGATGCGTCATCATGACGTGGCCGTTCCTCACGGTCTCCGGGCCGAGCCGAACGATCATGGGGTCCGGAACCCCTGGCGCCTCGGTCATTACCGGGCCGCGAGGAGCGGTCGTTGGGTGCGGATGTGCGCTTGGATCGGCCGCCTGATGGGCGACGGCCGCTAGTACGGTCGTTCATGGAGTGTGGGATAGAAGGCGTCGGGAATGTGATGAATGTACGGCTTGCCTGTCGGGTGCAGGATCACGCTGATGATGTCGAACCGGAGCGCGAGCTCGCAGCCCGTGGCCAGGATATAGGCATTTGCGCCCTTGACCAGTTTACCACGCTTGCCCTTCTTCACGGCCTCTTCGGGTGGACCGTGCTGGTCACTGGAACGTGTTTTCACCTCGACAATAATGAGTTCCCCGCCTTTCCGGGCCACGATATCAAGCTCATGGCGGGCTTGCCGCCAGTTCCGTTCGAGCACTTCGAACCCATGCTCCTCCAAGAAGCGGCACGCCAATTGCTCTCCCAGCGATCCGGTGAGGTTGTGTTCGGCCATACGTGGAAAACCTCGGCGTAACCAATGGATGGAACGCGCCGTTGAAGGCCTAAAATTGAGGAACTTTCCGCCGACCCTACCGGAAAAGAGAACGACCATGCACGCGATCCTCCGCCCATTCCGCCTCGTAGGGCTTGCCTTCGGGCTGCTTACCACGGCCACCTACGCCCAGCCCTTCGAAGGGGTCGTCGAATTCACCAAGACCACCGGGCCCGTGGTCACCAGCTACAAGTATTACGTGAAAGGTGACCGCATCCGTATCGAGGAGATCAGCGCTCGTGGCGAGGTACAGGGCATCATGCTCGTGGATACACGTGACAAGACGGTGACGGCCATCAGCCCGGAACGCAAGCTCTACATGGATGTGCCGAACATGCGCCTCCCGAAGGACGTGGAGACCACCGTGCAGAAGACCTCCGAAATGAAGGACATGGCCGGTTACAAGTGCGAGAAGTGGACGGTGAAGAGCGTTGCAGAGGACCGGTTGATCACCTATTGGGTAGCGGCCGATGCGTTCGACTTCTTCGTGCCGCTGCTGGAGACCCTGAACCGCAAGGATGAGCAAGCCGTGTTCTTCCTCGAGATCAAGGAGAACAAGGGTGTGTTCCCGATGCTGGGAGTCGAACAAAAGATCGATGGCGCTGAAGTGAGCCGCCTTGAGGTGTCCAAGGTCACGAAGGGCGCCCAGAAACCGGTGTTGTTCGAGATCCCCGCCGGGTTCAACAAGTTCGAACGGAACTAGGGCTTAGCCAACGCCTTGCCCTGACGTTCATACATCAAGAGTAGACCTCTCGAAGCTCAGTGTTGCATCCTCCGGGGTGACACTGAGCTTCGCCTTTTTACCGAACAACAACGCCCGGTTGTCCGGAATATGCCCGGCTGGAAAATTGAAACAGACCGGATAGCGCACTTCGCCTACAGCATCGGAAATGATCTGCTCTGCGGTCTTACCGAAGGGGTCGTTCTCATCCTTGTTCCGCATGTCGGTCATGCCACCGATCACCAGACCTGCGAGGTCCTCGAACCAACCCGCGAGCTTGAGGTTCATCACCATGCGGTCAACGTGGTACAGAAGCTCGTCGAGGTCTTCGATGAACAGGATCTTTCCACGAGGATCGATGTCGAACGGGGTGCCGCGCAGGGCGTAGAGCAGGGAAAGATTGCCACCGACCAAAACCGCCTCGCATTCGCCGGGGCGCTTCGGGATCGGCACACCGACAGGACCGGGGAGGGTGGATGTGACGTGATAGTCCTCTCCGAACAGGGCTTTCCGCAATGTTTCCATGCTCTCTGCGGTCTTCGCTGCGGCATTGAAAGGCATCTGCCCGTGCAGTGTGGCGATGCCGAGATCATGCACCGCGTTGTGCAGGACGGTGATATCGCTGAACCCGATGATCCATTTGGGGTCCTTCACCAGGGAGGAAAGGTCGACATGGTCCAACAGGTGAACGGTGCCATAGCCCCCACGTGCGCACCAGATGGCGCGAACGGATGGGTCGTCCAACGCAGCTTGAAGGTCCGCTGAGCGCTCCCGGGCGGTGCCGGCCTGTTGGTAGTGTTTGCGACCAACCCCTTTGCCCAGTTTTACACGCAGGCCCCAGCGCTCGGCCATCGCGATGCCGTTCCGCAACTCGTCCTTCGAGATGGTGCGTGCTGTCGGTATGATCGCGATGGTGTCGCCGGTGCGTAACGGGCGGGGCGTGATCAGGTCCATGGGGACGCGAAGTTGGGCATCGCACAGGGATTTTCCACGGCGCGTACGACCTGACCGTTCAATGCTGGCGGCCACTCGCCAGCGGCTCGGTACTTTCGCACGCGGCCGACCTCCTGCCAGGGCCGAGAGCCACGTGAAAGAGACGAAGCGCACCACCGTTACCGCCGCATTGCCCTACGCGAACGGCCCATTGCATATCGGGCACATCGCCGGGGCCTATTTGCCTGCGGATATCTACGTCCGATGTCTCCGCGCGCGAGGCAAGGAGGTCCTGTTCGTGTGTGGTAGTGATGAGCACGGCGCCGCCATCACCATACGTGCCATGAAGGATGGGACCACGCCGCGTGCCATTGTGGACAAGTACCACGCGATGATGGGCAAGGCCTTCACGGACTTCGGGATCCATTTCGATATCTACCACCGTACCAGCGCGGACCTGCACCGGGAGACCAGCCAGGAGTTCTTCCTGCAACTGCACAAGAACGGCGCGTTCACCGAACAGGAAGAGCACCAGTACTACGACGAAGAGGCGAGGCAGTTCCTGGCGGACCGGTACATCAAGGGTACTTGTCCGGTCTGTGGCAATCCCGAGGCCTATGGGGATCAGTGCGAGAAGTGCGGCAGCGCCCTTTCCCCAAAGGAGCTGAAGGATCCGCGGAGCACCTTGAGTGGAAGCAAGCCGGTGCTGAGACCTACTTCCCACTGGTATTTGCCGATGGAACGATCCCAGCAGTGGGTGGAGGAGTGGATCAACACAGGTCTGCTCGATGGCGTGCAACAACACGATGCCGGCGAGTGGAAACCGCAAGTCCTGGGCCAGTGCAACAGTTGGTTGAAGGATGGTCTTCGCCCCCGCGCCATGACGCGGGATCTCGACTGGGGTGTGCCTGTTCCATTGCCCAATGCAGAAGGGAAGGTGCTCTATGTCTGGTTGGACGCGCCCATCGGCTATATCACGGCGACAAAACAATGGGCGAAGGACAAGGGGGGGGCGACGGGCCCCGCACAAGACTGGGAGAAGTGGTGGAAGGCCGATGATACACGCTTGCTGCATTTCATCGGTAAGGACAACATCGTGTTCCACTGCATCATTTTCCCCATCCTGCTGAAGATGC
>DEQO01000158.1 GCA_002360495.1 Flavobacteriales bacterium UBA3364
CGCGCATCGGCCTGCGCTTCGATATGAACGGCTCGGTGCATGAACGGTGCTATAGCGTGCAGGAAGGGATACCCGGTGTCATCCGGCTGCCTGGCTGGCGGCCACGTGTGCGCAAGGACAGGGAGCACCTGAAGTACCTAGTTGCATCGGACTGCCCGGGCTTCGTGGAGGAACAGCGGCGGCATTGTGCCACGAGGCAACATTGACAGCCCAAGTAACGGTTTAGCGCGCGCGTGCATGAAGCCTGCGGGTGCCCATCTTTGCCCACATGACAGCCGTTACAATGCCCATCACCCTTGCCGGCGAGGTGGTCGCGTTGGAGCCGCTCTCCCAGGAGCACCACGACGACCTCTGCAACGCCACGCGCGACGGTGAGGTATGGAAGTTGTGGTACACCATCGTGCCCTCGCCGGAAGGGATGCGCGCAGAGATCGATCGGCGGAATGACCTGCTGGCGCACGGTAGCATGGTGCCCTGGGCCGTTCGTGACCTGGCCTCCGGCAAGGTGGTGGGCATGACCACCTTCATGAACATCGAAGCGCACAAGCCCCGTGTGGAGATCGGCTCCACCTGGTATGCACGCTCCGTACAGCGCACCGCGGTCAACACCGAATGCAAGCTGTTGCTCCTGACGCACGCGTTCGACACGCTCGGCTGCATCGCCGTGGAGTTCCGCACCAGCTACTTCAACTTCCCGAGCCGCCGAGCGATCGAACGGCTCGGTGCCAAACCCGACGGCATCCTGCGCAACCACCTGCGTATGCCCGACGGCACCTTGCGCGATACCTGCGTGTATTCCATCCTGCCGCATGAATGGCCAACGGTGAAAAAGAACCTACTGTTCAAGCTGGGGCGCGCCTGACGGACGGGTTACACATCGCCATGCGCCGAAGCGAGCACAAACCCTTGCGGATCGTATGGGCAGCGCTCATTGTTCTGCTGGGTACCGCCACCGCCGCCCAAACGCCTCCGCGCTACACCATCGGTTTCGCTGACACGTTGCTCTTCAACGACAGCCTGCGGTACACGTCATTCGGCTACGACGGTCCCGCGCCGCTCTTCGTGCAGGCGTGGTTCCCGATCGAGGAGCCCGTGGGTCCTCGGCTCACCTACCGGCAGCTGCGCGAACGGCGCTTGACCGGCCCGTTGCAACGCGTCCATCAGGAACTGCTCTCGCGCGCGGATTCGGCGTTCGTCGAGTACGACCTGCGCTACCCTTTCGATGGGGATGATCCGATCAACTACGCGCCATACAGTGAATGGCAGGTGAAGGACAGCTTGTGGGCCATGCGCTCAAAGGCCTATCGGGCGCCGTGGCCTGAGATCCTCGACCGACCGGTGATCGTGTACCACCACGGTTCGCAAGGGTTCAGTGATGAGAACGTGGCTATGGCCGAGGATTTTGCTCACTTGGGCTTCGTCGTCCTCTCGTGCAATTTTCATTGGCCATTGGAGGGTCAGGCCTACGGTTCTTCGATCGTGTGGAAGCCGGATGAGCAAAGCATCCGCACGATGCTCCGCTTTGCGCGAAGAACGGCCCGAGGCAACAAGGTCTTCTACATCGGCCACAGCTGGGGCGCGCAGGAGGGCTGGTGCACCTTGCACGAACGCGGCCTGGTCGATGCCTTCATCAGCCTGGAGACGACGATGGAATGGAAGACCGACTCTGCGGAAGTGCGCGATAAGTGGCCGGACGTGATGGAGGCCCTCACCACGCACAGTTACCCCATGCCCATCCTGATGGTGGCCGATTCCGAGGGGCAACCGCCGTATCCCATGTTCAAGGGGGTCCGCGCGGATGTGCGCTACCTCGATCCCAGGCCGACCTTCGGCCACGAGAGCTACACGAGCGCCTACCTGATGCGGTTGTACGGTAAGGGGCGTTTCCCGGTGCCCGATGAGGAGGTGATGCTCACGCAGCTCACGCTTTATTCGCAACTGCATCGCGAGTTGCTGGAGTTCCTTTGGGAACAGGTCGGCTGGCCGGCCTTACCGCCGATCCTCCTCGAAGCGGATCCGTTCCATCGGGCCTCCACCGGGTCGTCCGCGGTCAAGATCCCGCGCTGATCGTGGCGTCCCGCCGGAGCGGGCAGTGGCGACAGCGCTCACAAATAGCTCAGCCACCATTTCTCCTTATGCGCGGCGCGGTATGCTCCGAACCATCGACAGGGGAGGTACAGCGCGAACACAACACCGATCCAGACTAGGTACACGCCCCACAACGCAAAACCGTTGTCGGAATAGTCCGCCGGGTCCAGGGTCGCGCTGAGCACTGTTTCCCGCATCGGTTGACCCTGAAGCACCATGGCCACGGTGGCGAGCGCATGGATCAGGTAGATGTGCAGCATGTAGTAGAAGAAGGGAACGCGGCCGAAGACGATGAAGGGCGCGCTCCACCGGATCTCACGGCCATCCGCCCAGGCCAGGAAGAGCAACGCCGGACCCAGGGTCATGCAGAGGTAGAGCAGGGAAGGCGGATATTTCTGCGTGTTCAAGATGGACAGCAGGTCCATGAACGTCGTGGGCTGGTCCGTCCACGGTTGTGGATCGCCGTAGAGGTTCCACCCGCGCAGGACCACGAAGAGCGCGAGCACTGCAAGGCCCAGGCGCGTCAGCGTCCGCGTGCGGAGCGTCGGCGGAACCTCGGGCGCGAACAGCCGGCCCAGCGCGTATCCCAGTGCCATGGTGCCGATCCACGGCAGGACCGGATAAGCGAACACGATGATGCGACCCGTGGCCGGCTCCACGGAACCCCGTCGGTGCAGCGCATCGAAGAG
>DEQO01000035.1 GCA_002360495.1 Flavobacteriales bacterium UBA3364
GGCTCAAGGCCCTTTGTGAACGTGGGCTCTCCCCCTCAGCGCTCGGCACGTGGTTGCGCTGTCCGCTCGATTTCCATTTCCGGTATGTGCTGGGCATCCGTGATACCGACGTCGCCGATGGCACCCTGGGAAGCGACGTACTGGGCGATGCTGTACACCATGTCATCCAACAGCTGTTCGACCCGATAGTGGGGTCGCGGCTCACGCCGGCCTTGGTGGACGACATGATCCCCCGCGTGCCGGACCTGCTCCTCGCGCGCCTGTCGGAACGTTTTTCCCGCAACTCGCTGGACCATGGCCATTTCAGGCTGCGTCGGGAGATGGCCGGTACCGCATTGCAGAACCACCTTTCTGCGGAACGCGACCGTTGCAAAGTATCCGAGACGAAGATCGTGGCCATCGAACATGACGTGAAGGCGAAGCTGTCCAATGGTGTCCTTCTGAGAGGGCGTTGCGACCGGATCGATGATCGCGATGGGGTCACCGTGGTATTGGACGTGAAGACCGGGACGGTCCGGGCAGAGGATCTTCGACTGGCCGAACTTTCGCGCATTTCAGTAGGTCCGCGCCAGCGGTACGCGCTGCAGTTGCTCATCTATGCCTGGGCCTACTTGAAGCAGGATACTCAACTCCCCTCTATCTGTGCCGGTGTTATCCCCCTGCAACGGGCCTCACAGGCAACAGGGGAATTCCTCCGGATCGGGCAGTCCGTTCGGATCGGTCGCGACCAGATCGATCAGATCGACGGCTTATTGACCGGACTTGTCAACGAATTGCTGGACCCGGCCATCCCCTTCATGCACGATCCGGAAAGCCCGTGGTGCTCCTGCTGCGTAGCGTGAAAAATGAAAGGCGGCCGATGGCCGCCTTTCATTTGCCGAGCAACCGTTATCAGCGAACGACGATCTTGTGCGTGGACGTGTTCGACCCGCGCTTGATCTTCAAATAGTAGGCACCGGCACCTTGGGTGGTAAGGTCCATCTCCTTGCGGTAGGAGCCCTCCAGGTCGCGAACGGTCTCATTGAACACTGACTGACCCAGGCTGTTCATCACATCGACCGTGACATCCCCTTTGGCATCGTTGGTGAAACCAAAAACAAAGCGGCCGTTGCTGGGGTTCGGTTGGATCAGGACGCTACCATCCTCCTCCGAAGCGGCAAGTCCCTTATAAATGATCCCAGTACGGTCGGAACCTCCCAGTGCTGAATAGAAGTTGGCGTTGTTCGTCCGCTCGGCCGTGTAGGCATCGTTCACCAATTCGAACTCGCCCTTACCGGTCACCGGAATGGTCGCAACCGTGTACTCATGACCCGCCTCCCACGAAATACCGTTGTTGCTCATGGCATCCATTCCGAAACCCGCATACACCGCATACCGGAAAGGACCGTCTTCCCGTACCGTCCCTGAGCGCTGGATGCTGATCATTTGACCGGCCGCACCTTCCTGTGCGATCGGACCCAGATCCGCAGTGGAACCAGCGTCCCAGCGGATCGTGAACACCAGCGATGAGAAGATGCCCGAGAAATCGGCTTCAGGGCGCACCTTTACCTCCAGTACGCCGTTGTTCTGATACAGGCCGATGTCCACGGCCCCCTGTGAGAAGCTGGACCCCGTCAGGGTAGCTAGGACAATAGAGAGAACTGCTGTGCGGAAAGCTCGGTTCATAAGCGTTTGTATTGGTGTCGGTTGATGTGCGCGTGGGAGGGCCCCGATCGGGGTCACGTGACCCTCCTCAAGGAGCGGCAAGTTAGCACATTGACGGGGGACAACGCAAGACCGATCGCGTTGTTCACGACCCATGCCTGTTGAAACGCGGGCCTCCGATCGAGCGGAAGGCCCGGTGACCCCGGAAAACCGAACAGGGGTCCTTTTTGGGGACCCCTGCGCGGTAAACCTGCAAGGAATAATGGAACCAGCCAAGGCCAGGAAGACCGACCCTGGTACATAGGAGACGGGGTGGCGAACGAAAGGTTGCCAGCTACCGGAAAATTATTCCGTGAACTTGTAGCCCACCCCCCTGATGGAGTGGAAGTGCCTGGGTTCCCGGGGGTCAGGTTCAAAGTACTTCCTGAACCCGACGATGAAATTGTCCACGGTCCGGGTGGTGGGGAACACATTATAGCCCCACACCTTCTGAAGGATCTCCTCCCTGGACACCACATCACCCTTTCGTTCGACCAACAACCGCAACAACATCATTTCTCGCTGGCTGAGGGTGCGTTGCTGCCCGCCCTGGCCGCGGATCTCGTAGCTGCTGAAATCCACATGATTGGTACCGAACGTATAGTCCGCAAGGACCGTGGAGGCCGGCGCCTCCTTCGAACGTTGCACCATCTTTCCCACCCGTAGGATCAATTCCTCCAACTCGAAGGGCTTGCCCAAGTGGTCATCACCCGCACGCAGCCCCCGGATACGGTCCGGCACGCTGGTACGCGCGGTCAGAAAAAGCACGGGCGTGGCGTTCCCTTCCAACCGTATGGTCTCCACTACCGTGAAGCCATCCATCCCGGGAAGCATGACATCCATCACCACCGCATCGAAGCGCGCCCCCCTCAAACGTTGCAGGGCATCCGGCCCGCTCACAACGGCAGTAACGTCATAGCCCTCCATCTCGAAATTCAAGCGCAACGCCGCGCGAAGCCCCTCTTCATCCTCCACCAACAGAACACGTGGCTTCTGGCGATCCGGTCCCATGGCTGCAAAGATGGCCCACGGCTACCTTTGGCACATGCATTTCAGCACCGAACACGTCACCCTCGCTGAAGCCATGCGCCCCGGAACGCTGGGGGAGCATTTGGACATCCGTTTCGGCGTGAACGGCGAAGGCCGGTTGCAGGCCTCCATGCCGGTAGACGAACGAACCCACCAACCCATGGGCCTGCTGCACGGTGGTGCAACGGCGGCGCTTGCGGAGACGCTGGGAAGTATAGGGTCCGCCTTGTTGATCGATCTCTCGAAGAACGCCAGCGTGGGCCTGGAGATAACGGCCAACCATTTGCGCAGTGTGCGGAGCGGCCGGGTGACCGCGACGGCCGAACTGGTACACCAAGGCCGCACCACCCACGTGTGGGACATCCGTGTGCACGACGATGCCGGCAAGCTGTCCGCGATCTGTCGCTTGACCAACATGATCATCGATCGCCGATGAGCTCCGAACCCGCTTTGCGCCTCGCGCTTCGTTATTGCATAAGCGAGCGGATCACCTTTGCTGCGTTCCGCTCGCCCGGTGGGGCGGTAACACTCTGGGCACAACAAACACCCGAGCTGGATCGCTGCGAGAACGGCTTGTGGTGGGAGTTGAACGATGTGTTCCTCTTCTCCCCCTTCCGTGCAGCGGACCGTACACCGCTGATCCGCTCCGATGTGGAGCTCACCTTCGGCGACGCCGAACCCCATTGGCATAGGCTGATGGAATGCACAGGATCGACCCTTCCAATGGTTTCGCGCGAACATGTCGGCGCGTCGCGCGCGGCATTCGAGAGCACAGTGGCCCAAGCCCGAGAGGAATGCTTGACCGGTCCCCTGGAGAAAGTGGTCCTGTCGCGCACGATACGTTTGGAGGTAGGTTCTGAAGAAGCGGGGTCACTTTTCGTCGAAGCCGTGAATGCGCGACCCGATGCGTTCGTCGCACTTGTTTCGTCCCCTGAACATGGACTGTGGCTCGGTGCTTCACCGGAACGCTTGATACGTGCCGAGAACGACACGATCCATGTGGATGCCATCGCAGGAACGACGCCGGTCGCGACGGCGCCAATGGAACCGAACAGCTGGGGTGCAAAGGAACGCCACGAGCAACGCGTGGTCACCAAAAGCATCACCGGCTCGCTGATCGACCTCGGTGCGCGTACGATCGTCGTCGAAGGACCTGATGTATTGGTCGCCGGCCCCGTGGCGCACCTGCGAACAAGCGTCACGGCCAAGTTGGAGAACCGCACCGTGGAGGAATTGGTCAACGCCATCCATCCGACACCCGCCGTTGGTGGGCTGCCTCCCGACCTGGCCCTGGCCCGCATCGAAGCACTGGAAGAAGGTGATCGCGAACTCTACGCGGGGTTCTGGGGACCATGGAGCGCCGATGGCCGCATGGAGCTGTTCGTGAACATCCGTTGCATGCGGGTGTTCTCCGATCATGCCGAAATGCATGTCGGTGCAGGTATCACCAAGGGATCCATCCCCTCCAGGGAGTGGGAAGAGACCGAGTACAAAGCGGATAGCTGGCGGGAACTGGTCCGTGTACCGAGCAATGCATAGAAGAGGACATCGTTGATGACCACCACCGATCATTTCGCAGCTGCCGAACTTGCCCGCCTGTGTGCCGCGAAAGGCGTGATGTATGCGGTCATCAGCCCAGGCAGCCGCAGTGCTCCGCTGGTGATCGCATTCAATAGGCAGGAGGGCATCACCTGCCTGCAAGTGATCGATGAGCGCAGCGCTGCCTTCTTCGCCCTGGGCATGGCGCAACAACTGCATGCGCCCGTTGCGTTGATCTGCACCAGCGGAAGTGCAGTCCTGAACTATGGACCCGGGATCGCGGAAGCCTTCTACCAACGCATCCCACTGCTTGTCATCACCGCGGATCGACCGGAGGAATGGGTGGACCAGGGCGAAGGGCAGGCGATCCGTCAACAAGGAGTGCTCGCCTTGCACATGAAGCGCAGTGTGCAATTGCCGCGCATCACCAGCGATGAACTGGCCCGCTGGCATTGCGGTCGTCTCATCAATGAAGCGATCGACTCCACTCTCCTCCCTGTTCCAGGGCCGGTGCATGTGAACGTGCCTTTCGCTGAACCGCTCTACGGGACGGCGGAAGGAACAATGACCTCACGGCCCATCGCTCAGGTGATGACCGAGGCCTTCGTACTGCCGGACCACGCGCGTTGGTTGATCGGTCAGCTCTCTGCCTGCAAGAAGGTGATGGTACTCGCCGGTCAGGGCATCTGGAGCGAGGGCTTGCGCAAACAATTGGTGCAACTCGCCGCGCTCCCACAAGTGACCATCCACACGGAGGCGACGAGCAACCTGGACGAAACCGCGTTCATCACGACGATCGACCGCGTGATCGAAGCGGTGAACGACCGTAACGAGAAGGACCTGCGACCCGACCTGCTGATAACCTTCGGTGGCGCGGTGGTGAGCAAACGCATCAAGACCCTGTTGCGCAAATGGAAGCCTGCACAGCACTGGAACGTGGATGCCGGTCAACGCCACTACGATACCTACCAGAGCCTCACCCACGACATCGCCGTGAGCCCGGAGATCTTCTTCGCGCAGATCACACCGGCCGTGCAACCGAACGACAGCATCTACGGAGAGGTGTGGAAGATGATGGACGAAAGCACGCGCGGCATACACCACCGCAGCGTGTCCAATGCGCCGTTCTGTGACCTTGTGGTCTTCAATACATTGAACGACCGCATCCCGGGCAACAGTGCGGTGCACCTTGCGAACAGCACACCGGCGCGTTATGCGCAACTGTTCGATCGTGTGCGTGGTCATCGGTGGTTCGGCAACCGCGGCACGAGCGGCATCGACGGTTGCACGAGCACAGCCGTTGGAGCAGCTTTCGCGACCAAGCAACTCACTACACTGATCACCGGCGATACGGCATTCTGCTATGACAGCAACGCGTTCTGGAACGACCACCTTTCAGCCAGGCTGAAAGTGATCGTGATCGACAACGGCGGCGGCAACATCTTCCGCTACATCGATGGGCCGGACAAGGATGCGGAACTACTTCCCTGGTTCGAAGCGCCGCATACGCGCAGCATAGAACAACTCGTGAAGAGCTTCGACCTGCCGTACATACCCGCCCATGATCGAGCTTCATTGGAAGCCGGCCTCGACAAGCTGTACGCGGACCACGACAAGCCGGCCGTATTGCATATCACCACCGACGCCGTGACCTCACCAAAGGTCCTGCGGGAGTACTTCAAACAACTCGGACAAGGGCAATAGGCGATCGGAGATCCCGGGTCAAACCCCGGAACTGCAAGCTGCAAGGCCGGAGCGACCAACCACCATGAGCACAAGGACCTGGACCACCATCAAGGAATACACCGATACCAAATTCGAGTTCTTCGAAGGGATCGGCAAGATCACGATCAACCGACCGGAGGTGTACAACGCCTTCCGCCCGGAGACCACGAAGGAGATGCTCGATGCCATGGACATCGCCCGTGAGGATCAGCGCATCGGCGTTGTGGTCCTGACAGGGACCGGTGACAAGGCTTTCTGTAGCGGTGGCGACCAGAACGTGAAGGGGCGCGGCGGGTACGTCGGTGCCGATGGTGTTCCGCGCCTGAACATCCTGGACATGCACAAGAAGATCCGCGAGATCCCCAAACCGGTGGTCGCGATGGTGAACGGCTACGCCATTGGTGGTGGTCATGTGCTGCACGTGGTGTGCGACATCACGATCGCTGCGGACCACGCACGTTTCGGACAGACAGGACCCAAGGTGGGCAGCTTCGATGCGGGCTTTGGCAGCAGCTACCTCGCGCGGCACGTCGGCCAGAAGAAAGCCCGTGAGATCTGGTTCCTTTGCCAGCAATACACCGCGAAGGAAGCGGAGGAAATGGGGATGGTGAACAAGGTGGTCCCACTCGCCGAACTGGAGAACACGACCGTGGAATGGTGCAAGATCATGATGCAACGCAGCCCCATGGCCCTGCGCATGATCAAGCGCGGGTTGAATGCCGAACTCGACGGCCAACGCGGCTTGATGGAACTCGCCGGCGATGCCACGCTGATGTACTACCTGATGGACGAGGCGCAGGAAGGGCGCAATGCGTTCATGCAGGATAGGGCACCCGATTTCAAACAATTCCCGAAATTCCCCTGATGCAACACTTCCTTGACCGCCCGGGGATCCGGGCACACTCGATGCTCAGGACCCATCTAGCAGCCCTGCTGTTGTGCAATGCCCTTGTAGCCTCCGCACAGGACGAATTGCCGAACCCGTTCCGGAAAGGGCAGTTCTATGTCTCCGCTTCGGCAGGTTGGAAGAGCCAGGATTACGACCTGAAGGACATCAGCCATTGGAACCTGGAACCGCAGGTGGGGTACTTCATCATCGACAATGTGGCCGTGGGCATCGGGGGTGTCGTCGGACTCCACGAATTCGATTACGTCAAGGACAACGGATCCCTGGGGACCACGACGTTCAACATCCATGATACCAATTGGGGAGCACTGGGACCCACGGTACGAGGGCACATCGGAGGCCCGCGCCTTTCGGCATTCGCCCAGATAGGCGCTTTCTTCGGAGGCATCCATCAAGCCTCGACGAACAACTTGAGCAACACCTCCGTGGTCGTAGAGGGGGTTCGCGAAGGTTCCTTCCAACTCTATGACCTGGGCGCTGGTCTTGTCTGGTACTACAAGCAGACGATCGGGATCGAATTGATGGCGCACTACTACCTGGGATACGCCCAAACCACATCGGACTACTACTACAGCACGGGGGAACAGGTCCATTACGACAGGGCCACGAACAGCGCGGATGGTGGTGGCGCCACCATCGGCCTTGTGTTCCTGTTCGGACTATCCAAGGGTCAATAGACCGTCCGCGGCCGGCGCAACCGCCCTCATATGAAGCCGTGGATCCAAGCTTTTCGATTGCGCACCCTGCCTCTGGCGGTGAGCAGCATCATCGTGGGGAGTGCGAGCGCGGCGTATTTGCAGAAGCTCTCTTCTTACCTGGTATTTCGACCGGTGGTTCTTGTGCTGGCGCTGCTAACAGCCATCCTTCTGCAAGTCCTGAGCAACCTTGCGAACGACCTCGGTGATCACCAGCACGGCGCTGATAACGTTGCGCGAGTCGGCCCGAAACGCTCCGTGCAAAGCGGCACGATCACCCCTGGGCAGATGAAAAAAGCCATGCTGATCTGTGGCCTGCTGGCTTTCCTGGCCGGGTGTGCACTGATCGTTGTCGCACTGGGCCTGACGGTGAAGTCCCTTCTCTTCCTGCTTCTTGGGCTTTCGGCCATCGCCGCTGCCGTGAAATACACCTTCGGCAAGGATCCATATGGCTACGCCGGATTCGGCGATGTCAGTGTGTTCCTCTTCTTCGGGATCGTAGGCGTCTGCGGCACGTTCTACCTACACAGCCGCTACTTCGATTGGCCTTTACTACTTCCAGCGACAGCTTTCGGGCTCTTGAGCGCCGCAGTGCTCAATGTGAATAACATGCGTGACATCGAGAATGATCGCGCAACTGGCAAGTTCACAGTAGCCGTCCGTATGGGAGGCGAACGTGCAAGGTTGTATCACAGCGGGCTTGTCGTTGGCGCGATCCTCTGCTTGTTCGTCTCTTCACAGCTTGGCAGCGACAGCCATTGGCTATTGCTTTCTCTTCTTAGCCTCCCAATTTTCATCGTCCACTTGAAGAAGGTCTGGACGACCACCGAGCCCCGCGCCCTTGACCCGCAATTGAAAGTCCTCGCGATGGGCACGTTCTTCACCGCGCTTTTGTTCTCGCTGGGGCTTATCCTTGCGTAATGCTTCACGCGCGCTGGATCGAACACACGCTGCAACCCCGCTTCGAGCTGGGTACCTCGAAAGGCCCGATCAATGTGCGCACAGTGTGGTACCTGATCGCCTGGGATAGCGAGCGGCCGAAGATCAGAGGCATCGGCGAGGCCGCGCTCTTTCCCGGTCACAGCAAGGAGTTCCCGGCCGATGTGCGGACGAAGCTGATCGAGCTTTGCGCCGGAACGCACGACTGGTCACGACGGCTTGCAACGGATCTCGTCGATGTACCGAGCGTACGGTTCGCCGTGGAGCAATGCATGCGTGACCTGGAGGTCAGCGGTACCAAGCAGCTCTTTCCATCTCCGTTCACGCTCGGCCAGCAGAGCATCCCGATAAACGGGCTGGTCTGGATGGGCGACAAGGCCACCATGCGAACGCGCATCCGCGAACAGATCGACAAGGGCTTCACGACCGTGAAGATGAAGATCGGCGCCATCGGGATCGATGATGAACTGGAACTCATCAAGTCCGTTCGCGCGGAATTCGGGGCGACCGATATCACGTTACGCGTTGATGCGAACGGTGCGTTCACCAGCCGAAATGCGATGGATGTCCTGGAACGACTTGCCACGCTGGATATCCACAGCATCGAACAACCGGTAGCACCGGGCCTATATGAAGTGATGGCGGAATTGTGCGAGCGCTCGCCGGTGCCCATCGCACTGGATGAGGACCTGATCGGCCTGAACACAGCGATCACCAGGAGCGACCTGCTCGATCATGTGAAGCCGAAGTACATCGTGATCAAACCAAGCCTTGTCGGGGGCTGGGAGGCAACGCGACAGTGGATCGCACTGGCCGAGGCACGCGGGATAGGATGGTGGATCACCAGTGCCCTGGAGAGCAACATCGGGCTCAATGCCATCGCTCAATTCACCGCGACCTTGAGGGTGACCATGGCACAAGGCCTCGGCACGGGCAGCGTTTATTCCAACAACATTCCTTCTCCCCTGCTGGCCGGATCGGGCGTACTGCGATATCAGCCGGAGATGGCCTGGGATCTTTCATCCCTGGACGAGCGCGACATTTGAGGAACGATGGCGCGCAAAGGCGAATACACCACGACCATGGGAACCGCCTTCAAGCGGCTGACCTTGGATGGCGTGACGCGTGAAGGCATCGCCGTCTTCAACTACTTCGACAAGCTGAACAAGAACCGCAAGGTCACGGACGATTGGATCGCCCCCCTGTACGATACCGTGCTTTCGCTCACCTTGCTGGGCGGGAATTCCCTCCCCGCATCGACGAGCGGAACCACGGGGCCACCGAAACGGATGCGCATTCCGCGCCGTGACCTGGTGAATAGTGCGCGACTTACGGCCGAAGCCTTCGACCTGAAGCCGGGTGATCGCGTGCTCCATTGCCTTCCCAGCGATTTCATCGCCGGGAAGATGATGATCGTGCGGGCCATGGTCCTCGGCCTTGACCTCCATGTCATCGATCCGCGCGGTAGTGTGCTTGACAATTTGAGTACGCAGGAACGATTCCGTTTCGCGGCCATGGTCCCGTTGCAGCTGCACCGTGCGATCCAGGAGGACAGGGCCCGGGTCGAGCGCCAATTCGATACCATCCTCCTTGGCGGAGGCCCCGTGAGCGAGGCATTGACCGAGGACATCCAAGATCTTTCAACGACCGTATTCCAGAGCTTCGGGAGCACCGAGACCGTGACCCACGTTGCGCTCAGGCACCTGAACGGCAAGAACAAGGAAGCGATGTTCGCAGCCATCGGCAAGGTGCGCTTCGGTCGCGATCCACGTGGCTGTCTGGTGCTCTATACCCCGCACCTGAGCGTGAAGCAGCATGTGACGAACGATCTGGTCGACCTGGTCGACGAGACACATTTCCGCTGGCTTGGACGGTACGACAACGTGATCCTCAGCGGTGGCAAGAAGATCTTTCCCGAGCAGTTGGAAGCGAAGACCGCCGGCGTCCTCCCCTTTCCGCACTATTTCACCGCGGTACAGGACAACGTGCTGGGGCAGGCCGTGATGCTGGTGCTGGAAACCGATCGGCCGCAGGACGAAGTGCTACCCGAGGTGATGGAAAAGTTGATGCACACCTTGCATCCACATGAATGGCCGAGGCGTGTCCAGGCCTTGCGCCGGATCGAACGCACCAGCAGTGGCAAGATCAAACGGTAGGGCCAGGTCCGGGCTATCCGCGTTGGAAGAAAAGCCTACTTCGAGCGGTCCGCTGCGTCGGCATCGAAAGGGTCTTCCTCTTCGTCCGCTGGTTTGAAGGCGATGTAGTTGCGCCATTTCTCGAGCACTGAAGCCATGTCCGCCGGAAGCGCGCTCTCGAAGTGCATGCGCTTGCCCGTGAGCGGATGATCGATGTCCAGCGTTCGCGCGTGCAGGGCCTGCCGGGGCAGCATCTTGAAACAATTCTCCACGAACTGCTTGTACTTCGTGAACGTCGTGCCTTTGAGCACACGGTCCCCGCCATAGTTCGCATCGTTGAACAACGGATGACCGGTCCATTGCATGTGAACACGGATCTGGTGCGTTCGGCCGGTCTCCAACTTGCACTCCACCAAGGTGAGGTACCGGAACCGCTCCAGTACCTTCCAGCGTGTGATCGCCGTCTTGCCCTGGTCTCCTTCGGGGTACACGAACTGCACGGTGCGATCCTTCACCGAACGACCGATGTTGGCATCGATCACGCCTTCGTCCGCGGCGAAGTCCCCCCAGACCAACGCGTTGTAGCGCCGGTCGCTGGTACGATCGAAGAACTGGCGCGCCAGATGCGTCAGCGCTTCTTCCGTTTTACCGATGACCATGACGCCACTGGTGTCCTTGTCCAGGCGATGCACCAATCCAGGTCGTGGGATCTCCGCACCGGGTGTGCTCGGCAGCTTCCCGAAATGGAACAGCAATGCGTTCACCAACGTGCCGGTCCAGTTGCCGTGGCCGGGATGCACCACCAGGCCAGCCTGTTTGTCGATCACCAGGATCTGATCGTCCTCGTACAGAATGCTGAGCGGAATATCCTCCGGCACCAATTCGACCTCGCGCTGCGGATACGGTAGAACGATGCTGATCTCGTCACCCGGCTTCACCTTCTGGCTGGGTTTCGCGGCCTTGCCGTTCACCAGGACACTGCCCGCTTTCGCGGCTACCTGGATGCGATTGCGCGAGGTGTTGGCGAGGCGATCGAACAGGAACTTGTCCAGCCGTATCAACGACTGCTTCGGGTCGCAGACGATGCGATGATGCTCGAAAAGTTCCTGGTCCTCACCAGGCAGTTCGACCTCGTTGTCCATCAGCGTTGCACGACGAGCCGGCCCTGTGCAAGGGTGGCACCGGAAGCGTCGTTCACGCGCACAAGGTAGAGACCTGTGGCGAGGCTGCTGGTCGACAACGGTCCGCTTTCGGAATAAGCCGAGCGCAGCACGGTGCGTCCAGTGGCATCCATGCACTCGACCGTCGCGTTGACCGGCGCGCCTTTCGTCAGTCGCAACAACACGGCATCGTTGGCGGGGTTCGGGTAAAGTACCAGCCCCTCCCCGGTCCGGGAGAAGTCCTCGACACCAGCGAAGGGATCGGCCCCGGCAACGAAGACGGGCCGCATCATCAATGACCCGTTGAAGCTGGTGTTCGTGAAGGATGACCCGGTCTTATAGAAGATCTTCGTGCGGTTGTTGCGGTTGCGATCGAAACCGATGTTCACCGATGTGGCGTTCGCCTGGGTCCAACCGATGTAGATGGTACCTTCCACGGGGAGTACGGAATCCAATGGATACTCCACGAATTTGTTGACGCCATCCGTTCGGTACTCCGGTGACGAGAACGAATAGTTCGTGTGTATCGCGATCTCGGGGGAGAGACTGGTCCATACGGTCAACTTGAAGCTGCCTTGGAGGGGCTGCTGGGCCGGTGGAAGGTTGGCGATCGGGTTGAAGTACATGCGAATGGCTCGCAGGGAATCGGGACCGATCAGGTCGAAGCGATAGGCAAGCTTGGCATTGTTCGATGTGAGACCATAGCCCGCTTCGGCAGAACCATCATCGTAAGCGTAGTAATTGCTCAACTCCTGCACCAGGCGGATGGTGTCGTTGTAACGGTTGATGTCCGGTGTGGCGTTCAACCAGAACTTCACGTCCCAGAACGCGGCATCCTCGGACACGGAATTGTCATAAACGAAATTGTTCGGCGAGCTGTTGATCGGATGGGTGGTGTTCACGATGGACGCTGCATTGCCGCTCGGGCTAAGGCCGTTCGTGAAGTTGGACA
Organism: Flavobacteriales bacterium UBA3364; assembly: GCA_002360495.1. Taxonomy (GTDB): domain Bacteria; phylum Bacteroidota; class Bacteroidia; order Flavobacteriales_F; family PHOS-HE28; genus PHOS-HE28. The sequence goes on from DEQO01000035.1 coordinate 12,765, forward strand.
ATGCTCCTCCATCCTGCGAGACGGCGCTCATGCCATAGTTGATGAAGGCCGGCTCGATATCCAGGTTACGCATCTTCTCCTCCACCTGCAGGGCCATGGCCGATGCCGTGGCATCCTCGAACCGGGCGAAGGGAACGGAGGTATAGGTCTGTAGAATGCTCGCTTCAGGATACATGTAAGCGATGTCGACCAACCGGGTATCGTCGAATGTGCGTTGCCCCGCAAGCCGCACGTAGTCCAGGTGCCAATGGTCGAAGGAGCCGCTCAGCGTGGCGTAGTTGGCGAAGCGGAACTGGAAACCATCCTTCAGGAAACGCTCCTCCCGGATCGGGATCAGCACCTGCTCGAACGCCCCCTGATCCACATAGGGAAGATCCCAGATGCGGTACCACGATTGCTCCAACGGTGCGTAGAACTCCAGCACCAGACTGTCGATGACCTGGCCGATCGAATCGCCGCTGAGGCCCTTGGTCTGATAGAAGAAGCTGAGGTAGATCGAGTCGCTCGCCGGATATTCCAGATCGATGGGTACCGAGGTCAGGCGATCGGCGATGCCATGTGCTGAGTAATTCCCGAAATCGTATGGATAACCAGTCCTGGACAAACCGTCGAAGGTTGCGACACCGATGGTCGGTGGCTCCACCGGATACGTACCGTTGATGTACACATCATCATCCTGCCAGAGGATCAATGGTGTTTCCACGTCGTTCATCTCGTACGTGCCCCCGGCCGGTGCAACGGTGTAGACCAGCAACGAGTCCTGGAACAGCGATGGAGAGGTCAGATGGATGGTATCGACCGGCGGTGCGGTGACCGAATCCCTAAGGTTGTATGCCGGCCATGCTTCCACGATCTCGCTGGTAGGCGGAAGAACGGACAGGTCGCGCACGGTGACCATCACGCTCTGCAAGGGTACCCTTGTGGTCACCGGCGGGTCGGCATCATCGATGATGTAGCGGAACGTAGTGTCCGTGGAATAGAGCATGTCCCACGTTGATACGCCCCCGACCTCCAATCGATAGACCACATCGTCCAGGGTCACATCAGCATCCCCTTCCCGTGCATTGCGCTTGCGGGTGCGGTCGATGGAGAAGTCGTCCATCAACGGGATGTCCTGCGTCTCGTATTGGTAAACAAAGGCGCGATCGATGTTGTCCTTCGGATGCACTTCCTCACCGTTCGGCCGGGTGGACAAGGGTCGCAGCACTTCGCCTTGACCGAATACCGCGGTGCCGCACAAGATGAACAACGACCCTATGTACAGTCTATTCAGCATTTTCCACAGTGTCGGTTCCTTGATAGCGATTGGGGTCGTTCCATCCAGCGGCTGGCTTCAATCCAGCGGTATCGGCCGTGAGCCAGATGTCGATCGTACTGCCCAATGCAATGCGGTCATTGGCATTCGCCGCAGGCGATTGGCGCCGCACACGGGCCAACGTGGAATCCGCGGATGTATTGCAGGTCTCGCATTCGACCACGACACCAAGATTGAGGGAGGCCATATTCAACACCATCTGCACTTCAGCGTTCGTCAACCCGATGAGGTCCGGTACAGGGACGCGTTGACCTTTGTCCCCGCTGCCCAGCACCAAGGTTATCGCCTCACCTCGCCGGATCCTGGCATCGGCAGCAATGGGGGCTCCGTTGTACAGCTGTGCGATCACACAATCCACGCAGGGGTCGGGCCGGTACTGCAATTCCTTCACCTTCAGCCCGATGATCTCGAGCACGGAGATGGCCTGTCGCTTGGAGAGGTCGACCAAACGCGGCATATCGATCATCTTGGGCTCACTCGCGTTCAAGACCAGGTAGACCTTGCGCCCTGGCTTCACATCCACCCCGGCAATGGGGTCTTGCTCCACGATGCTGCCTTTTGGTAGTTCATCCGTGTAGACGGAATCGATCACCAGGGCACGCAGCTGTCTTGCCTCCAGCATGGTGCCGGCTTCAGCAAAGGACAACCCCTTGAGGTCCGGGACCCGCATGGTGACGTTGTGCCGCGTGTAGAAGCGCAACCAAAGCCAGCCACAGGACAACAACCCGCCGACCACAAGGACGGGCAACACAATGGCGAACAAGCGTGATCTGAGCATCCGGGGCGCCGACCGACCGCTTCGGCACGAGCGGCGCCAAAGATAGCCGACCGCTCCAGCCCCGTTCCACACGCGAACGTTCACACTTTCGCACCCGATACGACAGGCTTTAGCCACAGGGCCCGCAGCTTTGCTGCTCTCGATCCCTCATCCATGCAACGACCGTCGATAGCCGTGGTACGCGGCGGGTATTCCGGGGAATCCGTGATCAGTCACCAGAGCGCGACCCGTATGCTGGGGGCATTGGATACGACCCGGTTCGATCCGTACTTCGTGACCTTGACGCATGGCCCATGGACTTGCGAGCGGCCGGACGGTACGCCTGTCCCATTCGACCGCGGCAACTTTTCCATCGATCGCGGGGAAGGACCGGAATGCTTTTCCGCCGCGCTGATCGCCATCCACGGCGCGCCTGGCGAGGACGGCAAATTGCAGGGGTACTTGGACATGCTGGGCGTACCCTACCAGACCGGCAGCGTGCTGAACATGGCGCTGACCTTCAGTAAGTACGGCACCACGAGCTTTCTTCGTGAACTGGGGTTCACCGTGGCACCATCCGTACTGGTGCGCCGTGATCTGCCCCTTCCTGCTGAACGCATCTCCGCACTCGGCTTTCCT
>DEQO01000086.1:0-4712 GCA_002360495.1 Flavobacteriales bacterium UBA3364
CCCGGCTCGCGCGCCAAGCTCTTGATGCTCCTATGACGGTGAGCAGGCATACACGGGATCCCGAACGATCGAGGCTGACGGTGACGTCGCGTTCAGCTTTGGTCAAAGCCTTGTCGGTCCAGAGGGCTTGTGCCGGAAAAAGGTGATCGGCAGCTGCGGGGAAACCGTCATCGCAGAACCCGCAATGGTGCAAGGTCCGGTGCCGACCCGCTCAATCCTGCACACACCGAACGCTCAAGCCCTCCTCCTCGACGGCCGAACCGTCGAAGAGATAGGTGCTATCGTCCCGCAGCTCACGTACGTTCACCGCTCCGCCGGACAGGGAGGACGACCACATGTGCACCTGACCGGGTGAATTGAAGTACGTCCCGGTCACTGCACGGAGACCGCTGGGCACCCCGGAAAAGCCGCTGATATTCGTAACGTTCGTACTCTGGGGCCATGAACCAACGCTCTTCATCTTCACGGCCATGGCCAGAGGAGCACCCAGGAATGTGGCCAACTCGTCCCATTCATCCGCCGAGGGCACATGCCAGCCGACCGGGCACACTTTCCGTGGATCGGACACCGCATGGAAGTTGTACAGTTTACCATCCATATAGTTTTGCGCCGGATCGTTCTGGAAATAGCACCACGCCCCGGTCGATAGGTCACCCCAGGCATCATTGTCCTCCACGAGCGTTATCGGATCACCATTGGCATAGCGCGTAGCCCGGAGGTTCTCCGCCATCCAGACCTGCGAACCAATGGTAATGGTCGGGTATACATTGCCCTCGGTATCGGATACGGACCCATAGGTCAGGCTGCTGTTCAATGCATCACCACCGGTACCTGAAGTGCTGAACAGCACCTGGTTCCCATAGGCAGTGCCTTGTGCATTCGTCGCGTAAGCGCGCGCATAATACGCGGTATTCTGTGCAAGCCCGGTGATCGCGCTGGTGAATTGACCCAACCCGGTACCATCACCTGTGACATTGTCCGTAACCGTAGGCATCGGGGCCGTGCCCCAGCAAACACCACTGGTCACTATGGCCGAGCCACCTTCGTCATCTATGACCACCGGCACCAAGCCTCCGGCGAAGGACCCAACGGGTGTCAAGGTCGCCAACCGTGGCGTTCCTACAGCACCCCCGGCGCTGTAGGTGATGCTATCAATGATACCGACCGGGTGAACGATCTCCTCGAAGGGGTCGAGGTAGATAGCCATGGAGTTGCCGCTACTACCAATGTAGACGACACTATCGATGGAGGCCATGTCGTACAGAACGGTCGTTCCGTCCTGGAAGTGCAGGTTCATACTTTGGGACATGCCCATGCCACCTGAACAGATAGCGATCGCCAATAGGATGGTGCGTACCATGATCGAGGTCGAGTAAGGGTCAATGTTGGATCACGATCTGGCGCGTGGCCGAACCGGCCCCTTGGCGGATGCGGCACAGGTAGTTCTCGTCCGGTACGGCAACGCCGGCGTCATTCGTGCCGTTCCAGTTCAGCACCAATGATGGCCCCGCTGCCGGACCCTGGTAAAGTGTGCGGACCAGTTTGCCGGAGATATCCAGTATCTCTGCGCGAACAGGCGCATGGCCATTCAATTCGCATGTGATCCGCACCGGACCGGAAGAAGGATTCGGGAAGACCTCCATTCCAAGCGATCCGTCCACCTTTTCAGATAGCCCTGTTGCCGAACCAACGAATTCGCAACGGGCGATGGCACTGCGCTCATGGACCTCCGTGTTGCCGTTCCACAGATGCACCCGCATGGTCGTGGACTCCAGGTCGGTGCTGCGAACATCGATGATCGGATGGCTCACGCTGGTACCGTTGGTGAACTCGATGAGGAGACTTTGTGCCGAAATACAACTCGGTAACAGCGCGAAGGCGAACATCAATTGTCGCATGGGTCCTGTTGGGGGGGTGAACGCTGCAAAGATATACTGTGGAAAGGTCACCGCCGTATGCACTTCTTGGGTCGGTGGTGGGGTCTCCGAGGGCGGCAGGCCGGCGCCCAGGTTCGGCGCAAGCAGCAAACAGCGGATACTGAGTACGTCACTCCGGGCGAAGGGAGGCTCGGCGACCGAAGACCCGGAGTCTCACCAATGCCGGGGAACGATGAGGCATTGGTGAGACTCCGGATAGCCCTCGTTCCTCGGGCTTCCGGAGTGACGCGCCGCCGAGGACGGCAGACCGGCGCCTAGGTTCGGCGCAAGCAGCCAACAGCGGATACTGAGTACGTCACTCCGGGCGAAGGGAGGCCCCGCGACCGAAGACCCGGAGTCTCACCAATGCCAATGAACGATGAGGCATTGGTGAGACTCCGGATAGCCCTCGTTCCTCGGGCTTCCGGAGTGACGCGCCACCGAGGACGGCAGACCGGCGCCCAGGTTCGGCGCAAGCAGCCAACAGCGGATACTGAGTACGTCACTCCGGGCGAAGGGAGGCCCCGCGACCGAAGACCCGGAGTCTCACCAATGCCGGGGAACGCTCAGGCATTGGTGAGACTCCGGATAGCCCTCGTTTCTCGGGCTTCCGGAGTGACGCAGGACGGAGGGGGGTAGACCCGACGCAGGTTTGGGGACACCCTGCTGCGGTCCTACCAGATCAGAGCTCTGACGTTCATTCGTACGCACTCGCAAGAACGAGCTCGTCAGGTATACCCAACCGCTTTCTGCAAGCGATGAATTCTCGTTCATCGAGCGGTCCCCAAAGCCCAGAGTTGGCCTTTGAGATCACCCAGAAATAAGACGTGTCACGACCATGTTTGTAGTCGAATTCTCGTGGGTCAATGACATCGTCGAACTCACGTGGGTTCTGTTTGACTATGATGAAGTCATCATCATAGTCGTATCTGGTCACGCCATAGGGCACACCGCTCAAAGTAGAACCCTCTTTGTGAATGTGATCCGAACCGCCACCTTCGAGTACAAGCACGTAACCGTCGCCAAGGTTCTTAGTCGTATCCGAACATCCGGACATCAACAACACCACCAAGCCACATAGCCAAAAACCCAACCAGCGATGGCTCATCACCCCACCAACTCCTTGTTCCTGTTCGGAATATCGGCCGGGTTGAAGGCCACCTTCTCGTCCTCCTCCTTCAGCTTCAGCACCAGAGCGAGCGCATCGGGCACCACATCGCTGCAGAGCGTAAGGAAACTGCCGGGTTTGGCCGTGCTGATGGCATGGCGAATGGCCTCGTCCTCCTTCTTGATGATGATGTAGGGCTTGTTGGGGTCGATCTCCTTGATGCCTTTCACCATGAGCGCGATGATCTCGTCGTCGGTCTTGCCGCGCAGGTTGCGGTCCTGGCGGATGATGATCTCGTCGAACATCTGTGCGCTGAGGCGGCCCAGATTCACGGTGTCCTCGTCGCGGCGATCGCCCACGCCGGCGATCACGCCCACTTTCGGGCTGTCGGGGATCTTGCTCAGGAACTTGCCCAGCGCCTCGAAGCCGTGCGGGTTGTGGGCGTAGTCCACCACCACCTGGAAATTCTTGAACTGGAAGAGGTTCAAGCGGCCCGGGGTCTGTGCGGCGCCCGGCACGAAGGTGAGCAGCGCCTCACGCAACTCTTCGATCTTCACGCCTTGCACATATGCTGCGAGCACCGCTGGCAGCACGTTCTGGATGTTGAACACCGCGCGGCCGCCGTAGGTGATGGGAATGTTCACGGCTTTCTCGATCCGCAGCTTCCATTCCCCCTTGCTGATGGTGACGAAGCCATTCTCGTAGATCGCGGCAAGACCACCGAGCTTGCAGTGTTGGCGGATCAGACGGTTGTTCTCGTCCAGGCTGAAGAGGGCGATCTTGCAATCGCACTGCTTGCGCATGGCCATCACCAGTTCGTCGTCGGCATTCAGGATCGCGTAACCATCGCGGCGCACGCTGCGCGGTACGGTGCTCTTCACATGCGCGAGTTCCTCCAACGTGTGGATGTCCTTCAATCCCAGGTGATCGGCCGCTACATTGGTGACAATGGCCACATCGCAGTGCTCAAATCCGAGACCGCTCCGCACCAGGCCGCCACGCGCGGTCTCCAGCACGGCCATGTCCACGACGGGCTCCTTCAGCACGAATTGTGCGCTGGCCGGTCCGGTGCAATCGCCTTTCATCAGCAGGCGGTTCTGGATGTACACGCCGTCGCTGCAGGTCATGCCCACTTTGTAGCCTACGCTTCGCATGAGGTGCGCAGTGAGCCTTGTCGAGGTCGTTTTCCCGTTCGTTCCCGTAACGGCGATGATGGGTATCCGGCTCGGTGTGCCCGGCGGGAAAAGCATGTCCACCACGGGTTCGGCCACGTTGCGACCCAGACCGCCGGTGGGATCCAGGTGCATCCGGAAGCCGGGCGCAGCGTTCACTTCGAGCACGGCGCCACCGCTTTCGTTCAGCGGTAGGCTGATATCATCCGTCATGATGTCGATGCCGCAGATGTCGAGGTCGATGATGCGGCTGATGCGCTCGGCGAGGAAGACGTTGAAAGGGTGCACCACCTCGGTGACATCATCGGCTGTGCCTCCGGTGCTGAGGTTGGCGGTGGCCTTCAGGTACACGGTCTCCCCTTTCTTCGGCACGCTTTCCGGGGTCAGGCCCTTCAGACCGATCAGCTTCAACGTGTGGTCGTCGATGTCTATCCGTGTGAGCACGTTCTCGTGGCCGTAACCGCGACGCGGGTCCTTGTTCACCTCCTCGGCGAGTTGCGCGATGGTGCTCTTGCC
>DEQO01000086.1:4859-5015 GCA_002360495.1 Flavobacteriales bacterium UBA3364
GTTGCGCGATGGTGCTCTTGCCATCGCCAACAACGCAGGCGGGAGTCCGTTTCGCCGCACAGATGAAGCGGTGGTTTATCACGAGCAGCCGATGATCCAGACCGGTGATGTAACGCTCCACGATCACGCTACGGCTGATCTCCTTCGCCTTGGCCA
>DEQO01000138.1 GCA_002360495.1 Flavobacteriales bacterium UBA3364
CGGGCATCTGCAGGTCGAGCAGGACGATGTCGATGGCATTGTCGCGAAGACCGGTAAGCAGTTCCTCGCCATTGCCGCACTCGAAGACCACCTGCACGCCGGCCATGTCCCGCAGCAGCATCACCAGTCCACGGCGGAACAGCAACTGGTCATCGGCGAGCGCGAGGCGGATCATGGGTGCAAGTTGGGGGGGCGGTTCCGTCGTTCGTTGCGTGTTTACACCTGTTCTGTTCGGGTCCTAGGCGCGTTGGAGAAAGGTGCGCAACTCTTCGGCAATGACCGGTCTCAGCGCGGCGAGCTCCGCTATTGCGTCCTCACACGCCAAAGCGCCACGTGTTCCGGCATGCTCCTCGATGGTGGACAACAGCGCATGCATGCGGGTGCAACCCAGGTAGACCGCCTGCGGCTTCAGGTCGTGCGCCGCATGGGTCATGGCCTGCACATCGCCTCGGCGGTGGGCCTCGGTGAGTTGCTCGAAGTACTGGGGAGTCTCCTGCAGGTACAGTTCGATCCACTCGTTCCGCAGCGCGCGGTCGTTCTGGAAGAGCTGGTCGAGGTGGGCGAGATCGACGTGCATGCGGTGCTATGGGTACCGCAAGATCGCACTGCGTCCGGAAAAGGCCTTGGCCCCTGTTCGAGGTCCCTTCCCCTTGACCGACGACCACCTGCGCAGCCACCCTTGACCGCTCGATCCTCCTGCCTGCGCTAGCGTGGTGTGCTCAACTTTCGACCCCTTGCGGACCTTGCCCGTCCTTTTCGTTCTTGTGATCATGACCTCCTGCCGGCCGGGGTTTGCAACCACCGGACAACCCGTGTTGAACGGTGGGGAGGATCGTGTGGAAGGATATGAACGGTGCCGGGGTGATCTCGTGCGACACCGCGGACTGGCAAACGCGCGATACGTGGTGCCCTGCGGTGGAGGCGCGGTTCGCGGACCGGACGGCAGTGACATTGGATGATCTCCCTGTTCATCCACTGTTTTCCCGCCCTACTGGCAGCCAGTTCATGATGCCCTTCTTGCTTGAGGACACCTCGTACGTGGGAATGCGTTCGTGGACCCCGACGTTCAACTGGTGTATGCAGGGATCCCGTCGTTGGCAACATAGCCGGATGTGCCATCGTGATCACCGGGGTGAAGTAGACCGGGACGATCACCGATCGGCCTGGCCGCAGTACCTGCCCCGACCGGCCGTTGTGCAACTTTGTCACATGAACCCCATCCAGTTCCTGCGACTGCTCATCAAGGGTCCCACACCGCAGCAGATGGCCGCGCAACTGCGCATGCCGCACGGTCACATGTCCCGCAAGGTGGGCGTACGCATGAACAACGCGAACCGCTCGCTCTATGAAGGCGCATGGAAAGCGCTGGATCTGCGTGATGGCATGCGGGTGCTGGAGATCGGTTTCGGGAACGGGCTCTTCTTCGGCGAACTGTCCCGCAAGGCCCAAGGCTTGGAACTGCATGGGCTCGATCTCAGTGCCGACATGGTGGAGCAGGCCACCACACGGAACAAGTCGCTCATAGCTTCCGGCAGATTATCCCTGGTGAATGGGCCCAGCGACCGGATGCCCTACCAGGACGCCCTCTTCGATCGCATCTTCTGCGTCAACGTGGTCTACTTCTGGGACGATCCCGCAGCTCATTTGCACGAGGTGCGCCGCGTGCTGAAACCGAGCGGTACGTTCACCGCTGTCTTGCGTACTCGATCCTCCATGGAGAATCTTTCCTTCACCGACCACGGCTTCACCAAATACGAGCAAGCCGATTGGGAGCAGGTGTTGCGTGCCAACGGCTTCATCCCTTCCGCTACTGTTGTATTGCGCGAAGCAGAGATGGAGTTCGCAGGTTCGCGCTTCACGCCGGTTAGCTTGGTGATGGTGGCTCGCCCTGCTTAGCGCGCCCTTCCCGGCTCTCTCAACGCCGTGCCTTCAACGCATGCTCCCACGCGGGTCCGTCCGTGAGTGGATCGTTCCCGATACGTACCGTATACAGCACGGCGCCTAGGCTGAAGCGCCAGCAACGCTTCACCACGATGACATCACCCATGTACTGGTGTCGCACCGTGTCACCCACGGCGAAAAGTGCCAGCTTCTCCATGTTCTCCAGCAGGTCCCAGTGGTTGATCATCACCCGCTCGTCGTAGCGTTCGTTCACATATCGTCCGATGCGGTAGACGCGGCCCTGGCTGAACACATCCTGGTGTGTGATGGCGTAGAGCGCACCGCGGTAGGGAACGAGGCCGTGCAAAGGGAAGGGCTTGATCCGTGTTGACGCCATTGTCGTCGATCGCTGCGCGTAGAAGCTACGGCGATCGCGACGCATCCTGCTCAGAACAATGAACCCTGCGCAGGCCTCGATCCCAACATCTCAGCCTCCAACGCCTCTGCCGGAAATGGCTCGCAGAGCTTCTTCACCTCCGATGGGGACAGGTCGGGGGATAGCCAGGCTTCCCATTGCGCCTCTGCGATGATGACCGGCATGCGTTGCTTGCTGTTGTGGATGTGCGCCATGAGCGGATTGGCGCTCGTGGTGAGCACGGTGTACGTGTCCACATCACGGCCGATCTCCCACAGCCCGCCCAGGCAGAACACGTCGCCGCCGTTCACGCCGATGCGGTACGGGATCTTCTCCCGGCCCTCGTGGCGCCACTCGAAGAAGCTGGTCAACGGGACCAGGCAGCGCTGGCCGTGCTCGAAGGCATGCATGAAGGTGCGCTTCGCCCCCACCTCCTCACTGATCGCATTGTATGTGGGCGTGCGTTTCAGGAAGGCCTTCGCCTCTTCTTCATCGTGGATGTGCCGGGGAAGAAGACCCCAGCGCAGCACGCTGATGCGGTCCGGTGCCTTGCTGCTCACCACAGGCCACAATGGGCGCGCGAACGCAGTGGTCTGCCCGAGCGGCAGCTGCAGGTCGCCAGCCTCCGCCACACGCCGGGCCTCCTCGAGCATCCGCTTGTGCATGCGCTTCTCCAGCGTCTTCACATCGCGGTCAAGGGAGGTGGAATAGCACATGGCGCAGTGGGCAGGTTCCGATCCGGCGCGCGATGCTGCACCGGGATCCGTGAGGCAAGGTAGCGCAGGAGAACGGCCGCACTCCCGCAATGCCGGGCGCATCGGCGTCGATCCGATCGCGATGCACGATGGTGCTACCACCCGAAGGTCAGCAGGAACAAGCTCTCCACATCGGCCCACCGCAAGTAGCCCGTGTAGCGACCGTAGGGCAGGTCGGTCACGTCCACCCACTTGCTCGTCTCCCCATCAGCAGGCATGTCCACGCGCAGGGTCACGGTATCGCTCAGCACACCGGTGCTGTCCTGCAGGTACAGTTCGAACCGCGTGCCGGGTCCGCTCGCAGGGAATTCGAGCAAGTGGCGGGCGTAGTTGGGGCTGCGCTCGATGTTGGCCCATGGCGGACCGGTGTGCAAGCCGTTCATCTCGAGCGTGAACGAATGACGGGCCGTGTCGTAGAGCGCGAGCACCTCGGTGCGCTGAAGCGTCCAAAGCGAATCGAAGCGTTCGGTGAGCGCCATCGTGTTCGGCTCCAGCACCAGGTCGATGTTGGAGAACCAGCCTTTGCGGAACGGCAGCAGCACCGGCGGGCGCGGGGGCACACCCACCTTGGTGGTCCGCTCCAACATGCGCGTCTCCAAGCGCCCGTCCAGGTTCAGGTCCACGATCATGGTGTCCGTTCCGCGGATCACGACCAGCTTGTTATCCGGATAGCCGAAGATCCCGCCCATTTCCACCACCATCAGCGGAGCGCCGTTCACCTTGATGCAGGGTGTCAAGCTGCGTCGCTGACCAGGGAGGTGAACAGGCCAGCGCGGATCCTCATAGCTCCAGTACTGCCCTCGACCGATGTACTCCACACGGTAGCTGCCCTTCAACGGTGTGAGGGTATGGCCGTCCTCGATGAAGGCGTAGTTGTGGCGGAAGGAGAGCTTGTCATACTGCGCGGCGCAGTGCAAGTGCACAAAGAGGATGAGGAGAACGGACAGGGCGCGCATCGGTGGACGGTACACGGCGTATCGGGATCGGTTCAGTTCGTCAGCACTATGGGGATGCCGCGTGAAGCTACAGTTCGAATTCCCGCGTAGCCTCGACCTTCCTGAGACCTCCCAAGAACATCGGTCGGTAGGTACCTGATGGCAATTGGTGACCCGAACTGCACCGGCCATGCTCCACGTCCTCCTTCAGCGGGATCAGCACCTCACGTTCGCGCCAGAGCCACGATCGCGGTCCGCAGAACAACTGCGCTCCGGAGAAGGGCAACCGATCGACCCAGCCTCATGCGGAAATGGGCTGGCCCATGTTGGACCGGTTTCAACGAGCCACCAACACGCGACCGAACGCCGACCCGGAAGGACCGGAACGTGCGAGAAGGAGGTAGCTGCCAGGAGCGACCCGACGCAGGTCCAGACGGGACGCGGCGCCAGTTGATGTCCAGCTCGTCACCGTGCGCCCCCCCATATCCACCAAAGAGAGGTCCACCTCGCCTACAAAGGGTAGTTGAACGAGCACTTCATCGGTTGCGGGCTGCGGACCGATCACGAGCGACGGTGCGTTCCGCTCATAGATGCCCACCTCACTCACCTCCACATCGCTGACCTCCAGCTGAACGCCCGGTACATACACCCCGATGCGCCGAAGCAGATTTCCGGCCCTGTACAGCTCATAGGAACTACCATCGTTGTAGGAGAACATCACGACATTATTGATCGTTCCGAACGGTGCTTGAATGGATCCCGAGGCCACATATTCCATGGTGAAGGTGGTCGTGAACCCGAAGTTGATGTAGGTGTCCGTGAACGCATCGCCGATGTTGAACGGGTATTCGCAGACCTTACGACCATCGATGATGGGATCATCATCAACGCCCACCCAATCGACCAGGTTGTCGTTCACCTCCCAATAGTACCAGTTGGTCATTCCCGCTTGGGTCGACGATGCGCAGATGTCGCTCGTGGAATAAGATCCCGCATAGGGCGTCCCCGGCACGTTCATGTAGCTGATGATGACGGCATCGCCCACGGCGGCTACCCCACTGGCGTCCCAATCGTTACCTGTGCCGGTGGTGCTCCAGGCCGGTGGAGCCGATCGCGTGTGCAGTTGACGCGACTCCACCGTACCGGCCTGCGGAATGCTATTGGTCAAAAGGAGTGTCTGGGCCTGGGCATCGAGCCACGGCAGGCCAGCCAGCAGTGCAAGGATGGTCATTTTCGGACGCATGGCAGGGAATTGTGTGCTGAATCTACGCTTTCCCCCACATTCCTGGGGTCAGCACCGGTAATGCATCCATGCCGCCGACCTTATAGCTTTAGGCTACGAACCGACACGTCATGAAGTCCCTATCCACCATCGCCGCCCTGCTCATCCCCGTCCTCACAACCGGGCAGTGTGATATCAGTGTGCCCGCCAATGCGATGGTCGTCAGCACTGGCAATGTCACCGTTGGTGAGAGTGACACGGTGATCTGGATCTGCGCGGACGTCACGAACCTGGTGCTGTCGGGGAGCAACAATACCTACATCATGACAGGATTTGGCAGCGTTGGTCTTTCGGGCACCGACAACACGGCCTACATCCGCAATGGCAACTACTGGACCATCACCGGCAATGGGAATACCGTGTACGAGGGCTTCGGTGCCGATGCCATGCTTGCCGGCGGCAGTACGAGCACGATCATCGCATGCCCCACCATGATCATCGATCTCAGCAATGCACCAGTGCCGGGCTGCTCCGCCGTGGGCGTCAACGAACAAGGGGCAGATGCTTCCTGGTCCGTACGTTCCACAGGGAGCGTGCTCGAGGTGACGTTGAGGTCAGGTCCTGCCGTCTATCGGATCACGGATGCGCAAGGTCGCGAGGTTCTGAACGGGACCCTCCAGGCTGGATCCAATTCTGTCGACCTGAGCTCACTACCGGCGGGCATATATCTGTTGCTCGACCCGGATCGGCGCGTGGTACTGCGCTTCGCGAAGGCCTGAGCGAGGGGGCGTTCGGACTCTATCCGCCCCTTCGATCACCGGCGCAGTCCCGGGTGACCCGGTGCGGCGGCAATGCGCGTGCATGTCGTCCTGAAGTGATGGTTCAATCCAACGTCATCGGCACCACCAGCTCCACCTTCCGCACCCGGTGGTCCTTCGCCAGCTGTTCCAGCTGCCCGATCAAGAAAGGTCCGGCCAGGCCGGAGACCGGTACCATTTCGAGGCCGGGGTATCCGAAAGCGCCATACAAGAGTCCTTCATCCATGTAGCCGCTCAGGGAGTCGGTCAACCGGAATCCGAACCGGTCAAGCAGCCAGTTGATCTCCTGCAGGTATCCTTGGGGTAACTGCACGTTCATCGCCGAGGGATCGAACGTGACCCGTACGATACCTCTGTACTGGTGCTGTTCGGACATGCTCAGCCCCGCGTGCGGGGTTACGCCCACGCCCTCCTGCAGATGGCGCTTCTGGTGCTCGGCGTAGAGCCCTGCTGAAACAACAGCCTTGTTCTTCCGAACGGCTTCCAACGCGGTGTTGTGGTGCAGCATGAACTTGCCGCCGCCCTTGCGCCGCAGATAGGTGCAGGTATGTCGCTCACAGGCAAGGCCCTGTTCCGCGAACCAGGTTCGCAAGCTGTCATCACGTACGCCCCGGTGATAGTCCACCTCCAAGCGCCGCTCATCGAAGACCAGCCGCGCCTGCCAATGCCCTTCATCGATCAGGTAATACGGCCCCTTGCGCAGGGTCATTCGGATCGCATCGGGGTGGGTCCCGAACCACTGGCAGCCGTTCAACAGCCTGCCGGCGGCTTTCACTTGCAGGGCATCGTAGCCCTCCGGCACCTTCTCGAAGGTGAAGACGCCATCCTTCTTGCTGGTCGGCTTCACCCCGCGGTCTCGTGCATCGCGCAGGCTTACGTGCGCGCCCGGCAGCGGGCGGCCTTCCTCATCGGACACGACGACGACGAGGGGCTGGGCCGAGGCCGGGAAATGACCGAGACCTACCAACAGGCAGACCAATTGGAGTCGGAACGAATAGCGGAGGTGCAAGGTCACCAAAGATGATGCCCTCACCAAGCTTATTGCACAGCCACAACGATGAAGGGTGGCCCCACTTCACGGCCCCGCCACCACGGTGAACGGCGGACCGATCAGCTCCTTGTCGCCCACCAGTAGCACCACTGCACGGTATTCGCCGGGTTTCCATGGCTTGCCGCGACCGGGCATCGCCACATGCGCAGGGACCAGCGCGACGGTCTCCTGGAACCATCGGTCCGTGAGCCCGCAGCACCGCTGCACGTTGCAGGGAGGCAGGTACTCCTTCCACTCTTTGCCCTCCTTACGCTGGAAGCCATAGATGGGTCGGTCGGAGCTGCAACTACCGTCCAGTTTCACGTAGCCGATCAGCCTCACCTCGATGGTATCGGTCAGGTGGTACAGCGGTGCTGAAGGCCGACCGGAACGCGAGCACAGATGACCGATCGCGGGTTCGGGAAGGTGAGGGAAGGGCCGATGATCTATGGGCTGAGCGCGCAGTACGCTGTTGGTCACCAACGCGATCAAGAGAACGAGAGAGCGCATGCACACCGGTACACCCCACACGCGCATCGGTTCGATGGACCTGCTCGGTTCCGCTTAGCGCGCCACTACGTGGAACGGCTGACTGAACAAGGGCTTCTTCCCGCGCTCCAGCATGACCACGCGGTATTCGCCCGGCGCCCACAAGCCACCCGTTGCGGGTCGGTTGCCCTCCGCAGGCACAAGGCCCATCGATGGCCCATCATGGTGGCGGTAGTAGTGGTCGCGCTTGCGGATACGGCGCGGCAGCGGCTGAAGGTCCTGCCATTCGCCGTCCACCTTGCGTTGGAAGCCATGCACCGGCACCCGCGGGTCGAAGGCGGGTACGACCATCACCTCCCCGCTCACCATCACGCGCAAGGTGTCATCGGTATTCAGCGTGTCTCGGATAGGAAATCCAGGCGTCGCAGGCACGAGCTGCACATGGGGCACCACCTTGATCGGATGTCGATGCATACGCGGTGTTCTGGGATACAGCCCCTGGGCGTGCAGTAAGTGCGCGAGCATCAAGGTGATGAGTAGGAAGAGGGGGCGCATCGGGTTCCGGTACACGGTGCAAGTATCATGGTTCACCACATGGTGAACCCGTCCCAGAGCGGATAAGCCTTGGTTCGTGGTCGATGCATCCTCCTCATTTCTCCACCCGGAACACGAAACCCTCCGCCTCCGGATAATGCGGCACAGGCCACGCCGGATCCTCGATGTAGTCCAGGCGCAACCGATAGTGGCCCGGAGGCAGCGCGGGCATCTCATACTGCACCGCGTTCAAGCGGAACATCGGCGGGTCGATCTCCCGTTCGGCGTGCCGCACGGCGAGCACCAGCTCCGTGGTGTCGTTGCCGAGCGGTCGCAGCTCATGTGAGACCACAAGCTGTTCACCCTCGCCAAGCCAGTGCAGGGTGAAGCGCACCGCGTCTTCCGCCTTTGGGTTCACGGGCGATATGCGGAACCACTCCCCAAGCACCAGGTCGCGCGGACCGCCATCGTCCGGCGTGAGCCGAGGAGCTCCGCTGTTGATCACGAACCGCGTTGGAATGAACGGCACGGTGTCCAGAGGCCAGAGACTACCGGGCATGCCACGCACAACCATCTCCAACTTGGGTTGGTACGGGGCGCTGCGCGTAAAGAGCACCAGCTCGGTCTGCTCCCGGCCATCGCGCCGCCGTGGACGGCACCGTACCGTGAAGTCCATGGTGTTCTTCATGCCCGTGGCCACATTCGGCACCGTATCGCATCCGCAATGCGCGGCCAGCTCGTAGGTGGGACTGTGCTGCCACGGTCGGCCCAGGTCTTCCATCACTCCGGTCACGCGCAGCAAGGTGAGTAGCTCGGTCACCATCACGCGGCCGGGCGCGAAGTCGATCGCCTTGTGTTCCGTGCCATATAGTTCATGGTAAGGGAGAGCCCAGCGTGGCGGGAAACCGATGGCCATGTCGCCCTCCGTACGGTGCCGGATGGTGAGCCACAAGGTGTCACGATGCATCGTGATGTCGCTCAGTTGCGCCGGGAACCGCACGGTGTTGAACGGCGAGTGATTGTAGGCGAACGGCCTCACCCGCTCACCGTTGATCTCCAGGATGTAGTCGTTCCCGGTGCGCAGTTCCTTCCCGGACACTGTCGTGCCGTGGTGCATCAGCTCAAAGGAGAACTCCAGTTCCTCCCAGCCGGGTTGGGCGCTCAGTTCAAGGGCCACAAGGACGAAGGGGAGGAGGGCGGTGCGCATCGCGGAGCGGTACACGAAGGTCGGGTGGAGGTTCATGCAGGGTGCGGTTTGGGCGTGCCCCCGCCTCGCCGGGTCCGCTCGGGAGTTCTCGGTGAACGGCTGTTGGGCCGCGTCCGCCGAAGTCTGAGTGCTGTGAGGGCGAAGGCGGGGTCGCGTGCTGCGCTATAGCCGGACTTGTCAAGGCCAGCGGCTGCGGCACTGTGGGGGCTCCTTCGTCGCCTGCTCGTTGCTCGCATCCGCAAGGCCCTTCCTGCGCCGGGCTGCCGCTTCGCCCGCTCACGCGGAGCACGTCCGGACCGAACCTCTACTTCCACACCAGCACCACCAACCCGCACAGGATCAACGTCGCGCCCAGCGCCACGCGCCATGTGAACGGTTCGCGCAGCACCAGAAAGCTCAGCACCAGCGTCACCACGATGCTCGCTTTGTCGATCGTGGACACCACCGCCACGCTGCCCTCCTTCATGGCCCGGTAGTAGAACAGCCACGAAAAGAACGTGGTGGCACCACTGAGGCAGAGGAAGAACACATCGCGCGAGGTCAGCAACACCAGTTCCTTTACCTGACGGAAGGCGAACGAATTGCCCCACACCAGCAGGAAGATCAAACTGGTGCGCACCAGCAGGGCCACGTCGCCGCTCACGTTGCGCATGCCTGCCTTGGCGAGCACGGCCGTGACACCAGCAAACAACATGGAGACCAACGCAAACAAGATGGATCGATCCATGGCACGAAGGTGGGGAGCGCGACCGGAACGGCCATTCAGAAGAAATTCAGGATCGGGGTCTTGTTTGGCGGGTCCCATGGATCGCGGAACTTTGAGCGGAGTGATGAATGTGTTGATCGTAGAGGACGAACGTTCGCTGGCGGACGACATGAAGGCCTACCTGGACGGCTCCGGTACTCGGTGCGCCATCGCGGGATCCGTACGCGATGCCTTGGACCGCATCCTCGACAACCCTTTCGACTGCGTGGTGCTCGACTTGAACCTGCCGGATGGTAACGGATTGGACGTGTTGCGCGAACTGAAGCGGATGGGACGCACCGACGGCGTGGTGATCGTTTCCGCGAAGGATGCCTTGGACGACCGCCTCGAAGGGCTGCGCATCGGCGCAGACGATTACATCGTGAAACCTTTCCATCTCGCTGAACTGGCCGTACGCATACAGGCTACCGTGCGCCGTGCACACTTCGCCGGTCACGACCGTTTGCATTTCGATGAATTGGAGATCGACCTGCCCGCACACACCGCCATCGTGCATGGTGTGCCCGTGCCCCTTACGCCCACGGAGTTCAGGTTGCTCCGCTTGCTCACCGCATCACGTGACCGCGTGCTCCCACGCAGCGTGATCTCCGACCATCTTGCCGGCGACACCGACGACGACCGGGCACAGGAACTGGTCTATGCGCACATGAAGAACCTGAAGCGCAAGCTGTCCGAAGCCGGTTGCGCCGACCGTATCAGAACCGTCCATGGTGTCGGGTACCGCTTCACTACGCAGGCATGAAACTGCTGCACCACACCCGAAGGCCGATATGGATCTACGCCACGGTGGTGCTGCTTCTGAGCATCCCGGCCTATTACCTCGTCCTGCGCACGGTGTGGCTGGCGGACATCGATGAGGACCTTGTGGTTATAAAGCACAAGGTGCAGCGTGGTATTCATGCCGGGCAACCGTCCGAGGAAGCGCTTGCCGAAGCGATCCGATGGATCAACGCGATCGAGGCGGGGGTCCAGCTGCGTGCCCTTCCACCGGACAGTGTTGTGGAAGAGCGCTTCCATACGGTGGAACGCTACGATGACCTGCACGGCCATGAGGAGCCGTTCCGGACGTACGAAAGCATGATCGTGTTGAACGGATCGCCCTACGCGATCACAGTGACCCGCGTGATCGAAGAGACCGAGGATCTGGTGACGGCGATCGCCATAGTGGCCCTGGTCTCGCTCGTATTGCTCTTAGGGGGCGTAATGGTGTTTGACCATGTGACCGCCCGGCGTATCTGGGCACCGTTCCATCGCCTGCTGGACGCGTTGAAGCGTTTCCAGGTGGACGGCCCCATGCCCTTCAAAGCCACACCTACGGGCGTTACCGAGTTCGATGAATTGGAACGCGTGGTGGAACAGCTTACACAGCGGAACAGGACCATCTATGCCGAGCAGCAACGTTTCACGGAGAACGCCGCGCATGAATTGCGCACGCCGATCGCCTTGCTGCAAGGCAAAGTGGAAAGTCTCTTCCAGACCAGCGACCTCACCACGGAGCAGGCCGGACTGTTGGATGAGGCCAACCGCCTGCTGGGGCGCATGCGCCGAACGCACGATGGCTTGTTGATGCTGGCCCATGTGGACAACATGCCGGTGCGGCCGGACGTGACTTGCGACCCTCGCGCCATCGTGCGTTCGCTGCTGGACCATACACAAGAGCACATCGCCAGCCTCGGCCTCTCGGTATCCTTTGAGATGGGCCTACCTGTACAATGGCCCATGGAGCCGGGCATGGCGGAGATCCTGCTGGGCAACCTTGTGAACAACGCCATCCGCCACAGCGTGCCGGGCGGTAGCATCCGCATCCGCCTTTCCGGAACGCTGTTCACCATTGCGAACAATGGAACGGACAAACCCTTGGATCCGGAAAGCCTGTTCAAGCGCTTCTCCGGATCGGGCAAGGGGCTCGGCCTCGGTCTGGCCATTGCACAACGCGTATGTGAACGACAGGGCTGGTCGCTGCGGTACGTGTTCGAGGGCGGCATGCACGGCTTCAGCGTCCAGCCGAGCACAGCAGGCTGAACCTTCAGACTTTCTTCCGGATCGCTGCTGTGCTTTGCGGCATGAGCAAGAATACGATCGCCGTGTTGTTGGTGCTGTTGACGGGAACTGTTTGCGCACAAGTTCCTGAGGACACGCTAACCTTCATGCAGGCCCGGCGCATGAGTGATGCCGACCTGTTGAAGAAGCGCGAGGGCACCTTCTTCACCGGCATCCCCGATCTCTCCTCCGATCCGGTGACCGGGTTCGGGTTTGGCGTTCGGGGAAACGTTTTCTGGAATGGCAAACGCGATGATACCCGCTTTGCATATGCGCCTTATATGGCAAGATTGAGGGCCAATGCTGCTTGGTACACCAGCAACGCGAGAGAGATCACGCTCTCGCTCGATGTGCCCTATTACAAAGGCACGCGCTGGCGCTTCAAGGTGGACCTGAAAGCACAACAGAACCCGGCCAACCTCTACTTCGGGCTAACGGAGAGTACTCTTGGCCCGTTGCGTCTGCCTTCCGATCCAACCGGACCTGGCTTCGCCACATACGCGGCTTATGATGCAGCCCGAAGTGTTGTTCGCCCGGGTGGTCCGGGCGAAGCGGAGTTCGTCACTGATGTGCTCTCGAATCGCTTTCGCGAAACAGAATACATGCTAAACCTGAAAGCCGACTACGCGCTTGGTGGTGGATGGCGCGTGATGGGCGGATATGAGATCCAGCACCTCAGCTATGCCACATTCGAGGGCGTCAGTACCGAAGGGCGGGACCCCGTGACCGGTGAGGTGGTATCCGTGCCCAACGGCCAATCTCTTCTCCGTAGGGACTTCGATCAAGGACTGATATCCGGCGTGGATGGCGGCTGGGTCTCCATCATACAGACCGCGCTTATGCACGACACGCGGGACTTCGAGCCCGACCCCACCAAGGGCCATTATCTGGAGGTGGCGAATGAGTACTCCTCCCCGGCGATCGGATCGCAATTCAATTTCAACAAATTGTTCCTACAGGCCCGCGCATACCGCAAAGTGCCCATCGGCCCACGCACCGTGATCGCTGCGCGCATAGGCGCGGGTACCATTCTCGGTGATCAAGCGCCCTTCTTCGAGTTCCAGGACCAATGGAGCCCCGATGGCAGCATCAACGCCCTTGGCGGCAAGGCTTCCCTGCGCGGCAACAGGGCCAACCGCTTCCTTGCCCGGTCGCTCTGGTTCGCCAACTTCGAGCTGCGCGCACGCCTCGCGGACCTGACGTTGGGCAAGCAGCGCTTCGGCATCGGCGTGGCTCCCTTCGTGGATGCAGGAACCGTGCGCGACCACTGGCAGGACCTGGACCTGGCCCACCTGCGCACCGCCTATGGAGCGGGTCTCCGCATCGCATGGAACCAGAGCACCATCGTATTCCTGGACTATGGAGTATCCTCCGAGGACAAGCTCGTTTTCTTCGGGATCGGGCAGGTGTTCTGAGGGGCTTCTTCCGGCTGGTTCACATGTTCCTGCGATACTGTCCACCAACTTCAAACATGGCAGCGGTTAACTGCCCCAGGCTGCAATACTTCGTCGCCTCCATGAGCACCTCAAACATGTTCTCGTTCTTGATCGCTGCCTGCTGCAGGTCCTTGATCGCTTTCGCCGCTTCGTCGCTGTAGGCCGCGCGCAGGTTCTCCACCGTGCCGATCTGCGCCTCTTTCTCCTCCTCCGTGGCGCGGATCACTTCCTTCGGCAGCACCGTGGGTGAGCCCTTGCTGCTGAGGAAGGTGTTCACACCGATGATCGGGTACTCGCCGGTGTGCTTCAGCGTCTCGTAGTAGAGGCTCTCTTCCTGGATGCGGCTGCGCTGGTACATGGTCTCCATGGCGCCCAGCACGCCGCCGCGCTCGGTGATGCGGTCGAACTCCGTAAGCACGGCCTCTTCCACCAGGTCGGTGAGCTCCTCGATGATGAAGCTGCCCTGCAGCGGGTTCTCGTTCATGGCCAGGCCGAGCTCGCGGTTGATGATGAGCTGG
>DEQO01000097.1:0-16346 GCA_002360495.1 Flavobacteriales bacterium UBA3364
CCGATCTGCCCACGCAAGGAATTGAGGCTCCCCGGTTCGCGTATCATGGATGGCGCAAGCCGCCACGCCTTGGCCGATCAACAGGCCAAGGTGGTGGACCCGTTCCAGGGATGGGTCGTAGCCGTTGCGCCGAAAGTGCCCTTGCTGCATGCGCTACGCGCGGTGTAAGGGTGCTTGGACCTGGTCCGAGCTTCGCATGTCCACGAGCCGATCGGTGTACGCTGAACGTGAGGGGCCTTGGGCGTTCACCGATCGATAGTTCATATAGGCAAGCCCCAAGGCGAGGGCAGCGAACACGATCCCCAGGACCAGCCCTGAGCGGTTCCCGATCGCACCGCGCAGCAGCAACAAGGAGACCACGCCCGCTATGAATGCCAGTCCCGCGCCGGCCAATACACGAAGGTCCTGCCCTTGCACGATGCCCATCAGCAACAAGGCGCCACCGGCCAGGACCAGTACCGATGGAAGGATGTAGGGGAGCAGGCTTCGCATGGCGCAGAGGGGCGACGGCAGGAGCTGTCCAAAAGTAGGGTAATTTCACGCCATGCCCAGGGTGCGGAAGCGCCCGTTGTCAGCATCCACAGCCATTCCCGTTACGGTGACAGATACGCACGTAGTTGGGCTGCGCGACCAACTGTTGCAAGCCTTGGGGCATACCCCGACCGCCGGCCAGGAGCGCGCGATCGCTGGCTTGGAGCGTCTGATGGACACCCCCCGGGAACGGGCTGCATTGGTGCTCAAGGGATATGCGGGGACGGGCAAGACCACTCTGGTCGGCGCCTTGGTGAAGGTGCTATCATCCAGGCGGAAGCGCGTCGTGCTCCTGGCCCCTACGGGACGTGCGGCGAAGGTCCTTGCTGCGTACGCGGGTCAAGCTGCATCAACGATCCACCGCAGGATCTATCGCGTAGGTGAGGACGATGGTGGGAGCATGCAGGTGGTCGCGAACAAGGACGGCGGTGCCCTCTTCATCGTGGACGAAGCATCGATGATCGGCCGTTCCTCGATGAGCGATGGCCCGTTCGGTGCCCGCGATCTGTTGAACGACCTCTTCGAGCATGTCTATTCCGCACCGGGGTCCAAGCTCCTGCTGATCGGTGATCCCGCGCAGTTGCCACCGGTCGGAAGCGACAAGAGCCCGGCGTTGGACGTCAAGGAACTGGCTTCGTTCGGCCTGGTTGTCGGTTCGATGGAACTCACCGAAGTGGTACGTCAAGCGGCGGCATCAGGCATCCTCACCAACGCAACCGCACTGCGCGAAGTGCTCGATCGGGAAAAACCCATGCCTCGTTTCGTATCGGGGTTCCCGGATGTCCTGCGTCTGGATGGCCATGAGCTGCAGGACGCGTTGGAAACGGCCTATGGGCAGGAAGGCGATGATGAGGTCTGCCTGATCTGCCGCAGCAATAAGCGCGCCTACCAGTACAGCCAGCAGGTGCGCATGAGGATCCACGGATACGATGAGGAATTGTGTTCCGGCGACAGGTTGATGGTGGTGAAGAACAACTACTTCTGGGCCGGGCGGAACGGCAAGGCGGAGTTGATCGCGAACGGGGAACAACTCGTCGTGAAACGCACCCATGGGACGGAAGAACTCCATGGCCTTCGTTTCGCCGACATTACCGCAGGGTGGTGGACAGGGACCGAGGAACGTGAACTGGAAGTGAAAGTGATGCTCGACGTCCTGAGCATCGATGCACCTGCACTACCGGGTCCGCGCAGCAAGCTTTTCCGACAGGCCCTCTTCAACAGTTACACGGCACGAACGAAGGCCCATCGGTCCCGGATGTTGCGGGAGGACCCTTACGCGCAAGCCTTGCAGGTGAAGTACGCGTATGCGGTCACTGCCCACAAGGCACAGGGCGGTCAATGGAGCACGGTGTTCGTGGATCAAGGCTACATCACCGATGAGATGATCGATCACGAATACGTCCGTTGGCTCTACACCGCGGTTACACGGGCCAGCGAGCGGCTCTACCTGGTCAACTTCCATCCGCGCTTCTGGGGCGAGGAGGCTTGAACGATCAGGCGCCCAGCAGGACCACCTGCCCTGCGGGTCGTGGTGTGGCAAGACTGATGATGTGCGATGCACCGACGTACCAGGTACATACGTGGTAGTGCTCGGCCGCCATGGCCATGAACTCCACATGTCGGATGGAAAGGTGGTTCTCCGGCCCATCCACGCGCAGTGACCGCAGATCGTCCATGATGCCAACGCCGCTTGCTTTCAGGACGGCCTCCTTGCGGGTCCAGAGATCGAGGAACGTGCGTTTGCCGTCGGTGCTTCGTCCGATCAATGCCTGTTCCTCTTGCGTGAAGTAGTGCTCCCCAACGGCCTCGTGATCCACCCGGCGGTCCAAGGTTTCCACGTCCACCCCGGTGTCGATCGATCGTGAAACGGCGATCACCACGGCATCCTTCGTATCGCTGAGGTTGAAGTACAGCTCCCCCCCTGGCAGATAGGGTTTGCCGAATCGACCTCGTAGTGTTTCGATAGCGTACGGAGCGCGGCCGGTGTATTGGGCGAGCACGGTGCGCATCCAACCGTGGCCCAACATGAAACGCTCGCGGTCAGTGGCGAACTTGAACCGTGCAGCACGGGACCGTTCATCTTCATCCAACACCGAACGGAACAGATCTTCGCGAGGCCGTAGTTCGGCCAGTTCGGCAAAATGCACATGTACGGCGTCCCGATCCAATAAGGGCGGATCGCCGCGCAGCACAGGTCCGCTTTCAGGCTGGCTGCAGTGGACGGTCAAAGACCGCGAGGTCATGCCACACCCATCGTAGCGGAAGGCCCCTTCTTGTCCAGGATACCCTCCATCACCCTGGCCAGATCGGCCACCAGGGGTTCCTTGATGATGCTGTAATGATCGCCTTCACAAGTGCGCAGCACGAGATCGCCCCGTACATGTTTGCGCCATCCCATGTCCGCTGGTCCCGGAGAACCCACCGCCTTGATCACGGCGACATTGCCCGAGTACGGTTTTGCACGGTAGGCCAGGATCGCTTCATCATAGGTGTCGATGATGTTGAAATTCCTGAGGCGCATGGGGAGTACCTTGCCGCTGGCATGGATCGAGCGCACGATGTTGCGCAGTACGATCTTCTTCAACGGGTCGTACAATTTGCGCTCGGCGCCCATCACGTCCACGAAGGGCTCTGGTGCATAGGAATCCAGCATGATCACCATCGGAACCTCCTGTCCCCGGTCGAGCAGTTGGCGTGCCATTTCAAAGGCGACCAGGCCTCCAAAGGAATAGCCACACAGGTTGTAGGGTCCATTGGGCAACAGGACCTGCAGCTCCTCGATGTAGTGGGCTGCGATGGTCTCGACGGTGGTGAACCGCAAAGGCTGTCCGCCCTCGCCTTGGTGAACGATCCCATAGAACGATTGCTCGGCATGGAGATACCGGGGCAGAAAGTGGTTCGCTTCATCGCCATGCACGCAGAACAGCGGTACGCGGTTTCCTTCGGGCTTGATCGGGGTGACGTTCTTCAGATCCGCTGCCACGACCTCGTTCTGCGTAAGGTTCAATTCAAGCGCAAGCTCAGCGATGGTGGGCGACCGGAACAGCAGGTTCAGTCCGTAGGTCCGGCCGAACTGTTGTTCGATCTGCGTGAGCACCTGTATGCCGAGGATGGAATGACCACCGAGGTCGAAGAAACTGGAGTGGATGCCGATATCATCCAGGCCAAGGACCTTGCTCCAGATCTCCGCGATGCGGCGCTCGGTCTCGTTACGTGGCGCCACATGTTCAACGGTCATCTGCACGGCGCGCATGTCCGGAGCCGGGAGTTTCTTCTTGTCGACCTTGCCGTTCGGGTTCAGTGGGATCTCGTTCAACAATACATGGAACGAGGGAAGCATGTAGGCGGGCAGCCGTTCTTGCAACGACCTCCGCACCATTGCGATCAGCGCTTCGCCCCGCTTCTTGTCGATCTCGGGGGCGAAGTCCGCCGGTACGATATAGGCCACCAACTGGTGGTCTCCGGGAAGGTCCTTGCGCGCCATGACAACGCGATCCCGGATACCGGGCATGGTGCTGATGGCGTTCTCGATCTCGCCTAATTCGACGCGGAAGCCGCGGATCTTCACTTGCCCATCGGCCCGGCCGATGAAGGCGATGCTGCCATCGGCCTGCCACTTCACGATGTCGCCGGTGCGGTAGAGCTTGGCGCCGCTTTTACCGCTGAACGGGTCGTCGATGAACCTCTCCGCAGTAAGGTCATCGCGTTTCCAATAGCCGAGCGCCACGCCATCGCCGCCGGTGTAGAGCTCGCCCTTGCGGCCCACCGGAACAGGATTGCGCTGCTCATCGAGCACGTGGACAGTGGTGTTGTTCAGCGGGAAGCCGATGGGCACGCTGTCCATGATGCTCGCTTCGCTGTTGATGGGGAAACAGCACGTGAACGTGGTGTTCTCGGTGGGGCCGTAGCCATTGATGAGGACGTTGGGGCCCAGGACCTTCAACGCCTTCTTCACGTGCGGAACGCTGAGCACATCGCCGCCGGTGAGGATGTGCTTCAAGCTGCGCAGGCGTTCGAGCTGTTCATCCACCAGTACGTTGAAGAGGCCGACCGTGAACCATACGCTGGTGACCTTGTGCTTCGCGATGGCGTCGCAGATCTCAGGCAACGTGGGCTTCTGCTGTGCTTGAAGCGCGAGGCGGCCGCCATTGAGCAGCGCGCCCCAGATCTCCAGGGTGCTCGCATCGAAGCTGATGTTCGAGAGCTGCAGCCAGCAGAGGTCGGGACCGAAGGCCACGAAATTCTGCTCGCGCACCAGGCGCACGATGGCGCGATGAGGCACCACCACGCCCTTTGGAGTGCCCGTGCTGCCGCTGGTGTACATGATGTACGCCGGAGCATCGGGCGACACCTTGGGCGCGGCCGCATCGCCGCTTGCCTTCACTTCATCCAGGAAGATGTTCTTGGCGTTGTGCTTCGGCAACGCGTTCGCGAGATGGCGCTGCGTCAGCATCACCTTCACGTCGGTATCGCTGAACATGAAGGCGAGGCGATCGGCGGGGTACGCGGGGTCGAAAGGCACGAAGCAGCCGCCAGCGCGCAGTGTGGCGAGCATGGCCACCACCATGTCGAAGCTGCGATCCATGCAAAGGCCCACGGGCTCGCCGGGCTTCACGCCCATGGCGATGAGCGCAGTGCTCAACGCGTGGACGCGCTCTTGCAGTTCGCGGTAGTTCAGTTTCTGGTCGAGCAGCTCCACGGCAATGCGGTCAGCGTGCTTCGCTGCAACCTCGTCGAAGAGGCTGCCGATGTCCGATTTCGGATAAGCTGTCGCGCGGCCTCGCCACTCGGGCTTCGGCATCTGCAGTTCGCCAGCGAGTGCCGCATCGCTGATCAGGTCGGCGATGGTGGCTGAAGGTGCTTCGCTCACGCGTTTGATCAAGGCCACGAGCTGGTCCATCCAGCTGCGCACGGTGGCCTCATCGAAGAGATCGGTGTTGAAGCTCCACTCGAGCGTCAAGTGACCTTCATTGCCCGTTGCGTTCAGGAACAGCTCGAAGTTCTCGAAGGCGCGCGGGTTGCTGATGAAACGATGCTGCAGGCCATCGAAGCCCACACCATCGTCCATGTTCATGTCGATGTTGAACACCACGGGGCAGAGCGGGATGCGGCCCGGCTCGCGCGGGACATTCAGCTTCCGCAGCAGTGTGCCGAAGGTGTACTTCTGGTTGTCGAAGGCATCGAGCACGCCGGTGCGACGCGCCTTCAGATGCTCGATGAAGCCTTGCTCCTCATCGATCCGGCTGCGCAATGCGAGCAGGTTCACGCAGTGGCCAACCAGGTGCTTCATGCCCAGATCGCTCTGGCCGGCGGCGGGCAGGCCCACCACGATGTCGCTGTCGCCGGTGAGCTTGTGCAGCAGCACCTCGAAGGTGGTCATGAGCGTGGTGACGAAACTGGCGCCGCTGCGCGTGGCCACTTCCTTCAGGCCGCGCACCAGGTCCTGCGTGAGCAGCAGGTCGAGGCGGTTGCCCTTGTAGGTCTTCTGTTTTGGGCGTGCACGGTCGCTGGGCAGGTCGAGGCGGGGGATGGGCCCTTTGTAGAGGTCGAGCCAGAAGCGCTCAACGCTCGCATGTTCGGGGCTCTTCGCGAAGTCGATGGTGGCGAGGCTGTACTCGCTGAAGGTGCTCGCTTCGGGCAGCTTGGGTGCGCCACCGCTCTTCGCGGCATTGTACAGCGCGCTGATCTCCGCCATCAT
Organism: Flavobacteriales bacterium UBA3364; assembly: GCA_002360495.1. GTDB lineage: Bacteria > Bacteroidota > Bacteroidia > Flavobacteriales_F > PHOS-HE28 > PHOS-HE28. Next base: position 6,230 of record DEQO01000097.1, read on the forward strand.
GATACCGAGGCTCCAGCCGTCGCACACCACGTGGTGACCGCAGAGCCGAAGCAGATGCGCATCGCCCGCGACCTTGATCAGTTGGGCGCGGAAGAGCGGGCCGTTGCGCAGGTCGAAGGGCGTGGTCATGTCCTTCTGCGCGATCGCGTCGAGCTGCTTGGCGCGCTCCGCTTCGTTCAATGAGGAGAGGTCGATGAAGAGCAGTTCGAATCGTACCTCATCGGTCACCAGCATGCGCGTTCCGCTGGCGTTGAGCGTGGCGCGCAGCGATTCGTGGCGCTTTACCAGCTCGTGCATGGCGCGTTCCAGCGCGGCCTGATCGAGCGCTCCCTTCAGCTCAAGCGAGACGCTCTCGTTGTAGGCGCAGCTGGCATCAACGCCCATCTCGGAGGCGGTGAGCACTTCGCGCTGCGCTTCCGTGGTGGGAATGGTGCGCTCGATCGCCGGCCCAGTGAAGGGGTCGAAATCGACGGCGACGAATCGGGGTTCTTGGATGAACTTCTCCATGTAGCTCGCTCAGTTTTCTTCCGTTTCCACCATCAAGTACTTCCCTTGCCGCTTCGGATCCGGTACGAACCACGCGGGCTCGCCCTTCGGTGTGCGGCCCAGGCGCGCGCCGGCCACCGGCGGCTCCATCGCGCTGATCACGCGCTCGCTCAGCCTGCGCACGTGTCCGCCCAGCACGCTGTTCACCGTGGGGATGGGGTAGGTGCGCTCAGGCATGAAGCCGCTTTCACGCAGCTCTTTGCAGGTCTTCTCCACCGCGCTGATGATGTGCTCGATGTCCGCCGTGGTGTGCGCTGTGGTGATGAAGTGCGGGAAGTCCAGCACGTGCACGCCGTGGTAGCGCATCAGCATGAAGAAGAGCTCGGTGTAGTTGACGCTCTCGTCGTACTTCGTCTTGAAGGCGCTACCGAAGTTCACCCAGCGATAGGGGAGCTGGTATTGATCGAAGAGGCCGTTCACGCGGGCCACCATGTCCTCGGTGATGGTGTTCAGGCGCTCCTGGAGCGCCGGGCCTTCATTCTTCATGTACACCAGCGCGGCATTCATCGCGGCAAGCGTGAGCGGGTGGCGCACGAAGGTGCCGGCGAAGTAGGTAACGCCCGCGGGCGGCACGCTGTCGTCGCCGTACTGCCAGTGGCCGCCGTCGAGGGCGTCCATCCACTCGCTCTTGCCGATCATGGCTCCCACGGGCATGCCGCCCCCGATCACCTTGCCGTAGGTGCCGATGTCGGCCTGGATGCCGAAGAGCGCCTGCGTTCCGTTCGGGTGCGTGCGGAAACCGGTGATCACCTCATCGAAGATCAGCGCGGTGCCGTTCTCCTGCGTGATGCGGCGCACCTCGCGGAGGAAATCCACCGGGCGGAATTCCATGCGACGGCTCTGCACCGGTTCAACGAGCACGGCCGCTGCTTCATGGCAACGCTGCTTGATGATCTCGAGGCTCTCCGGCGTGCCGTAGTCGAGCACCAGCATGTTCTGCACGCTCTCGGGCATGATGCCGGGCGCGCCGGGGTAGCTCTTCTTGCTCTTGCTCCCGCGGATGATCACCTCGTCGTTGATGCCGTGGTAGCTGCCGCTGAAGGAGATGATCAAGCTGCGACCGGTCACTGTGCGTGCCATGCGCATGGCGCCGAGCACAGCTTCGGATCCCGTGTTACATACGGCGGCACGTTCGGCACCGGTGAGCTCGCACAACAGCTTCGATACTTCCGCAGCGAGCGGATGCATCGGTCCGATCTCCACGCTGGTGTCGATCTGCTTGTGGCAGGCTTCCTTGATGAAGTCGGGCATGTAGCCGAACATCGAGGAGCCGAAGCCGCTCAGGATGTCCACGTACTCGTTGCCGTCGATGTCCCACAGGTGACAGCCTGTGCTCTTGTCCACGACCACTTGGTAGATGAGCTCCTTGGTCTGCGGCTTGAAACCGGTGACCACACGCGGGTCGGCCATCGGCTTGCGGTTCTCCTGCGTGAAGGCCTTGCTCTTCGCGGTCCTCGCGATGTAGCGTTTGCTGAAGGCGTCGAACCATGCGCGCTGCTGCGGCGTCATATCGTCCACCTTCTCCTTGCTGATGCGCGCCTGCGCGCCGAAGACCTTCTTCAGCTCGGGGGCGTCTTCCAACGCGTTCACCGCAGGACCGGCACTTGCCGCCTGCGACTTGCCGCTCGCCGCAGGTGTTGCACCACCGCTCCAGTGCGGCAGGATGTGATCCGCCAGCTTGTCCAGGTTGGGGAGCTCTTCGTTCAACTGGCGGAACGAGATCTTCACTCCGAACTTCTTGCTGAGCGAGGTCGCGACCTGCGTGAGGAACAGGGAATCGAGGCCCATCTCGAGGAAGGTCTCCTCGTTGCTGGCTTCGGCGAGTTCCAGTCCGGAACTTTCTTCCAGCAGGTGCTTGATCTGCGCGATCAGCGCATCCTTGGGCGAGAGGTTGGCATCGCCGCTGTTCGGAACAGGGGCTTCGATCGCGGTGCTTGCAATGGCACGACCGCCATCGGCCACCATCGCCACGGGATCCACCCAGTGACGGATGCGCTCGAAGGCGTAGGTCGGCATGCTGATCCTGCGTCGCTCTTCACGCTCGTAGAACTTGCTCCAATCGATGAGCACGCCACTCTGCCACAGGCCGCCAACGGCCTTCAAGAGCTGCGCGAGCTCATTGCCGTTGCCCGCGGAATCGCCCAATGAGGGCACGGCCGCTTGCTTCTTGTTGTCGGTGCTTTGCTGGCGCGCGAGCGTGGTGGCCGTTGTGCGCGGACCAACCTCGAGCATCACGCGATCGGCATCCTGCCAGGCGAATTTCACGGCTTGCGCGAAACGCACCGTGGCGCGCAGGTGGTCGCTCCAGTACTTCGACGAGGTGGCCTCGTCGTCCTTCAGCCATTCGGCGGTCACGGTGCTCACGATCGGGATGCGCGGCGCGCTGAGCTTCACGCTCTCCACCACCTTGCGGTAGGGCTCCACGATCGCGTCCATCATCGGGCTATGGAAGGCGTGGCTGGTCACCAGCAATTTGCAGGTGATGCCATCCTTCTCCAGTTCGGCTTGCAGCTTTGCGATCGCCTCGTGCGGACCGCTGGCCACGCACAATTGAGGGCCGTTGTTCGCGGCGATGCTGCATCCCGCGGGGAGCTTCTTCGCCACGTCTTCTTCGGCTGCACGCACGCTGAGCATGCTGCCGCCGGGCAGTTCCTGCATCATGCGGCCGCGGTTGGCGACGAGCTTCACGGCGTCCTCCAGTGAGAATACGCCAGCAAGACAAGCCGCAGCGAATTCGCCGATGCTGTGGCCCATCATCGCGTCGGGCGTGATGCCCCAGCGCATCCACAGCTTCGCGAGGCTGTAGTGCATGGTGAAGAGCGAAGCTTGCGTGTAGATGGTCTGCTTCAGCTGCTCGGCGGCCTTGTCCTCTTCGCCGGCATTCGGGAAGATGATGTCGCGGAGCGAAGTGCCGAACTCCTTACTGAAGAGTTCGCAGCACTGATCGAAGTGCTGTTTGAAGACAGGTTCGCTCTCGCAGAGGTCGCGGCCCATATTCACGTATTGCGAGCCCTGGCCGGGGAACATGAAGACCACGCCGGGCGCGGCCTCGTGCAGTTCGCGCGTGCCGATGAGCTGTGCGTCTTTATTGGCGATGGCCTCCATCAGTTCGCCATGGCTTCCGCCCACGATGAGGCGGCGGTGCTTGAAATGGCGACGGCCCAATTGCAGCGTGTAGGCCGCATCGGCCAGCGTTGCGTTCGGATGTGCTTCAAGCCATGCGCGGAGGTTGTCCGTCATGGCATCGAGGCTGGTCTTGCTCTTCGCGCTGAGCAGGAAGAGCTGCTTGCTGCGCGATGCGCTGGAAGCCTTGACCACCGGCGGCTCCGCGAGGATCACGTGCGCGTTCGTTCCGCCCACGCCGAACGATGAAACGCCGGCGATCCGAGGTGTCGCTGTGCGCGGCCAGGCGATGTTGTCCTGCGCCACGCGGAACGGTGAGTTCGCAAAATCGATCGCGGGATTCGGCTTCTCGAAGCCGATGCTCGCAGGGATGTTCTCTTGCTGAAGTGCCAACGCGGTCTTGATCACACCGGCAGCTCCGGCGGCAGCGGTCAGGTGACCGATGTTCGATTTGATCGAGCCGATACCACAATGCTGACCGTTCTTCTGACCTCCGAACGCGAGCGTCAGCGCTTCCACCTCGATGGGGTCACCGAGCGGGGTAGCAGTGCCGTGCGCCTCTACATATGTGATCTGTTCCGGCGTCACGCCCGCATCGGCCTGTGCCAGCGCGATCACTTCGGCCTGGCCGCGCACGCTGGGCGCGGTGAAGCTGGCCTTGTCGCTGCCGTCGTTGTTCAGCGCGGCGCCTTTGATCACCGCGTAGATGTGGTCCTTGTCGCGCTCGGCGTCGTCGAGGCGCTTCAGCACAATGATGCCGCAGCCATCGCTGAAGCTGGTGCCCTTGCCATTGGCGTCGAAGGTGCGCGTGCTGCCGTCGGGGCTGTACATGCCGCCCTCGTTGTACACGATGCCGCTGTTGATGGGCGCGGTGATCGCGATGCCACCGGCCAGCGCCATGTCGCATTCGCCGTCGCGCAGCGCCTTGAACGCTTGTGCGATCGCAACGAGCGAGGTGCTGCAGGCGGTGTGGATGCTCAACGCCGGACCGCGCAGGTCGAACTCGAACGCGAGGCGCGTGGCGATGTAGTCCTTCTCGTTGGCGGTCATCACCGCGAAGTCGCCGACCTGCTCAATGAGCTCTGGGTGGCCGATGACATTGCGCGTGAAGTAGGTGTTGTTGCCCATGCCGGCGTACACGCCGATGAGGCCAGCGAATTGCGCAGGGTCGTATGCGGCATCCTCCAATGCGGCCCAGGCTGTTTCGAGGAACACGCGTTGCTGCGGATCCATCAGCGCGGCCACCTTCGGGTTCACACCGAAGAAGGCATGGTCGAACTTGTCGGCATCGGTGATCACGCCGCGCGCCTTCACGTAGTACTCGTCGTTGCGCAGTTCAGCGGGAACGCTCGGGTCGATCTCGTCCGCGGTCCAGGTGCTGATGCTGTTCTTCTTGTCGAGCAGGTTCTTCCAGAGCTGCTCCACGTTATCTGCCCCCGGGAAACGGCCGCTCATGCCGATGATGGCGATATCGCCTTTCCTTGAACCACCGGCCGCTGCCTTCCGCGCCTTTGCCATTTCGGACGGGTGGATCGCACTGGCATCGCCTTCGAGGAACGCTGCGCATGCCCTGATCGTCGGGTGCTGGTAGAGCTTCACGATGGGCAGCTTCAGGCCATGGCCTTCAAGCTGCGCCACGCACTGGATGCTCAGCAGCGAGTTGCCGCCGAGGTCGAAGAAGTTGTCGTCGATGCCCACGCGATCGATGCCGAGGAGATCAGCCCAGACGTTCGCGAGCGTCTTCTGCACGGCGGACTGTGGTGCTGCGAAGGCAACATCCAGTTCAGGACGTTTCACGTCGGGTGCGGGAAGCGCCTTGCGGTCGATCTTGCCGCTCGGAGTTCGTGGCAATTCCTTCACTGCGACGAACGCAGAAGGAACCATGTAGTCGGGGAGGAGGGAAGCGAGGTGCTTGCGCAGGTCGTTCACGCTCACTTCGTGCTTGGCGACGTAGTAACCGATGAGCCGCTTCAGGCCCGGGCGATCCTCGCGCACGTTCGCAACGGCCTGTTCGATGGAGGCATGCTTTTCCAGCGCCACCTCCACCTCGCCGAGCTCGATGCGGTAGCCGCGCACCTTCACCTGGCCATCGATCCGGCCTTTGTAGTCGATCTCGCCGTTCGGCAATTCCGCCGCGCGGTCGCCGGTCTTGTACAGTCGGCCGCCGGCTTCGAACGGATCCGCAAGGAAACGCTCAGCGGTAAGGTCGTCGCGACCGATGTATCCCGTGGCCACGCAAGCGCCGCCGAGGTAGAGTTCGCCTTCATCGCCCTTCTTCACGGGCTTCATCTGCTCATCGAGCACGAGCAGCTTCACGTTATCGATGGCCTTGCCGATGTTCGGCAGCGCAGGCCAGGTGGAGGGGTCGCCTTTCAACTCCAACTCGCTCACCACATGGCCTTCGGTGGGGCCGTACTGGTTGCAGAATCGGCAGCCGGGAAGCTGCTTGAAGAGGTTCGCGATGGCCGGGGTGATCTTCAGTTGCTCGCCGCTGGTGAAGACCTCCTTCAGGGATGAAGGCACTTCGCCCGTGCGTTCCACGGCCTCAGCCAGGTATTGCAGCGCCACAAAGGGCACGATGATGCGGTTGATCTTCTGCGCGATGATCTTCCGCAGGAGCTGTGTGCTGTTCAGTCGATCCTCATCGGTGATCAGCACCAGCGTGCCGCCTTGTGCGAACGTGGTGAAGAGTTCCTGGAAGCTCACATCGAAGCTGATGGGCGCGAACTGCAGCGTACGGTCGCCTTCCTTCAGTACCGAAGTGCGCAGCTGCCACCGGATCAGGTTCAGCAGCGGGGCATGGTGCATGGCCACACCTTTCGGGCGGCCGGTGCTTCCGCTGGTGAAGAGGACGTAGGCCAGGTTCTCTGGCTTGGCCGGGCATTCTCCTTCGAAAAGCGGACCGTTCTCCAAGTCGATCTCATCGATCAGCAGGACTTTCGCCTTCGTGCCGTTGAATAGGTGCCGGTGTGCTTGATCGGTGATCACCACAGGCGGTTGGGCGTCCTCCAGCATGAGGGCGATGCGATCGGCGGGGTACGCGGGGTCGATCGGAACGTAAGCTGAACCACATTGAAGCACGCCGAGTACCGAGATGATCAGTTCCGGAGATCGCTCCAAGCAAACCGCGACCGTAGCGTTCGGACCCGCACCATTCGACCTTAGCTGGTTGGCGACCCTTCTTCCTGTGGCGTTCAACGCTTGATAGCTGTACTCCCGCTCCCCGGATAGGAGACCGATGCGGTCAAGGCCGAGGGAGATGCCGAGATCGAACAACTGGGGAATGTTGGAGGCGTGTCGGGTCGATTTCATGGTCTGTTCAAGAGGTCGTAGCAGCTATCGGATCATGGGCATGCAAAGGTCTTCCGGAGAGTCTGGTGTAAACAGATCGTGGATAACTGCTGTTGACAAGATCGGATTCAACGTAATGGTCGTTGAAAAAGTTCTCCTTGTTGGACTCCCACGGACAAGGCCACTAAGTGTTGAACCAACGACAATTTGACTACTTCCATCGGGTGGAAAGTGGGCTTCGTCGAGGAAGAAAAGTAGCGAAAGGAACGATGATGGCCTGATCGGTTCAAAATTTGTCGATCGGTTCGGTGGATTGAGCGATGATTCCCTTGGTGGGCTTGGGTTTCGCGCGACTATAGCTTATCCACAATGCTGGCGCTGCATGGTACGGAGGTCTACTTTCGCGGCCGCTAAGTCGGACTTCCACCGAAAAGCCTTGTAAAACCCTGATGCACAGTAATTTGAATGGCGCTTTCTCTGTCGATATGACCCATTGGTCCATGTCACTGTAGGGGCCGTTAGATCCCAATGTCGTTCCATGAGGTCATCCATCTCCAATACTGGCGGGGCTTTCCGGTGTGTTCCGGAGGGAGGCCGCAAAGTGGGACCTGGACCACAGTGTAACCCCCAACTTACGAATTGCGCTACAAGGGCCAGCCGACGTCATTCACCGGTCCGTTCCATCGGGTACTGCCTTACCTCGGAACGTGACTTCAAGGACCAGTGGATGAGCGGTCGGAAGGTCTTCCAACTTCAGCACAGACAATGGCACGTTACCTCATAACTTTCATTACGGCGCTTTGGGTCCTTGGCGCGAGCGGTCAAACCGCTTCCGAACGGGGTGCTGTGCGCTTGACCGCAACGGTGCAAGCCTCGAGCATCACACTCAACTGGGTGTCCATGCCCAGTACGTCCGCCCTCACGATCTATCGAAAGACCAAGAGTGCGACCACCTGGGGCAGTGCGGTTGCGACCCCCTCGGCAGGGTCACTGCAATGGGTGGACAATACCGTGACGGTAGGGGTCAACTATGAATACAAGGTGGTCCGTGTATCGGCTGGTGTTACTGGTACCGGGTATATCAGCACGGGTATCCAGGTGCCGGCCACCGACTATCGTGGCAAGATGGTCCTGTTGGTGGACAACACCCTCGCCCCGCAACTGGTGACCGAACTCAACCAGCTTGTCTATGACCTGCGGGCCGATGGCTGGACCGTATTGCGCAGCGATGTCTCCCGCACCGCATCCGTGACGAGTGTCCGTAGCATTGTCCAAGGCCACTACAACAGCGACCCTACCAATGTGAAGGCACTCTACATCGTAGGGCACGTACCCGTGCCCTATTCCGGCAACATCACTCCCGATGGACATGATGATGGCAAAGGTGCCCGACCGACCGACGGTTACTATGCCGAATTGAACGGAACCTGGACGGATGCGACCGTGAACACCCAGATCTCCACGCATTCCCAGGCGTGGAACACACCTGGTGATGGCAAGTTCGATCAGAGCGATTTTCCTTCACCTGTTGAACTTCAGGTGGGAAGGGTCGATCTGTACGACATGCCCGCCTTCGCTTCCACCGGGAACGAAGTGCAATTGATGCGCAACTACCTGAACAAAGCGCATAACTACAAGATCAAGGGATGGTCGCCAACGGTCCGCGGGATCGTGATCGACAACCTTCAATGGCTGGGCAATCCCATAGCGGCAAGTGGGTTCCGTACGGCGCCGTTGACCGGAAATGCCGATCTCACGCCGGCGGCCCCTGTCATGGAATTCTCCACCTACATCAACAACCAGAGCTATTTGTGGACCTACCATTGCGGAGGTGGCCAACAAACCCTTACGGACGGTGTGTGGACGTACAGTGGTACGGACGGCGGTACGTCAACAGCCCAGTTGGCCGGTTCCGTGACCATGGGTGGCGTGTTCAACATGGCGTTGGGCAGTTTCTTCCTGGACTGGGACAACAAGAACAATTTCCTGCGTGCCGTGATCGCACGGGGTAATGGGTTGACCAATTGCTGGGCCGGCATCCCATCGTGGTACTACCACCACATGGGAATGGGGGACAACATCGGCTACAGCGTGTTGCAGACCATGAACAACACGGGCTTGTACACGCCCTTGACCGAAGGCTGGCAATCGAGCATAGGCCGCACGCATTTGAACCTCATGGGTGATCCGTCGTTGCGTATGAAGATGGTGGTACCACCGACCAACCTGGCGATCACCAACTCGGGTGGTCATCCGGCCTTCACGTGGACCGCGTCAACGGAGACCGTGCTGGGCTACCACCTTTACCAGATCGATCCAGGAAATGGTCTGGTCACGCGCCTGACGACCAATCCTGTGACGGGAACCAGTTACACGGATGCTGCGATCCCGTTCGCGGCCGGACGTGATTACATGGTGCGTGCCGTGAAACTGGAAACGAATTTCAGCGGTAGCTACTACAACCTTTCCCTGGGGGCGATCGCGACGTCGGCGGGAAGTGCCGCCCCCGATTGCCTGGGTGTTGTCGGCGGAACAGCGACGGTCGGTTCCCCGTGCAACGACAACAATGCCTGCACGACAGGGGATGTATGGAACGCAAGTTGCCAATGTGCGGGTACCGCAAGTGGCGATACGGATGGTGATGGAGTGTGCAACGCGCAGGACAACTGCCCGAACGTCGCCGGTCAGATCGGATCGGCCTGCAACGACAACAACCCCTGCACCACCAACGATGTACTGAACGCCAGCTGCCAATGCGCTGGCACGGCAGCCGCTGACTCCGATGGCGACGGCGTATGCAACGCGCAGGACAATTGCCCGAACGTCCCAGGCCAGATCGGATCGGCTTGCAACGATGGCAACCCCTGCACAACGAACGACGTGCTCACCGCCAACTGCCAGTGCGCCGGAACTGCAAGCCCCGATACCGACGGTGACGGTGTTTGCAACAGCCAGGACAACTGTCCTTTCGTCGCAGGCCAGATCGGATCGGCCTGCAACGACAACAACCCCTGCACCACCAACGATGTATTGAATGCCAGCTGCCAATGCGCAGGTACGGCAAGCGCTGACTCCGATGGTGATGGGGTGTGCAACGCGCAGGACAATTGCCCGAACGTCCCCGGTCAGATCGGGTCGGCCTGCAACGACAACAACC
>DEQO01000097.1:16523-19010 GCA_002360495.1 Flavobacteriales bacterium UBA3364
CCTGCAACGACAACAACCCGTGCACCACGAACGACGTCCTGAACGCAAGCTGCCAATGTGCAGGTACGGCAAGTGGCGATACGGATGGTGATGGGGTGTGCAACGCGCAGGACAACTGCCCGAACGTCCCCGGTCAGATCGGATCGGCCTGCAACGACAACAACCCATGTACCGCGAACGATGTGCTCAATGCGAGTTGCCAGTGCGCTGGCACACCCGTTGCGGACAATGATGGGGATGGGATCTGCAACAGCCAGGACAATTGTCCCGATATCCCGGGACAGGTGGGCACGGCATGCAATGATGGTGATCCCTGTACCTCGAACGATGTGTTGAATGCCAGCTGCCAGTGTGCGGGAACACCAAGTGGTGACACCGATGCGGATGGCGTGTGCAACGCGCTGGATAACTGCCCGACGGTACCCGGTCAGGTCGGGTCGGCCTGCGATGATGGCGACGATACCACGCTGGATGACGTGCTCAACGCCAACTGTCTATGCGTCGGGACCGTGGCGAATACCGACTGCGAGGGCGTGCCGAACGGACCAGCCCTGCCAGGCACCCCGTGCAATGATGGTAACGATAACACCGTGGGTGATGTCTGGAGTGCGGGTTGTGTTTGTGCAGGAACAGCGGTGGTGTTCGATTGTCTGGGCATACCGAACGGTACCGCTCTACCCGGCACGGCCTGCAACGACAACAACGCAACCACCATCAACGACACATGGTCGGGCAACTGCGCGTGCGAAGGGGAACCGGTGCAGCTTGATTGCCTTGGTATCCCCGGCGGAACCGCCCTCCCGGGTACCGCGTGCAATGATGGGAACGATAACACCGTAGGTGATGTCTGGAGTGCGGGTTGTGTTTGTGCAGGAACAGCGGTGGTGTTCGATTGTCTGGGCATACCGAACGGTACCGCTCTACCCGGCACGGCCTGCAACGACAACAACGCAAACACCATCAACGACACATGGTCGGGCGACTGCGCGTGCGAAGGGGAACTGGTGCAGCTTGATTGCCTGGGTATCCCCGGCGGAACCGCCCTCCCGGGTACCGCGTGCAATGATGGGAACGATAACACCATGGGTGATGTCTGGAGTGCGGGTTGTGTTTGTGCAGGAACAGCGGTGGTGTTCGATTGTCTGGGTGTACCGAACGGTACCGCTCTCCCCGGCACGGCCTGCAACGACAACAACGCGAACACCATCAACGACACATGGTCGGGCAACTGCGCGTGCGAAGGGGAACTGGTGCAGCTTGATTGCCTGGGTATCCCCGGCGGAACCGCCCTCCCGGGTACCGCGTGCAATGATGGGAACGATAACACCATAGGTGATGTCTGGAGTGCGGGTTGTGTATGTGCAGGAACCGCGGTGGTGTTCGACTGTCTGGGAATCCCCAATGGGACTGCTCTACCGGGCACGGCATGCAACGACAACAACGGGAATACCATTGACGACACGTGGTCCAGCGACTGCGCCTGCATCGGCACTCCTGTCACTTTTGATTGCCTGGGCGTACCCAATGGACCGGCATTACCTGGAACCTCATGCGATGACCACAACCAGAGCACGGTCGACGACATATGGACCGCGAACTGTACCTGTCAAGGGGTAGTTGTAGTGGTTGATTGCGAAGGGGTGGCCAATGGTCCATCCGTTCCCGGGACGTCTTGTGATGATAACAACCCGAATACGACCGGCGATGTTTGGAACGCCAACTGCAACTGCGTAGGTATCCCGGTGGTACTGGATTGTGAAGGAGTCCCCAATGGGAACTCGCTGCCGGGCACGGGGTGCAACGACAATGATCCGATGACCGGCAATGACCAATGGACGAGCGACTGCACCTGCATAGGACAGCCGATCGATTGCCTTGGTGTGCCCGGAGGAGGTGCTCTCCCAGGCGTGGCTTGCGACGATGGGCAGCCGCTGACCGTGAACGATGCCTGGACATCGGGCTGCGAATGTGTAGGGGCGCAGGTGTTGGTGGATTGTGCCGGCGTTCCCGGTGGCGGTGCCATATTGGACGATTGTGGTATCTGCTGTGGTGGATCCACGGGGATCCTACCGAATGCCGATGTCGATACCGACGGTTTGATCGCTTGCGAGGACAACTGCTCGCTCGCCTTCAATCCCGGACAGGCGGACTTTGATGAGGACGGCGTGGGTGACGCGTGTGACAACTGTGTGTGGGTCTACAATCCGGACCAACCCGATCTCGATCACAATGGCGTTGGCGATGCCTGTGACATGTTCACCGGCTTGATGGAGATCAGTGCCTCGACCACCTTCGGGTTCCATCCGAACCCCGCGACAGGGAACGTGGTGGTGACCTGTACCATCCCTGGTGCGCGGAACCTCCGGTTCCACAATGCACTTGGTGCCTTGGTCTTCGAATCTCCGATGCGCCAGCAACTCGATCTGGAGAAGCTGGCAATGGGGATCTATACGGTTCTGGTGCTTGATGCGGAAGGCAGACCGCTGG
>DEQO01000024.1 GCA_002360495.1 Flavobacteriales bacterium UBA3364
TCCCCTCGATGTTGGTGAAGGTGTGGTGGTTCTCGTTGTGCTTCTGCTTCCACAGGTATACACTGCCACCGAGCAGGTTGAGGGAATGGCCCATCATCTCGTTCACCCACTTCTTACTGCTGTAGCTGCCGTGCGCGCCATCATGCATCACGTTGAAGCCGATGCTCGCCACGACGAGCCCGAGCAAGGCGCACAAGCCGAGGGAGAGCAACACCGAAGCCGGGGTGAAGAACACCAGGACGACGTAGAGCCCGACGAGCGATGAAAGCAGGATGGCCGTTTTCCAATAGAGCCGCCCATCACCGGTCTTGCGCAGGTTGTTCTCCTTGAAGTACGCCTCGGTCACTTCCCGCACGCGTTGGAAGAACACAGGGGGCGTCTTGGCGAAGGTCGTTTGGGCCATCGTGAGCAGGTTCCTTTTGACGGCGGCAAAAATAAGTCCGGGGAAACGGGTGTCCATACCCCGATCATGCGAGTTGGGAACCGGTGAACGTTCATGACGTCTTGGTGGTATGTCATTGATGACCAGCGCAGAACACCTCGTGATCCGCGAACACGTTCTGGACGATGCCCATCATCCTGCGTCCGAACGGTGATCCTGTGGTATTGCGCTACCTGCGTGGTAGGCCTCTCGCAGACCTGGACGCCGCCATGGATCGGATCACCGGGCTCCCTCAGTAGTCGCCGAACGGCATCGGGCGTTGGGTCATCACCCTGAAGGTCGGTACCCGGATCGGCAGGCGCTCAATTCGCAAGTGCGATGATGGAACGACCTTGACAGGCTACCGGCTATTGCAGGAACATCGGGGCAATGGCCACGTCAAGGCAACGGTGCGAGCACTGCTCGATCTTGCCTTCAGGGTGCATGAAGTGCCTTCGTCCTGAGCGATACTGCCGAGATGAACCAGGGCAGCATCCGCGTCGTTGTGAAATGCGGTGCCACCTGCTCGAAGCGCGTTGGTGCGCTGAAGTTGGACAATGCGCGGATCCATCGTTTCGAGCGACGACCCGAGATCTAACATTCCTTCACACGAACGCTCCATTCCCGGATACGAACGGCCAAAACCCGCCGTTCAAAGCGAGGTCCCACCACATGCCTGCCACGGCCACCAACCGTTTTCCTGCGTTCGTACTGCCCGCATCGATGTTGCTGGCCGCCTTCGGGTTGAAGTGGTGGTACCGCAGTGCTACGACCGAGGAACTCGGCTTCGTGCTCAGGCCGGTGGTCACCTTGGTGGGCCTCATCAGCGGGGAGAGCTGGACCTTCAACAGCGAGCACGGCTACTTCTTCCCCGCCCTGAACGTCCTGATCGACCGCTCGTGCTCGGGCGTCAACTTCTTCGTGATCACCGCGGCGACGTTCGCTTTCATCGTTTTGAAGAACACGAAAGGTGGATGCGCACGACCCTTGCTGGCGCTGTTCGCCGCGGTCGCAGCATACGGCCTCACGCTCCTCGCGAACACCGGGCGTATCCTGGCGATGATCCATCTCGATCATTTGCAGCTGCATCCATCGCCACGCGCGCATGAAGCCATCGGCGCCTTCTTCTTCCTCTTCGCCCTTCTACTGGCCACCCTCGCGCTGGACCGCTTCCTTTCACGCCACAGCACCACACTTGATGCGCATACCACTTAACCCGTTGGGCATTCTGCTGGGGCATGTGCTCCCGGCTGCGGTCCTCGCCTTCCTCTTCTACGATGTGCTTTCCGTGGTGCATCCCTTGCTGGAGCCGAAGCACGTGGACATGTGGTCGGTATACGCCGCCTGGCTGCTCGGCATGGTGCTGGCGAGTTCCATGTACGCGCTCGCATTGCTGCGGATGGGCAAGTCGGTCCACTTCCTCTATGGGATCGCTGTCTTCCTGGTCTACGTCCCGTTCCTGTACGGATCCATGGACAACTTCAGCGACTTCCTACCCGCCGACATTCCGCGTTGGATGGTCCCGGACGACATCGAGCTGTATGCCATCCGTTTGCTCTCAATTCCGTTGGGACATGCGCTCTTCGTGCTCGTTGCGGCCTCGCTGCCGAAAGGATCCCGCGGCCAGCCTCTCCGTGACCTGCTCATCGCGGCGGCCATTCCCCTGCTCTGCTACCTCTTTGTGCAAGTGGTCGAGCCTTGGCGCTGGGACATCGACTTTGAGGAACACCTGTGGGTCGTGCTCGGGGTCTCAATGGTCGTCGCCTTCCTTTTCTTCGTGTTCCGGGGAATTGCAGCCTTGGTAGTCCGTGCCGGTCCAGGCTCCAAGGTCCTTGGCTGGATCCTGCGTTCCATCGTCGCACTGGTGTTGCCGCTCATGGGACTAGCGGTGAACAACGGCCTGCTGAGCGACTGGCGAGAAGTCCATGGTGTATTCGGCGACCTTTCGCATTGGGGCTTCTATCTGATCGCAGTGCTGAACGCCGCGGTCGTGTTGTGGCCCTCGAGCGAGAATGTCCGGGTGCGTTTCCTGCAGTTCACCTTGCGCAGCATCGGCCTCAGTTACGTCATTTACTTCTTCGTGCTCTTCCTGCCGCTTCTTCCGGTGAGCATCGTAGCGGTCATCGCGATCGGCATCGGCTTCCTTCTGTTGGCACCGGTGCTGCTCTTCATCGTGCAAGGCATGCAACTGATGCAGGACATCCGTTTCCTTTCGGTCCATCGATCGCGGGGTTCCGTCGTCTTCATCATGGTCGCAGCGCTCGCCGTATTGCCGGGCATCATTACCGCGCGCTACATCCACCACAAGCTGGTGTTGCAGGCCGCGCTGGACCATGTCTACCACGCGGATCCCCTGGCCGAAGAAGTGGACCGGATCGACACCACAGCACTGCGTGGTGTATTGGACCACATCGAAGGGAACAAGGACCGCACATGGTCGGGGGGGAATACGCCCTTCCTTACTCCCTACTACAACCGCATCGTCCTCGACAACCTCGCACTGAGCGAGGCCAAGCTCGCCGATCTACGGACCATCTTCCTTGACGCTCCACCACTCGGAGAGGTAAACGATCGTTGGGCCCAGCCGCCACGTGCCGTGCTTGATACCGCATGGACCAAGAGCACCTTCGACCCGGAACAACAAGCGTGGCGCACTTGGGTGGACCTGCGAATGCACGATCCCGGCGAGTCGCAGAGCGAGTACGTCACCACCTTCGACCTGCCCGAGGGCGCTTGGATCTGCGATGAGTACTTGATGATCGAAGGCGAGAAGGTCAAGGGGATACTGGCGGAGAAGAAAGCCGCGGAGTGGGTGTACCGTCAGATCGTGAACGTGCGGCGCGATCCATCGCTCACGCGTTATGTGGCGCCGGGTCGCGTGCAGGTGCGCGTTTTCCCCTTCGCAGCAGCGGAGCAGCGCGAGGCCGGATTCGAAGTGCTGCACAAGGAGCCCTTCACCCTCACGATCGATAGTACGCTGCTCGTTCTCGGTGATACGTCGCACGCTGCACCGACCGCCCCGATCGTAACCGCCGATGGATCGACGACCTATGTCAGCAGCGCGTTGAAGAGGACTTTGACCCCCGTCCGACGCGCCAAGGAATTCCACTTCATCGTGAACGGGAGCGAATCGGCACGCGGCGATCGCGAGTTCATGATCGGATCGATCGAAGGCTTCCTGCTTGATCGGAAGATCGACCCATCCACTGCTGTGTTGCACATCGCCGATGCCTACCATGAACAAGTACGGTGGAGCGAACAAGCTGCGGAACGCCTGCGCACACACGCCGGCGACGGTGGTTTCTTCAGCGATCGCGCGGTGCGAAGCATCATCACTGCATCCTGTGCAAATGCCCACAACCGCACTCCGATGATCGTATTCGTGGCCTCGATGCCGCTGTACCACGGTGGAGCCGGCGTCTGGTTGGAAGACCTCGACGATCTCGCGGCCTGCCTCCCGGAAGGAGCCGTGTTCTATGACTTGGGCGGATCTGGCTCGGCTTCAAGCCATCCTTTCAGCGATCCGGGGCGTTCGTTGAACACGGAACCTGAGACATTCGAACGCCCGGATGTGCTTCCATGGCCCAACGCAAAGGCACCAGTGGCCTATTTGTCCGACAATGACAAGCCAAGTATCGTCGTAAACAAGTCGTCAGCAAGCGTCAGGTACAGCGAACGGCGATGGATCGACGCACTTCATTTGGAAGGAGGATGGCGCACACACCAGCTTGACCCATCTGGGGGGGCACGCCGCTGGCGGGAACTGGTGCGCGGCAGTTTCCAGGCACAGGTGATGACGCCCGCTACCGCCTGGATGTGCCTGGAGGACGACGCCCAGCGCAATGCGCTGTTGAAGAAACAGGAAGAGGTGCTCAACGCCGACCAAGCACTGGATGCGGATGACGAGGACATCACCGCGATGAGCGAGCCCGACTTCCTTTGGTTGTTGGTGCCCGTGCTGGGATGGTTCCTTCTCCGGAGACGATACACCTGAGCATTCCGCGCGGCAGCATGTGATGGAAATTCCGTTATCGCCTTGTGCGCATGCCGCTCGCCCATCCCGGTTTGCGCAACTCTGGGCAGGATCTTGGAACTTGGGGCCATGCAACGACTTGTCCTTCTCGTCTTCGCCGTGTGCTCATTCGGCGCACGTGCACAGGAACTTACCGGAGAGCAACGCGATACCGGGCTAGGATTCGAATTCACCGTCCCTGAAGGTTGGGTCGGTGCCCGTGCGGAAGGCGGCTATGTGATCGGCCATATGACCGTGCCGGGCGCCATCCTGATCTCAGGCGAACACCACGCTGACCTCGAAGCGTTGGTGCGTGCGTTCTCCGAACCCACGAACGATGGCAACTCCGTACTGGAAGCGGTGCAGCCACCGGAGGTGATAGCGGATAGCACTGTGAAGGTGGTGCAAACCGGCACCATCGAGGGTACGGCGGTCAAGGTGATCGGCATCGCTAAACTGCATCCACGGAATGGAAACACGGCCAACCTGCTGGCCCTTGCGCCGGGCGATGTGTTCGGGGTGGAGCTGGAAGCTGCCTTGTATGCGCTCCAAGAGAGCATACGCTATGTGGATGCACCCATACCAATGGAAACTGTGGAAGACGATGCGGACATCGACCGGATATGGCAAGAGCGGTTGTCCGGGACCCGCCTCACTTACTTGGAAAGCTACTCCAGCCCGGCGCCAACGGAAGGTTCCATTGGCGGTGGATACAGCATCGACCGCCGGATCGACCTTTGCCCGGAAGGTCATTACAAGACCGGATCACAGAGCGAGCACAACTTCAGTGGCAGTGACGTTTCGGCCTACGGAAGTGACCGAACGAACGGGTCAGGAACGTGGCGGGCCGTGGTCCTCTCCGATGGCAGCAGTGCATTACGGTTGCAAGCACTCGATGGCGGTATGCGTGACTATCATCTCGGTTTCGAGGACGGTAAGACCTACCTGAACGGTCAACGTTGGTACCGCACCTCGCTTGCTGCGGATGGGCCTGACTATGCGCCCGATTGTCCGTGATGTGCCAGTTGCAGGGTGGAACCCAGGAGGAACCGGTACGGAGATCCGCCCACCTTACTTAGCCGTTCGGATTGGCGCCACATCCGGGCACACCCATGCCGCGCCCATCGACCAAGGAATAACCGCTGGCATCAAGTGACGGATGCATTGCGGTATAGGACGCATCGATCGACCCCGAGCCACCCGAAGCAGATCGAACCTTGGGCGGCATGGTGCTCCGGACCATTGTGCCGTGGATCGCATCCAGATCTAATACGCTGATACGCACCGACCGGAACGTTCTTCGACGGAGCGACGGACCGGCTTCCTCATTTTTCCGGAACTATCGCCTACCGGTCCTTCGGGGGTCCTTGTATTCGCACGACCTTTGGAGTATGATCATCGGTGTGGCCGGCCCCTATTCGGCGCCGTCGGTTGCGCAGCGCCAGGCGAACCTCGACGCTATGAACGCGGCCGCTGCTCGATTGCTTGAGAATGGACACGTTCCCGTGGTCGGGATGAACGCCGCGATCCCTGTGCTAGCACTGGCGGAGGTGCCCGATCACTACAAAGCCGTGATGGACATCTCGCTGGCGGTCATCAGCGCATGTGACGCGTTGCTGTTCATCGGCGAGAGTCCCGGTGCCAACAAAGAGCGCGACCTGATCATCGCGCAAGGCAAACCGGTGTACCTGCGCATCGAGGATGTGCCACGGCCATGATCGCAGCGAACGGATCCCGCATCGTACTGCGCGAGCTCGATGACCGCGACGCGGCTGGCATCTTCCAACTCAACAACGACCCGGAAGTGCTCAAGTACGTGCACGATGTCCCGTTCGCCGATATCGGGGCTGCGCGCACATGGATCTCGAACATCGCCGACCAGCTGCCGGAGGGCATCGGCCGGTGGGCGATCGAGGCGAAGCATGGCGCCTGGATCGGCCGATGCAGCCTGCGCACGCAGAAGGATGGCGAGGTGCTCATGGGCTACCGGCTCCTGCGCGAGCACTGGGGCATGGGCTACGCGAGCGAAGCCGTGCGCCTGATGCTCGGGATCGCATTCGAAGAACTTAAGCTCCCCTACGTGGCATCCAAGGTTGCGCGCGAGAACGCCGCGAGCATCCGCGTGATCGAGAAGAACGGCGGTGTCTTCTGGAAGGAGGATGCGTGCGGGCACTTCACGGATGCGCTGGTGTACCGCTTCAAGCCAAAGCCTTGATCTTCGCGGCCATACGATACGCACGAACGACATGGCTGAACCGTTGAAGGAGATGTTCAACCGGGCGTATTTCGAGCGCCTGTCGAAAGAGACCGAAGCCACGTACCCGCAACTTAGGCGCGCAACCTTTCTGCGGGAGGTTCAACACGGCAATGAAGCCCGTGAGTTGAACGCGCGTATGCGCCATGCGAGCATCACGCTGCGTGGCCACCTGCCTCACGATTTCCGCAAGGCCGTGCACGTATTGAAGGAAGTGGCTCAGCGCATGCCAAAGGGCTACACCGCACTGCTCTGCCCTGATTTCGTGGGCCTGTATGGCTTGGGCGACCCCGATTTCTCGCTTGATGTGCTCAAGTACTTCACGTCATTCGGTTCATCGGAGTTCGCCGTGCGCGAGTTCATCCGACGCGACGTCAAGGGCACATTGAAGGTGATGCGCGCTTGGGCGGAAGACGACAATGAGCACGTACGTCGGTTGGCCTCTGAAGGAAGTCGCCCGCGCTTGCCGTGGTCCTTTCGGCTGGACGCCGTGCTGAAGGACCCGAAGCTGACCACCCCGATACTTGAACGATTGCGCGCCGACGATTCGCTCTACGTGCGCAAGTCCGTGGCCAATCACCTGAACGACTTCAGCAAGGACCACCCAGCCTATATGGTCGATGTGCTACGATCATGGGACCGCAAGCATCCACACACCGCCTGGATCGCCAAACACGCGAGCCGGACGTTGATCAAGGCTGGGAACCCGCAAGCGCTAGCGCTATTTGCCTTCGACAACAAGGTGAAGGTGCGTGTTGATGCCCTGAAGCTCTCCCCGAAACGCCTGAAACTCGGCGATACCCTGGAGTTCTCTTTCCTTGTGACTTCCGAAGCCGCGCGCGCTCAACAACTCGTGGTCGACTATGCCGTCCACTATCGCAAGGCGAACGGTGGCACTTCGAAGAAGGTGTTCAAGCTGAAGGAGCTGGAACTTCCGGCGAAGGCATCAACAAGCGTCACCAAACGCCAGCGCATTGTGGACTTCAGCACGCGCAAACACTATAGTGGGGAACACATCGTGGAGGTGCTCGTGAACGGAAAAGCGCGCGCACGGGCGTCCTTCAACCTCTCTACGTGAACTACTGCTCCCACTCAACGGCCGGATCGACAAGATCGAGCCACCTTCGCCAAGGAACAACACCAGCACATGAGGTACACCGCCCTAGTGACCATCGCCTTCCTCGTCGCCGCTTGCAGCACACCCACCCGCACCGACGACCCCAACGACTTCCTCCGCCGCCATGTGGAGACCGGGCTCTGCACACCGGTGGTGATCGAGGGCGACAGCACTTGGACGATTGAAGAGCGCATGAAGCACTACGGCGTGCCCGGCATGAGCATCGCCGTGATCGACGACTTCAAGATCGCGTGGACCAAGAGCTACGGCGTGATGGACAGCAGCACCATGCAACCGGTATCGGACAGCACCTTGTTCCAGGCCGCGTCGATCAGCAAGCCCGTCTTCACCATGGCCGTGCTCAAGCTGGCGGAGCAAGGCGCGCTTGACATCGATGCAGATGTGAACTCGCTGCTCACCTCGTGGAAGATGCCGGAGAACGAGTTCACCGCGAAGGAGAAGGTCACGCTGAAACGACTGCTCGGCCATGTGGCGGGAACAACGGTACACGGCTTCCCTGGCTATGTGCCTGGCGAACCGCTGCCCACGTATGCGCAGATCCTGAACGGCGAAGCCCCATCGAACTCGCCTGCGGTCGTAGTGGACCAAGTCCCAGGCACATCCTGGCGGTACAGCGGCGGCGGCTATTGCGTGGCCGCGCAAGCCGTACTGGATGTGAAAGGCGGTTCGATACCGCAGCACATGGATGACCTGGTGCTGAAGCCGCTGGGTATGACGCACAGCACCTATCAGCAGCCGTTGCCGGAAGCGTGGACCAAGAATGCAGCGAGCGGCTACTTGCCGGACCGCTCCGCCGTGAAGAGCAAGTGGCACGTGTATCCGGAGATCTCGCCGGATGGCCTGTGGACCACCGCGACGGATCTCGCGCACTTCGTGATCGACCTACAGAAGACCATTGCCACCGACAGCGGCAACGTGCTGAGCCGCTCGACCGCCATGCAGATGGTGGAGCCGTTCCTTGATCCGAACACGGCCGTGGGCCTGATGTTGGACAACAAAGGCAGCGAGCGCTATTTCGAGCACGGCGGTTGGAACGAAGGCTTCTGCGGCCAGATCCACGGGCACCTCAAGAACGGCAAGGGCGCTGTGGTCCTCATCAACGCCAACCAGCCCGACTTCATGTTCGAGGTGATCCGATCCATCGGACGTGCATACGATTGGCCGCCGATCGTGATGCCGCGCAAAGCACTGCCGCTCGACCCTTCCGCGCTCAATGAGTTCGCAGGGCGCTATCGTGTGGGATCCGATGATCTGGTGACCATAAGCCAACGGAATGGAAAGCTGTTCCGACAACCGTTGCACGAAATCGAAGAGGAACTGGTACACATCGGCGACAACATGTTCGTAATGCGCACGAATGAACGCTTCCGGAAGTTCGTGAAGGACTCCACCGGTGCCATGACCGTACAGGTGATGGACGCGATCGATGCCTCGGACTTCAGCACGATGCGGCGCATGAAGGACAATGAACACATCCCCTTCGAGTGGATCGAAAAGGGCGACCGCGATGTCGCGGTGAAGGCCTATGCCGCACTGAAGGCCACGGACCCGAACGACCGCGCTGCGAGCGAGGAACGGCTGAACAACGTCGGCTACCAGCTGATGAACGATCGCAAGGTGAAGCAGGGGCAGGACATCTTCTTCGTGAACATGCAGCTGTACCCGAAGAGCGCCAATACCTACGACAGCTACGCGGAGGCCTGCCTCAAACTCGGCGACAAGAAACAGGCGCTGGAATTCTACAAGCGGGCTGCGAGCATGGACCCGAAGAACACGAACGCAGCGCGGATCGTGGCGGAATTGGAGAAGGAAGGAGTGAAGAGCTAGTGAGGCCTTCGGGTCGTTCCGTCATTCATGCCGCAACGCCCTCACCGGATCCGTCTGCGCCGCCCGGATCGCCCGGAAGCTCACGGTGAATGTTGCGATCAGCAGCACCACCAGTCCCGCGCCCACGAACACCAGTGGCTCGATGTGCGTGCGGAAGGCGAAGTTCTCCAGCCAGCGGCCCACGCCGAACCACGCGAGCGGCACTGCCACCAGCGCACCGATGAGCACGAGGAAGAGGAAGTCGCGCGTGACCACCCAGGTGATGCGCACGGTGTCGGCGCCCATCACTTTGCGGATGCCGATCTCGCGCGTGCGCTTCTCGGCGGTCCATGAGGCGAGTGCGAAGAGGCCGAGGCAGGCGATGAACACCGCGAGCAGCGAGAAGATGCCCACGAGTTTCGCCAGGCGGCCTTGCGCTTCGTACTGCATGTTCAGTTGATCATTGAGGAACTGGTACTCGAAAGGGAACTGCGTGGTGCGGCTGTTCCACTCCTTGCGCGCGGCCTCGATCACCGGCGTGGGATCGCCGCCTTCGGTGCGGATGTAGATGTAGCGCAGCCATTGCCCGATGTCGGTGGTCATGTCGAACACGAAGGGTTGCACGGCCTTGAAGAGCGGGTCGAACGCGAAGTCCTTGGTGACGGCGATGATGCGCTCTTCGCCGTGCGGCGTGTCCATGCGATCGCCGATGGCCTTGGTGGGATCGTCGGGATGCGTTTGACGTGCGAACGTTTCGTTGACGATCACACTCAGCGAATCATCACCGGGAAAGTCGCGCGAGAACCAGCGGCCGGCGAGCAGCTCAATGTCCATGGCCTGCTGGAACTCGGGGTTCACGTAGAGGCACGGCAGGTAGGTCCACTTGCCCTGCTCCATGGTGCCCCAGTTGAACTCGTGCGTGTTGTGCTTCTTGCCGATGATGTCGTTGGCCCAGCTCACGGCCTTCACGCCGCTGATCTTCTTCAGCTCGGGGAAGACGGCCAGGTACACATCGCTCATCGGCGCGCGCACGGGGATCAGGATCACCTGCTCCTTGTTGAAGCCGAGATCCACGCTCTGCAAGTGATCGTGCTGGCGCTTCACGAAGACGGTACCGATGATGAGCACCAGCGCGATGGCGAACTGCACCACGACCAACGCTTTCCGCAGGGCCTGCCCGCGTGAGGTGCCGCCGCTGTTGCCCTTCAGCACCGTGGCCGGCTGGAACGACGAGAGGAAGAACGCCGGGTAGATCCCGCTGAGCAAGCCGACGACCACCGCGATGCCGAGCACGTAGGGTACGAGCAGTTGCGGCAGCTTCATCGTTTCACCGGCAAGCTGGTTGAAGGCGGGCATCAGCAGATGGATCAGCGTGAGGGCGATCAGCGCCGCGAGCAGGCTCATGAGCACGCTCTCCAGCAGGAATTGCGCGATCAGCTGTCCGCGCGCTGCGCCCGCTGCTTTGCGCACGCCCACTTCCCGCGCGCGGTACGCACTGCGTGCGGTGGCGAGGTTCATGAAGTTGACGCCCGCGAGCACGATGATGAAAAAGCCGATGGCCCAAAGGATGTTCACGCTGCCCGCATCGCCGTTCTGCCGCATCTCGAAATCGAGCTTGCTGGTGAGGTGGATGTCGGCGAGCGGCTGCAGCTCGTGGCCGATCTGGTTCTTGAGGAAGTCGGGGTAGTACTTCTGGATGAAGTCGGGGAAAACCCGCTCCGCCTCCGCTTTTGTGATGCCATCTTTCAACCGCACATAGGTCCAGCAGGGGTTCCACACCCAGTTGTGCTTCTCGATGTTCCTCCAGAACTGCGTGATGGTGTAGAAGGAGACCAGTCCAGTGAACCGGATGTGTGAGTTGCTGGGGATCTCGCCGAGGATGCCGGTGACCTGCACGTCCATCGCGTTGTCCCACTTCATCATCTGGCCCATCGGATCGGCATCGCCGAAGTACTTCTTCGCCAATTCCTGCGAGAGCACGATGCTGCCGGGCTTGGTGAGCGCCGTCTTCGGATCGCCCACCAGCAGCGGGTAGTTGAAGATGTCGAACACGGTGCTGTCCACCAGGTAGAGGCCGCTCTCGGTGAACATCTTGTCGGTGCTGAGGCTGTCGCCCACCTTCAGCGTGTGCTGCGGATCCTGGAAATCGAACCAACGGCAGTAGCGCTCGATCAGTTCGGGATGATCGCTGTAGAGCGTGGGCCCGAGTCCAAAGACCATGCTGCTGCTGTGCTCGCCCTGGCCCTCCATCTCGATCTCGCCCACCACGCGATAAACCCGTTCCACATCGGGCACGAACCGATCGAAGCTGCGCTGGTATTGCACGTATAGCCCGATGAGCACGAAGCACGCGAGCCCTGTGGCCAGACCCAGCAGGTTGATCAGCGTGTAGAGCTTCTGCTTCCAGAGGTTGCGGAAGCCCGTGAGGAGGAGGTTCTTGAGCATGCTTCGAGCCCTGAAGCCCGGCAGAGGCATAGGTGCGACAAGGGTGTTGCAAGTTGCCTTCGTTCATCGCGCGAATGGATCCTTTGGTGTGCCGCCGTTGTGCAAGTGATGAACGGTTGGGCTCCGCGGTCCGGTATCCTCTTCGGTCGATCGCCCGGGGGGGGGCCTCCATGGATCCTACGGCAGCAACGGACCGGCTGCACACGGTTGGACCTGGATCTTGTATCTTGCTGGAGCCCTGACATTATCATGCTGAACCTCATCTCTTTCGTCACCCAGCTTTCCGGTCCCGTCGCTTTTCCGCAATGATGAAGCGGTCCTGACCGGTAGTTTCACGTGCTACTTCGGCCCACTCATGCTCACCTGCCGGTCCATCCTCCCGATAGCATTCGGACTGGTCCTGTCCATGGTTTGCCGTCCTGTACTAGCGCAGACCTTTTCCATCACCGGTGGATCGGGATCAGGGTGCCAGGGGATCCTCTACGACTCAGGAGGACAGGGGGCCAGTGGCTACCAGAACGGTGAGGACTACACGTTCACCCTTTGCCCGGACATCCCGGGGAACGTCGTCTACCTGACCTTCTTCAATTTCAACCTGAACACGAGCGGACCGGGCGGGACCGACTACCTGACGATCTATGACGGGGACAACACCGGCGAGATCACACTAGGCACTTATTCCGGGACCAGCTTGCAGAATATCATCGTGAGCGGCACGGTGTTCAACACCACAGGGTGCCTCACGCTCGTTTTCCACTCCAACGCCGTGGGTACGGGTGTATGGGCAGCCGGCTTCCAATGCACCACGCCGTGCGAGCATCCGACCTCCGTGGCTGTCATGAGCGAAGCAGCACCTGCGCTCGTTTGCGTTGGTGAACCAGTGGGCTTCAACGGAAGCGCGTCCTTTCCGGTCCCGGGATTCACGATCGATCGGTATATCTGGGATTTTGATGATGGCACGATGGACAGCACAAGCGGTCCCCTTGTGAGCCACGCATTCCCGAGCGACGGTGAATACGTGGTGCAGCTCACCATCATCGACGACAACGATTGCGAAAGCTTGAACTTGGTGGACCTGCATGTGCGGGTGAGCACGACGCCCGACTTCTCGGAAACGGGCCCGAGCGTCGAAGTCTGCTTCGGGGAAACAGTGTCCCTTTTCGGTCAAGGCGACCCCGTCCTGTGGACCGCGTTGCCCGATGCCAACTTCGGTGATGGCATCTTCCTGCCGGATCAAGTAGGCCAGCCCTTCACCAGCGAACTCCTGTTCGAGCAGTTCGATCCCGGGCAGTTGGTAACGAGCACCACGAACATCCCGTCCATCTGTGTGGACATGGAGCACACCTTCATGGGCGACCTTGTGCTGCAGGTGATCTGCCCCAACGGACAGACCACCCTCTTCCACCAGCAAGGCGGCGGTGGCACGTACATCGGTGCGCCGAACGACTTCGACACCGACCTGAACCCCATTTTCGGTGAGTGCTGGCACTATTGCTGGAGCCCGACCGCGACGAACGGGACATGGATCGAGAACACGGGCAATACCACTCCCGCCGGCACACCGGCGAACGGGTCGCTCGATCCGGGAACGTACGAGAGCGTGCAGCCGTTCAGCAACCTCATCGGCTGTCCGCTGAACGGCACCTGGACCTTCCAAAGCTCGGACCTGTGGGGCGCCGACAACGGTTTCATCTGCGGCTGGGAGATCAACTTCGATCCATCCATCATTCCCGACCTGACGCAGTTCACACCATCATGGGGTCCCGAAGCGGACTCTTCCAGTTGGTCCGGTGGTACGGTCCCCGACCATCTCTCCGCGAACGGTGACACGCTCTCCTTCACTGCCACTGCACCGGGCATTTATCCGTTCCTCTATTCGGTGACGGACAACTTCGGCTGCACCTACGACACCACGATCACCGTGACCGTGGACGAGCCTTTCCAGGTGGATGCAGGTCCCGATGTGGTGATCTGCAACGCTGCCGTGCAGTTGAGCGCTTCCGTCTCCGGAGCGCCAACGGCGTGCATTTGGACACTGGAGATGAACGATTCCTGGGGCGATGGATGGAACGGTTCCCAAATGACAGTGAACGTGAACGGCACGCCCACGGCTTATACGTTCACCACCGGCACACAAAGCATCGTTGATCTCCCGTTGAATACCGGCGATGAGCTGACCTTCACCTATTCACCTGGTGGCTATGAGAACGAGGTCGACTTCATCCTCTACGATGATGTGGGTACCGTCGTGTTCAGCGATGGTCCGTTCCCACAGACCGGGGTAATATGGAGCGGAACTGCGAGCTGTGGTGGAGTGCCCGGCATGGACTGGTCCTGGTCGCCGATCACCGGCTTGTCGGATCCGGCGATCGCCGATCCCACGGTGAACGTGACGAGCCCTGCGACCTACACCGTGACCGCGCACTTGATAGGCCATCCGATGTGCGTTGCGAGCGATGAAGTTGCCGTCGTGTTCGATCCCGCTGCCGATCCCGGCCTGGATTCCCTGCTGGTGATCTGCCCCACGGAGCCGCTTTTCCAGATGATCGACATGTTGGGCGGAACGCCTACCAGCGGTGGTGTGTGGACCGATGCGAGCGGAGCGGTGACCCCGGGGACCTTCGATCCGAGCACTGACCCCGGTGGCACGTTCACCTATACCGTGACCAGTGCGCTCGGTTGTGTCGGCACCGCTCAATTGGAGGTACAGGTCCTAAGCACTGATCATCCGTTGTGCTGTGGAACGGTGGACCCCGGCACCGATGGATCCCTGACGGTCTGTTCCACGGAAGCAACACAGGACCTCTTCGCACAGATCGGTGGCACACCCTACAGCGGCGGTACGTGGACCGATCCATCCGGTGCCGCACACACGGGCACTTTCATACCCGGCACGGACAGCGCAGGTGACCATGTGTACACGGTGGGTGGAAACGGGTCTTGCCCGGCATTGACCGCAACGGTGACCGTGATCGTGCATACGCCCCCCGATGCAGGGACCGATGGTAGCTTGACCGCGTGTACCATCGATGGCGCGTTCGACCTGTTCGCACAACTGGGCGGCGGTCCGGATCCGGCTGGTACATGGACGGATCCGATGGGTAACGCGCATGCGGCCAGTTTCGACCCGGGAAGTGATGCGCCCGGTATCTATACCTATACCGTCGCCGGCATTGCACCGTGCCCTTCGGCACAAGCGGTAGTGGACATCCTGCTCTCTTCGCCGCCGAACGCCGGAACGAATGGCAGTGTGACGGAGTGCAGCACAGCAGGGACGTTGGATCTCTTCAGCAACCTGGGTGGCACACCGGATCCGGCAGGCACATGGACCGATCCGTTGGGAGCTGCGCACCCGTCCTCCTTCGATCCAACGATCGATGCTGCAGGGCCATACATCCATACCGTTGTGGGCAGCGCCCCCTGCCCCAACGCACAGGCCGTGGTGGACGTGACGATCGTTACACCACCGGACGCCGGTACGGATGGCGCTGCAACGTTCTGCGAAGCCTCTCCTTCCATCGACCTGCTCCTCCAATTGGGCGGTACACCGGATGCTGGTGGTGCTTGGACCTTCAACGGAACACCACATGGGTCGAGCTTCGATCCCGACCTGGACCTGCCAGGTGTTTACACCTATTCGGCGGATGGCGTATTCCCTTGCCCCGCAGCAACTGCGCATGTGGTCGTCGATCTGGCACCGTTGCCGGATCCCGGCACGAACGGTACGCTGCTCCTCTGCATCTCCTCCGCATCGGAGGACCTGTTCGATGCGCTGGGTGGAACACCGGAAGCGACCGGAACATGGACCGATGCGAACAATGCAGCGCACAGTAGCCTCTTCGACCCAGCTACGGACACACCGGGTAGTTTCACGTACACGGTGACCGGTATCGCCCCCTGCCCAAGCGCTTCCGCAACCGTGTCGGTGGATGTGTTGACCAACCCGGACGCCGGGACCAATGGTGCGATGACGTTGTGCGCGAACAGCGCACCGATCGACCTCTTCGATCAGCTTGGTGGAACACCCGATGCGGGTGGCGTGTGGGCCGGCCCCGACGGGATCATCGATGGACAGTTCGATCCGGGCACGATGAGCGCGGGTCCTTATGTGTATACGCTCGACGTTCCCCCACCGTGCATTAGTGCGAGCAGCACGGTCGAAGTCGTCCTGGTCGCATTGCCGGACGCGGGCTTGGACGCGTCGCTCACGATCTGCATTCCTGCAGCGACGATCGACCTATACGACCAATTGCATGGCGCACCGGATGCGGGGGGGTCGTGGACGGGACCCAGCGGCGCAATGCATCCCGGGCAATTCGATCCGGCCATCGATCCCGCTGGCGCGTACGTGTACACGGTCGCCGGTACGGTGCCGTGTCCAAGCGCTTCGGCAAGTGTGACGCTCACCATGCAGGCACCGCCATCAGCAGGCGCCGATGGGACGATGAACCTCTGCACCACGAGCGCTGCCGTCGATCTGCACCAGCAACTTTCCGGCGCCGATCCAGGCGGCATCTGGACCGATCCGCAGGGCCAGGCCACGACGAGTTTGTTCCAGCCGGGAAGCAGTGCTGCTGGCGCCTACACCTATACGGTGGCCGGTACCGCACCATGCCCTTCAGATGCTGCTACGGTCATGATGCTCGTGGCAGGACCACCGGACGCCGGTGAGGATGGAACACTGGCACTCTGCATCAATGGAACGACGGTCCCACTCATACAAGCGTTGGGCGGAATGCCCGACCCGGGTGGTTCGTGGGCCGGGCCGAACGGAACGGTGAGCAGTGGATCGTTCGACCCTGCTGCGGACCCAGGTGGAACCTACGCGTACACCGTTGAGGCGCTCGCTCCCTGCGTGAACGATATCGCGCATGTCATTGTCACCATTGCGCAATTGCCCGATCCCGGACTCGATGGAACATTGACCCTCTGTCCGGAAGATGCACCGGCGAACCTCTTCGCCGCTTTGAACGGAACTCCGGATACCGGAGGCACATGGACCTCACCCGATGGAGCGGTCAATGCCGGAATGGTGGATCCAATGACCGATGTTGGCGGATCCTACATCTACACTGTTGAGGCCACTGCGCCCTGTCCCGAACAACAGGCGCCGGTCCTCGTCACGATCAGCACACCGATGAACGTTGAGGTCGCACACGTGGATGTCATCTGCCACGGCGCATGCGATGGCAGGGCGGTCCTCCTCGTGGAGGGTGGCATACCCGGTTACACGTTCACCTGGCCATCCGGCATTTTGGCCACCGATAGCATGGGTAGCGGTTTCTGCGCGGGTTCCTTCACGGTGCCCATCAGCGATGCGGGCGGCTGTTCGCGCACTGCGCAATTCACCATCGGCGAACCACCGCCCCTGGAGATCGATGGTGTGCAAGCGGTCGATGAAACATGTGTGGGATCGTGCGATGGCAACCTCACGGTGCAGGATCCCGAAGGCGTCCTCTTCAGCAGGGATCTTGGGCTCAGCTGGCAGTCTTCGCCGGTGATCATCGACCTCTGCGCAGGCTCGTATACTTTGATGATGCAGGATGAGGATGGATGCACCGCCGTCGGTGTCGCCGCAGTGCAAAGTCCATCGCCGGTGATCGCCGAGTTCAGCACTTCGCCAGGTCCGTTCTCGGTGGAGGAACCGGTGGTACAGTTCCAGAACCAGAGCATTTCGGCCACGCAGTTCGTGTGGGACTTTGCCGGCAGTGGCACCAGCACGGAGCTGCATCCAGCGGCTACCTTCCCCGATGTGCTCGGCGGGGAATACCTCGTCTGCCTGGAGGCCGCCAATGCGGTGGGTTGTACCGATGAGGTCTGCCATCCGATCGTCATACACGACCTTCTCAGCGTACACGCTCCGAACGCGTTCACGCCGAACGCCGATGGCTTGAACGAGGGCTTCGTGCCGGTCTTCAACATCCCTTCCGCCGCGAAGGACTATGAACTCCTGATCTTCGATCGCTGGGGCGAGCGCATATTCGAAAGCCACACGGTGGACGAGGCGTGGAGCGGCCACTTCGGTGGCACCATGGCCAAAGAGGATGTCTACGTCTGGAAGCTCACCGCACGCGACGCCGTCACCAACAAACTCATCGAACGCACTGGGACGATCACATTGTTGAAGTGACCGGTCGTTCGTCAAGTACCGTGCGACCTCCGGGTACGACGGTGGTGCAGGCACCTGTACCGACAAGGGACGTGAAGAACAGCGGTACGGTGGCAGCTGTGCCGAGCGGTGACAGGGATGGGTCCTGCAGCTATTTCGGCGAACAGCTTGGATCGGTAAAAGGGCGCGGTCAACTCCTGCAGGGAGGGCTTCTCAATGCTTGTGCCTGCGCTTCTTCACCAGCCCGCCGGTGATGTCCTTCACGGGGCTCATGACCACAAAGGCGTTGGGATCGATCTTCTCGATGGCCTCGGTGAGGCGTCCCACTTCCAAGCGGGTGATCACGCAATAGAGCACGTCGACATCGTGCCGGGGGCCGTGCGATCCCACCCCCCGCTTTCCGCGTAGCACGGTGATGCCGCGTTCCAATTCCTCGGTGATCATGCGGCTGATCTCGTCGTAGTGCGAACTGATGATCATGACGCTGGTGTACTCCTCGATACCCTCGATCACGAAGTCCATGGTGCGACTGGCGGCGAGGTAGGTGATCATGGAATAAAGGGCGACCTCCACGGTGAGCAGCGATGCGGCCACTGCGAAGATGACCACGTTGATGGCGGTGATCACATCGCCCACCGTGGTGTGCAGGCGGCGGCTGACGGCGATAGCGAGCACTTCGGTCCCATCGATAACCCCCCCGCCGCGCACGGCCAGGCCAATACCCGCACCCAGAAAGAAGCCCCCGAAAATGGCCACGAGCAACTTGTCCTCCGTGACCACAGGCATGTGGACCGTAGCCACCACCGTGGCGAGCGCCACGATGCCGAGCGCGGTGCGGATGGCGAAGGACCTGCCGATCATCCGATAGGCCAAGTACACGAATGGAGCGTTGATGAGGGCTAGCAACAAGGGCAATGGCAGGCCGGTGAGCTGGGTGCCCATCAAGGCCACACCCGTGGCTCCGCCGTCGATGAAACCCCGGGGCAACAGGAAGCTCTCCAGTCCGAATGCGGCCGACATCACCCCGACCCCGATGAGGACGGTATCCTTCACCAGGTTCCACACTGTGAGCCTGAGCTCACGGAAGCCTTTGGCAACAGCGAACGGCGAGAAATCCGCCTCGGCGAGGTCGGGATGCTGCCGCCGCAGTACATAGCGGATCACCAAGTCGCGGATGAACGCGTTCATGCGCAACAAGATAGGCCAGGAGCATCCAGCCCTGTCGGGAAAACCTCTTACACGGTTACGCGCCTTTCCAGGCGTGAACGCATCCACGACTTCGCTTCTTCCTCGGAACTGCAAAAACCGACGGGGAAAGATGGCGGGTAGTAAGCGAAATAGAGCCGTAAAAGCGGAACGAGGCCCAACTCGTGGCAGACGATGGCGAGGGCGGTGGTGCGGTCCGAAAAGCCATTGGTCTTGAAGTGGTCCTGGGTCAGCATGTCCGCTTCATACTCCGTGTGTTCGGGGATGACAAGGACGACGCAACAGGGTCCCGAAGCAGCGGTGCACCGCTCCTGCATGATCTCGGCGATGACGGCGGTACTGAGCTTAAGGTCCCTTCGAAAGCGTACCACGGCCATGCCGGACCGCAGGATCTCCACGGTGGCCGGATCGGATGCGGTGGGTTCTTCCAAGGAAGGCAGCTTCTCCATGACCTGTGGATCGCTCATGCGCTCCAGCCGCGAAGATCCAGGATCCGAAGGCGCTGCGCCACTATCTTCGACGAATGGCGTATTGCAGCCGGTCCAGTGTTCGGAAGTACGCGATGGCCTCGATCGACCGGCCACACCTCCTGAACAGCAAACCCGAAAGCCCCTTGCGCACCGCCCCAGGTCGACCCTTGGGCCATGGCCCGGTGTGACGGGTCATTCGTAGCGAAGGGCCTTCACCGGATCGGCCACGGCAGCGCGATAGGCCTGTACGCTCACAGTGAGCACCGTGACCAACAAGGTGATCAGCAGGGCTGCCGCATACGATCCCGGGGTGATCTCCGTATGGTAGGCAAAGGTTTCCAGCCACCTCCCGATCGTATAGAACGCGAGTGGGAAGGCCACGAGCAAAGCGAAGCCGAGCAGCACAACGAACTCGCGGTTCATCCGGCGCACGATGTCGATGAGGGGGGCGCCCATCACACGACGGATACCGATCTCGCGTATGCGTTGTTTCGCCGTGAAGTAAGCGAGACCGTAGAGCCCCATTATCGTGAGCAGGATGGTGAGCACGGCGAAGGCCGTGAAGACGCGGAAGAGCCTGTCCTCTGCTTGGTAGAGCTGCGCAATGCTGTCCGTGAGGAAAACGGCCTCCCATTCATCATTGGGCCGAAGATCGTTCCAGCGTTCACGCAATGTCCCCAATTGCGCGCCGACATCACCCGGTGCCAGACGAAGTACGAGCTGTTGCGCACCGTAGCGTTTGTTGCTCCGGAAAAGGCAGAGCGGCTCGATGGGCGTGTGCAAGCTGGTATAGTGGAAGTCCTTCACCACGCCGATCACGGTCAGCTCCTGCTGCGGGTCCGGTGACTGCCCATCGCTGGGTACATGGATCTTCTCCGCGAGCGGATCCTTCCAGCCAAAGGCCTTCACCGCGCTCTCGTTCACCATCACCGAACCGCTCTCATCACTGGGAAGATCGGGATCGAAGTAGCGACCAGCAACGAGTTCCACACCGATGAGCGCCGGGAAGTCGGCATCCGTACCCAGGATGGGCATGGGCTTATCGATGCGACCCTCCGGTGTATTCACCTGCAAGACCCAGCGCCCACCGCCCTGACCGGGCAGGCTTTGCGTGAACGTGGCACCCGTGACGAAACTCTCCCGCTGCAGTTCATCCTTGAGCGGGCGCAAGGCATCCCAGGCCAGGGTATCCTCACCGGGCGGTTGAGGCATGGTGATGCTCAGGAGGTTCTCCTTGCGGAAGCCGAGATCGGTGGTGCGCATCCAATGCAACTGAGCGAACACGGCAAGCGTTCCGACGACCATGAAGAGTGCGATCGCGAACTGCGCCCCCATCAGGACCTTCCGCACGCGCCCCTTCCCCGCCCCACTGGCCACGCCCTCCTTCAACAACAGTTGCGGTGCAAAACGCGAAAGGAAGAACGCCGGGTAACTGCCGGCAACCACCCCGATGACCAGCACGATCAGCCACACTACAGCGAAGAAGCTGCCACGCAGCAGGAAGCCCATGCCGATCTGCTTCTCCGTGATGGTGTTGAACGCAGGCAGGCAAAGCCACAAGAGTCCCAGCGCTACCACGATGCCGATGATAGCGATCATGACACTGCCTCCGATGAACTGCGCTACGAGTTGTCCCCTTTGGGCACCGCACACTTTTCGCAGCGCCACTTCCTTGGCGCGACGTGTGGCATCAGCCGTGCTCATGTTGATGTAGTTGATGCAGGCGATGGCAAGGATCAGCGCGGCCACGATCGCGAACAGCGTGACGTAGGTCTTGTTGCCCTTCTTCGGCGTGTCGTAGATCAGGTCGTTGTTGAAGTGTACATCGCGCAATGGTTCCAGGTTGAAACGGATCTCGCCATGGAACTCCTGGCCACCCCATGCGGGGATGATGTACTTGGTCACGAAGGCGTCCATCTTGCCTTGGAAGTCACGCTCGTTCACACCCGGTGCGAGCACCAGGTAGTTCAAACTGCTATTGTTCCCCCAGCTTTGGTCGAGTTG
>DEQO01000145.1 GCA_002360495.1 Flavobacteriales bacterium UBA3364
GAACCTCCGACCAGGTTCCCGATCTGCAGGCCCATGGGCACCACGACTGTTTCCAGAGCAGTGCTATAGAGGAAATCGAGGTAATCGAAGTAGGTAGGCCCGGTGAGGTCCAGCGAGGTGCCGCTCATCTGGATCTGCAAGCTGGTGAGGTTCGTCCACCCGGTGAGCGAGATGCCCGGGATCAACGCCAGGATCACCAGATCGGTGAGGTCGCCGCTTGGTTCACCTGCCGCATCGCTCGCCCAGATGCAATAGGTGCCCGGATCGAAAGACGTGTCCAGCTCGCCGTTCACGATGGTCGTCAGCGTGCCGTCGGCGCTGCGCACAGTGATGTACCCATTGCTGCCCTGGCCGTAGATCGTTCCACCGGATTCCAATTCCACGGCACCATAGCCCTCGCCCACGCACATGAAGGGCAGCGGCAGCACGGGCTTGTTGATGGCCTCGCGGTTCGGCATCATGCGCAACAGGTAGGCACCGCGGCTGATCAGCTGTGCCTCGCTGGTGCCGTACTCCACAGGCATGCGTTCCAGCAGGTAATTCTGGCCGTGGATGTGCATGATCCGGCGCCATTGGTTGCCGCGCAGGAAGGGCGCATCCACCAGCAGGTCCATGGTCACCGGTTCGGCAGCGGTGAGGAATTGCGCCCAACGCGCCCAGAAACCGCCATGTACGCCGGGCAGATCGGCGTCATCGTTGTCCCAGAGCAGCGTCAGGCGGCTCTTTTCGGTGGATGTCCATCCGTAGCCCCAGCTGCGGGCCAGGGGCACATCCTCCACGGCACCGCTCTTGCTGTCGCTTTTCTTGAACTCGCACAGCCACAGCGTGGTGGTATCGCCCACGCCGTGGAAGAAGTTGCTGCTACCGGCCGCATCAAGCACGGGCACGTGATAGCGCTCGTCGTCCTTGGTAATTTCCTCCATGTGGAGGGGCTTGAAGGCGGGCACCACTTCCTTGGCATTCACCGGATCGCCCACGACGCGATCGGGCACGTCGTAGCCCACGTGGTCCCAATAGAATACGCCCTCCACATAGTCGAAAGCGCTCTTGAGCAGCTTACGTGTAGGGCGGATGCGTGCCCACAGGCCCAGCGTGTAGGGGGCGACAACGTTCTCTTCGGCCTCGTAATCGACCGGGTTGACCGGCGTTTCGGTGCTCTTCTCGATGTCCCACTTCAGGCGCAGGCCTGTGGTGGCGCGTTGGTGGTCCAACTCCACATCGCCGATCATGCGCGCGCTCTGGTCGGTGGTATTCTGCGGTGCATTCTCCAGGATGCGATCCTTCAGCGTGAAGGTCACGGTGCGGTCGTCCACATTGGGCGCGATCTCCAGGTTGAAGGCATCGCCCACGGCGATCAGGAAGGCGATCAACTCCACGTTGGGCACGTGGCGGTTGGCATAGATGTACTGGTCGGGGATGGCCACGCTGGGCGTACCCGAAGCCTGCCACCCAGTAACGATGCTGTTGCTGTAATGGTCCGCGGTTGTCGCGGGCCAGATCCCGTGCGTCACCAGGATGGGGTCGGCGAAGAGCGTGGGTGTCTCCATGCGGCGATACGCCTGGATCATTACCGCGTGGAAGGTCTCGCCCACATCGCCGGAAAGCGCGTTGAGGTAGAACCGCGCCGTGCGCGTGCGATCATACGTACTTACGCCGGGGAGCTCCAGCGTCTGGCGCAACACATTGGAAGAGTCGAACAGGTAGCACAGCACAACGGGATCCGGGCCATCCACCTGGCCGAAGGGTCCGAAGGTGTCGGTGCTCACCGCGCGGTTCATGGTGGTGGTGAACTCCAGGGCGAACGAACCGACGTTGGGACATTCCCATTCCATGGCACTATTGTCCCACACGTTGGAACCGTCCGCATTGGGGGCCGTCGTTTCGTCCGAGCCGGGGATCCGGTGGTGTGTGCCGCCGCCCACGAAATTGTCGGGTCCGGCGCTGGTGGCGCGGAAGAAGACGACACCCGTGGCGGGGTTCGGTGCATCGATGGTGGCCGTGTTGGGCAACAGCAGCTCGTGCGTGCGCTCATCGTCCATGAAATCGCCGATCGCGCGGAAGCCCTGGCTGGCGAGCGATTCGCGGATCACCCACTTGAGGTAGAACCACGGCACAAGGGTGTAGAAGTCGCTGGTGAGCGTGTTCAGGTAGTGCTGCTCCAACAGCTTATCCCACGCGTTCACGAGGCCGTACGAAGCACGACGCCACGAGCTCGGCGTGGTGAGCGGGCTTTCCCCCGCCGCCGTGTCCACGATGCACTGGTAGATCCAGGTGCGCTTCACCGGCGAGAATTCCGTGAACTGCACTTCCTTGTTAACCGCGTATGTCGCGTTCTCATCCCACGGGCTTACGCTCGGGAACCAGCCCGGCCGTTCATCCCCGTACTGGCTGGGATTGTAGAACATGGGGAACTGCAGGTCCCCGCCGTCCTCGAACAAGGGTCGGTGGTGGAACGTGAAGCCGTCCATGTACTGCTGTAAGGTGTCGATCACCTTGCTGCGCAACGTATCGGGCAGCATCACGCCGCGCATCAGCGACACGAAAGCTTCGACCAGGAAGGTGCCGCGCACGGTCTTCGTGTTGGTGGCCAGCACATCGAAGGTGCCCGGGATCAGCGGCATGCCATGGTGGCCCAGACGGCTCTTGGGGAAGGATAGCTGGCGATGTTGTAAGGACAATTCGTGCACATGCCCCAGCACCGTTTCGTTGCCCTGCGTGGGTAGCTCGATGGGCAGGCTGTACCCGTCCTCGATGCCATCGGCGAAGAGCGGGGCGATGTGTTCCACCTGCGCCGTCGTGCCCGACTTCAGGTGCAACAAACGGCCTACTATGTCCAGGAACAAGCTCATTCGGAATGGAACGCTGATGCCGCTGATCCTTCGGATCGCAGATCCATAATGATCTGAGTTCTGATATCTGCGAGCATCATGACCATCAGCGTCATCTGCGTTCCGCATTTCCTCACCAAGGAGCCATCAACCCTCATATCTGCGAGCATCATGACCATCTGCGCCATCAGCGTTCTTAAGTATCACCGCCTTCCTCATCATCGAACCCATCATCGCCACCGGTCTCCTCTTCCTCGGCGCCCTCGGGCAATGCGGGCATGCTGATGCGGTCGCTCCAGGCCATTTCCGGAGCGCCTTCCAGGAATTCGAGGTTGAGGGCGTAGAGGTTCTCCTGTTGCGGATCGCCCTGGCTGCGCATCACATGCTCGGCGCCCACCAAACGCAACGGACGGCGCAGGCCGCGCGCGGTGTCGCACAGGCGCCATTCGGGACTGAGCAGCACATCCACCAGCGCGTTCAGTTCGCCACGGTCCATGAAGCCGGTGCTGAGCGTGATCTTCTGCTGGGCCCCGTTCAGCAGGTGCAGGTGGCTGCTCTCCTGCACGCTGGGCAGATTGCTCAGCACCACGGCCATCAGGCGGACCACTTCGGTGTGATCGCTTTCGATCCCCAGCACCCATTGTCCTTCGCAGCGGATGCTTTCCACCACACCGAAACTATTGATGAACTCCAGGTGTTGCTCGTTGGCATCGGTGTCCACAAGCCAGAACACGTGTGCTTCGCTTGGGTCCTCGTCGGCAGTGCGGAGCACGGCCGTGTACTTCACCGGCGTTTTGGTCGGCTGCAATTCGTGCAGGCCCATGGTGCGGAAACCCACGGGCCAGGTGGCTACCTCACCCTGCTTCCATTCGATGGCCGCATCAAGGTCGAAGAAGGTCTCCGGGTAGTTGGTGCCATCG
Source organism: Flavobacteriales bacterium UBA3364 (assembly GCA_002360495.1). Lineage (GTDB taxonomy): Bacteria > Bacteroidota > Bacteroidia > Flavobacteriales_F > PHOS-HE28 > PHOS-HE28. The sequence goes on from DEQO01000145.1 coordinate 3,749, forward strand.
CTATAGGTCACCGTGAGGCGTAGCTCCATGGGCACATCCACCACCACGGCGGTGCGGCGGTAATAGGAGAGGTAGTGCTGCTGATGCTGGCTTACCTCGTGCCGGCCGGCACGCCCGCGGTAGGTCAAGGCCGGGTTCTCCGCATCGTCGTTGATCATCAGGGTGAAGACCTCCTGGATGATATTGCGCTCGATGTTGCGCGACCCCGCATACCACGCCTTGCGCACCGTGCTGCGGGTTACGAGTTGCGGTGTGGGCGGATCACCCAACTGCTCGTAGCGTTCCACGTAGAAACGACGTTGCACGTCAAGCGCGCGGAAGGGTTTGTTGGCGCCGTAGTTGGGCCAGTTGTAGCCGACAGCCCAACCGGCACTGCCAGCTGCGCGCGAAGGGGCGAGCATGCCGCGCAGATCGGTGCGCGTGCGGCGGTCGGGATCAGGTGATAGGAGCAAGGGTGGCTTGGGCACGTAGATGCCGCTGTCCCACACCAGCTCCATCCACACCTGCACAACGGCGCCGTAGTTGGATGCGTACACACCGTCCACACCGGGATTGACCTCCACCCACGCCATGGTCACAGGGCTGGTGTTCGTGAACACCGCACCGAGCAGGCCGGGCGTACGCACCACGAGGCTGATCACCGTGGTCTGTGTAATGGCGAACCACTGGTTCACCTGCCAGTTTCCGCGCAGGGCGTTGTACAGGTTGTTCCGGCTGTCCACGGTATCACTGCCGATGCGCACCTGCAG
>DEQO01000169.1 GCA_002360495.1 Flavobacteriales bacterium UBA3364
AGAGAGCGAACTCGCCGACACGCTCGCCGGCCTCGACGTCACGCTGCTGCCCTACCGCCTGCCGGACTATGCCGAGCGCGGCTCCTCGATGCTGTTCGAGGCGGCCAACCACGGCCACCGCGTGCTGGCCACCGCCGGTTGCGGCTTCTCGGGCGAGATCGAGCGCTTCGGCCTGGGCAGCCTCTGCGACAGCAACCAGGACTTCGCCGATGCGCTGGCGGCTCTTGCCCGCGAGGCCAACCCACGGGCCAAGAGCGAGGCCGCGGCGGCCGAAGTGAAGGCGGCCAAGCCGGCCAAGAAGGCGGCGAAAAAGGCCCCCAAAGCCTGATCTACCCGTCAGGTCGACCCGTGCAGGTCGGTCCAACTCCCTGTGGAAGGGGCCAGGGGAGAGGCCACATTGACCGCCCCCCTTTCCAACACCACTTTGTGGGCAGTTCCACACCGAGGTCATCGGTAGCCCCGTCGTTGTGGTCCGACCTTCGCCACACACGAACGGTCTCACTTCAGGAGTTTTTCTGATCGTCCGATCGTCTCATTTTCTGATCAACGGGATCGGCATGGACATCAGCATCTATTTCAAACCTTCCGAAAGGTTCGGCAACACGCGGCCGGAATGGCCGGCCAACAGTATCGGCGATGGCCTGGTGAGCCACACCACCAAAGGCTTTCCTGTACTGGAAGGTGCGCAGATCGCCCTGTTCGGTGTGCTTGATGATCCCGGCCATGCCCGGCCCCGGGCCTGCGTGCATGCCCCGGATGCCATCAGGGAGGAGTTGTTCCGCCTGTACATGCCGAACGGCAACATCAACATGGTGGATCTTGGCGATATCCACCCCGGTGCCAGTGCGGCCGATTCCCAACACGCGGTCGCGGAGACCCTGGCCGAACTGATGCGGATGAACATAGTGCCCATCCTGCTTGGCGGTGGACAAGGCCATACGTACTCCCAGTACCTCGCTTATGAGAAATTGGAGCGTACGGCCAATCTGGTCTGCATCGATGCCCGTTTCGACCTTGGTGATCCTGGACAAGGACTGGCCGAAAGCAGCTACCTGAGCCACATCGTACTGCGCCAACCGAACTACCTGTTCAACTACAGTAACCTTGGGTTCCAGACCTATCTGGTGGACCAGCCCGGGATCGAGTTGATGGACAAGCTGTTCTTCGATGCTCATCGCCTGGGCGAATTGCGCGCGAACATGGCCGACGCCGAACCGGTGATGCGGAACGGCGATAGCCTGAGCGTTGACATGAGCGCCGTGCGCCGCAGTGATGCCCCGGGCACCAGTCGTCCAGGACCCAATGGCTTCCACGGCGAGGAGATCTGCCAACTGATGCGCTACGCCGGGGTAAGCGAGAAGATCACCTCGGTCGGCATCTATGAAATGGACCCCACGACGGACCAGGACAGCGTTACCGCCCAATTGGCGGCCCAGATGGTCTGGTGTTTCCTGGATGGTTTCCGCAGCCGCACCAATGATCTGCCATGGTTGGACCGCAAACGGTTCACCCGGTTCCGCATCCCGATCCGGGGTCATGAGCAGGAACTGGTCTTCTACAAGAGCACCGTCAGTGACCGATGGTGGATGGACATCCCGTACAAGGCCGAACAAGAGGCCAGATTCGAAAGGCACCACTTGGTCCCTTGTTCGTATTCCGACTATCGGATGGCTTGCCGCGAAGAGGTGCCCGACCGCTGGTGGCGCACCTTCCAGAAGCTTTCGTAGCCCGGTTACCCCCCATCGATCGGCTTGGGAACCCTATTCCTCGGCGAGGATCCGGTATTTGGTCGGTTCGGAATGTTGTTATATTGGCGCCGGTTCTGGAAATGGACCTGGGGGTATGTCATCCCCAAAACGGGCGGAAAAGAACGAAACACGAATGAGGGGGATACTTACCGCAGTGGTCAGTGTGGTCGTGGCGAGCGCTTCGTTCGCGCAGCAGGACCCGCAACTGACGCAATACATGTTCGATCGCCTGTCGATCAACCCGGCCGTCGCTGGGACCACAGGCCAATTGTGTGCCACGGGTTTCTACCGCCAGCAATGGAGCGGGTTCGATGGGGCGCCGAAGACAGGATTGATCAACGCGCACATGCCCATCGCCAAGATCAGCAGTGGGGTGGGCTTGAGCTTCTACTTCGATGAGCTCGGCCAACAGAAGAGCAACTTCGTGCGCGCCAGCTACTCATACCACCGGAAGATCGGTGTGGGGACCTTGGGCATCGGGCTGTCCGCTGGCTTGCTGGCTCATTCCTTGGGCAATGACTGGGTGGCCCGTGACCCTGTAGCCGATGACGCCGCCATCCCTGGTAATGGCCAAAGCGACTCCAAGTTCGACATGTCCGCTGGTCTTTACTATACCAGCCCCACATTCTGGATCGGGATCTCGAGCACCCACCTGACCGAGCCGGAACTCAGCGATGTGAGCATCGCATCGGTCCGTCACTACTGGGTACAAGCGGGATATGACTGGGCGATCAAGGGCGACAAGAAGTATGTTCTGCAGCCTTCTACCTTGATCAAGAGCGACGGGACCTCCACCCAGTTGGACCTGAACGCCACCTTCCTCTATAATAACCAAGTGTGGCTGGGCGTTTCGTACAGGACGGAGGATGCCATCGCCCCCATGCTCGGCTACCAGTACCAGATGCCGAACAAGAAGTCGATGTTGAAGATCGGTTACAGTTATGACGTGACCACCTCCCGCCTGAAGAACTACAGTAGTGGCAGCCATGAGATCATGCTGAACTACTGCGTCCTGCTCGAGAAAAAGCCGGACCTGCAGATCTACAAGAACGTAAGGTTCCTCTAAGAGACCGAAACCCAGTAACCCAAACTGCCGTACTCAGCCTTGTCTAAAGCGTGCTCGCTTACCCGACGCGTTGGACGACAGGGGTCCCTGCAAGGAAAAGATCGGAACGGCAAAACAGGAAGAACATGGAACGTCCCATAGTGTATCTCTGCGCCATCGGCCTGCTGGCGAGTTGCGGCGGTGGTGGCCAGGGGCAATTGATCGGCGTCCAAGGACGACCCGGTTGGTATGAGGTGGATCCGTACGGGATGAACTACATCCCCATGGGTTCCTATATCATGGGTCCCAGCGATCAGGATGTGCCCTACGCCACCAACAGCAAGAGCAAGACCGTTTCGGTACAGGCCTTCTACATCGACCAGACGGAGATCACGAACAACGAGTATCGCCAGTTCGTCATGTACGTGCGTGATTCCATCGCGAAACGTATCCTGGGCGACGAGGATATCGGTGAGCACGTGATCACGGAGGACGAGTTCGGCGAGGAGATCGATCCGCCGATCATCAACTGGCGCGAGCGGATCAATTGGTATGGAGATGAAGAACGGGAGGCCTTGGCCGACATGTTCCTGAGCGAGAGTGAGCAGTTCTACCGCCGCAAGGAGGTCGATACCCGCAAGCTGATGTTCGAGTATTACTGGATCGATCTGAAGGAAGCGGCCCGCAAGGCGAACAACGCCCGCGACCTGGACCTCAGCTACACCAACGTGAAGGGACAGAACAACGCCATCCGTGGGCATAGCGACCGTTCCAAATTCATCATCAAGGAGATCATCAACGTGTACCCGGACACCTTGGTGTGGGTGCATGATTTCACCTACTCGTTCAACGAGCCGATGACCGAGAACTATTTCTGGCACCCGGCCTATGACGAGTACCCTGTCGTGGGCGTTACTTGGCAGCAAGCCAATGCCTTCAACGTGTGGCGTACCCAGTTGATGAACAGCTGGTTGGAGAGCAATGGTGAGGCGTTCGTCAACCGTTTCCGCCTGCCGACGGAGGCCGAGTGGGAGTACGCAGCCCGTGGTGGTCTGGATCAGGCCCCCTTCCCTTGGGGCGGTCCTTATGTGCGGAACCGGCAGGGTTGCTTCCTGGGCAATTTCAAACCGCTCCACGGCAACTACGTGGATGATGGCGGCTTCCATACCGTGCCTGTGGACAGTTACACACCGAACGACTACGGCTTGTACAGTATGGCAGGCAACGTGGCCGAGTGGACCAGCACCGCCTTCGATGAGAGCGTGTACGACTTCGATCACGACCTCAACCCGGAGTACAGCTACGATGCACTCATGAACGATCCACCCTCGCTCAAGCGCAAGGTGATCCGCGGGGGATCGTGGAAAGACATCGGCTATTACATGCAGACCGGTACACGCAGCTACGAATACCAGGATACCACCAAGGCCTACATCGGCTTCCGGTCGGTGATGACCTTCCTGGGCCGCGGCAAGGCTGTGAACGCAGAGGACCTCTAGACCAAGGAATCAACGGGCGTTACGGAACCAGGACGACCGCATTCATACTTTTCGGGACGAACCACTCAGAAGAACCAAAAAACGCAAGGACGAACGATGAAACCAGGCAGCAAGAAGTGGAAGAACTTCATGGCCAAGTTGTACGGGATCGGTGCAGCGGTCGTGATCGTAGGTGCTCTTTTCAAGATCCAGCACTGGCCGTTCGCGAGCTTTTTCCTCATTCTCGGTCTTAGTACCGAGGCGATCATCTTCTTCTTCTCCGCATTCGAACCGCCGCATGAGGATCCCGATTGGAGTCTTGTGTACCCCGAACTTGCCACCGGCGAGCGTGCCGAGGGAGAAGAGTTCAAGAAGGAGGACCAGCGCTCGATCACCGAGCAGTTGGACGATATGCTCGAAAGCGCCAAGATCGAACCGGAACTCATCGCCAGCTTGGGTGATGGTATGCGCTCACTGAGCGACCAGGCCAAGCAGATGGGAGAGATCACCGGTGCGGCTTCCGCGACGAACGAGTACGCGAACAGCCTGAAGGACGCGTCCACGAAGGTGAGCTCCTTGAGCGATAGCTATGCCAAGGCAAGCGAAAGCCTCGTGGGTCTGATGGACAACGTGGATGCAGGTCGAAATGCCGGCGAGAGCCTGCAGAAGATGGGCCAGAACCTCAGTGCCTTGAACGAAATGTACGAACTGCAACTGCGCAGCAGCCGCGAAAAGCTCGAGGCCGCCAACCAGATGTTCGAGGGCATGGGCGAGATGATGACGAACCTGAAGAACTCGGTGGACGACACCAAGCGTTACAAGGAGAACATCGCCGTGCTCAGCGACAACCTCGCCAAACTGAACACCGTGTACGGCAATATGCTCGCCGCAATGACCGTGCGCGGCTGATCATCGCAAGCAACAAGGAACCTGCTAAAGACCTGTTGAAAACAGATGGCCAGCGGTAAACAGACGCCTCGACAGGCGATGATCAACATGATGTACTTGGTGCTTACGGCGCTATTGGCGCTGAACGTATCCAAGGAGATCCTGGACAGTTTCGTGACGGTGAACAACGGCCTGGAGAACACCAAGCTGTCGCTCAACGACAAGATGACCGCCCAGTATTCCAGCTTCGAGTCCTACGCCAAGGAGAACGCCGCCAAGTATGGCGCCGCTTGGAACGAGGCCAAGAAGATCGAGACCGCCGGTGCGGAGCTGATCGCCTACATCGATTCCATCAAGGCCAAGGCCATCATCGCCGCCGAAGGGATCCCCTTCGACAGTGTGGTGCTGGGTGACGGCCGCATCATGGACCTCCAGAAGGTGAACAAGAAGGACAGCCACGATGAACTGACCAACCTGTTGATCGGTGATGAACCGGCCAAGCCCAAGGACGGTCCGTTCAGCGCGACCGAACTGCGCACCAAGCTCGAGGCGTTCCGTGACATGGTGAAGAACAGCCGTAAGGACGATAAGGACCTGAGCGCCGCTATGGACCGGATCTTCGACTTCTCCGATCGTCTGGACGCCTCCGGTACGAACAACAACTGGCAGAGCATCAACTTCTACCACGTGCCCTTGGCGGCCGGTATTACCATCCTCAGCAAGATCCAGAGCGATGTACGCAACGCCGAAGGTGAAGTGGTGAAACGCATGATGGATGCCGTGGAAGGCAAGAGCTTCAAGTTCAACAAGCTCACCACCATCGTGAAGCCGTTGAGCAGCTATGTGACCGTAGGCAGCAAGTACACAGCGGAGATCTTCCTCGGCGCCTATGACGACCAGAATGCTCCCGAGGTGTTCATCGCTGGTCCGGGTGCAACGGTGGATACCGTGGCCAAGAAGATCAATGGTGAGGCCATCAAACTTCCGATGAACGGAGCCAAGGCCCAATTGGAACAAATGGCTTCCGGAGCGGGTCTGAAGACCGTGAAAGGGATCATCAAGTTCAAACCAGTGGGTGGCGAAGAGACCACCGAGGTGTTCGAGACCACCTATGAGGTGGCCGCTCCCAGCCTGGTGGTGAGCCCGCTCAAGATGAACGTGTTCTACCGCGGCGTTGACAACCCGGTGAGCGTGAGTGTCTCGGGATACAGCAACAAGGACATCGCCGCAACGGTGACCAATGGCGCCCTTACCAAGTCCGCTGATGGATACATCATGCGCCCGGGCAAGGACGCCGAGGCCACCATCGGTGCCACCGTGACCAATCCCGACGGCTCCAAGAAGGCCATGCCTGGCATGAAGTTCCGCGTGAAGAACGTGCCCAACCCCCGGCCATATTTCGGCGGTAAGAGCGTGGATGATGAGAACATCAAGAAGGCCGAACTCACCGCAGCCGCTGGTGTGATCGCCAAGATGATCGACTTCGAGTTCGACCTCAAGTTCGAGGTGGTCGAATACAAGGTGACCATGATCGTGGGCGGCACTCCGTTGGAGAAAATGACCAAAGGTGCAGCCGTCAGCGGCGACATGAAGGAAATGTTCGCGAAGGCCAAACCCGGCCAGAAGATCTACATCGAGCAGATCAAGGCCCGTGGCCCCGATGGCACTGTGCGGAACCTGGGTTCACTATCCTTCAAGGTGACCTGATCCAAATACGGAACCATGATGAGTACCTGCAAGAACATACTGACCATCGCCGCACTAGCGGTCGCTGGTCTCTGCTCCCCGGCCAACGCCGTGGCACAGACCGTGCTCGATGGTGCTTACATCAAGGAGCACACGAAGACGAAACGCGTGGTCCCCTACACCCATATCCGCGAAGCGGATGTGATGTGGTTCCGCCGTGTTTGGCGCACCGTGGACCTGCGCGAGAAGATGAACCACCCGTTGTATTTCCCGACGGAGTCCATCAACGATCGCAAGAGCCTTTTCGATGTGATCAAGCAGGGCCTGTTGGTGGACGGTTCCATCACCGCTTACGATCCAGGCCCTCTGGCCGATGACGATGAATTCAAGAAGCCCCTGCTGGCCACGGACCTCAAAGAGATGTTCACCCGCATCGACAGCCAGTACACCGAATCGCTGACGACCGGTGATATGGAACTGGTGGTGCAGGAGATCCCCTTGGAAAGCGCGGAGATCAAGCAGTACGTCATCAAGGAGGACTGGATCTTCGATAAGCAGCGCAGCACGATGGACATCCGCATCATCGGCATCGCCCCGATGAAGGAGGTGAAGGGTGATGACGGTGAGGTCCGCGGTTACCGCCCGCTCTTCTGGTTGTACTACCCGGAGTGCCGTTACGTATTCGCCAATTGGGATTCGTTCAACCGCGAGAACGATGCTGAGCGCCGCAGCTTCGAGGATATCTTCTGGAAACGCCAGTTCAGTAGCTACATCACCAAGTGGAGCAACGTGTACGACCGTGGTATCAACGAGTACAAGACCGGTCTGGATGCTTTGCTGGAAGGAGAGGAGATCAAGCAACAACTCTTTGAGTTCGAGCACGACCTCTGGAATTTCTGATCGTGTCAGGACAATGCTTGGAAGCCCCGTTCGTCGGGGCTTCTTCTTTTTTCAGCATTGGAGGCACTGGATCGGGAAGGTGATCGTTCGAATGGTATGCCCCGCGTGGATCCGCACCGCGTTGCGACAGCAGGTCTGCTGTCCTTCGCAGTTCTTTCGCTTGATGCACAGAACACCTCCTTGGAACCTGGCAGGAGCCCCTGTGCCTTGGACGACGGGATAACTCCGTACGCGGATCTGCGGGAAGCCGATGTGGCCTGGGAACGCCGTGTTTGGCGCATGGTCGATCTGCGCGACCCATCGAACCGGTTGTTCAATTCCCCCTCAAGTGAACTGGCCCAATGCCTCGACTTGTTCGGTGTCATCCGTCACGGTCTGCTCAACGAAGAGGCCATTACAGCCTACGATCCAGGTCCGCTCGCATCGGACGATACCTTCCGTACACCATTCGCTGGATCCGGTATCCGGGCCATCATTGCCGCTTTGGATACCGTCCCCGAGAACCGGGTCGGGCGTTACGTGCTCAAGGAGGACTGGATCTTCGACAAGCAGCGCTCGGTGATGGAGGTACGGATCATCGGCCTTGCGCCCATGGTGGGCGTGTTGGGCGAGGATGGTGAATTACGGGGATACAGGACGTTGTTCTGGTTGTACTACCCGGAATGTCGACAGCTGTTCTCCCGATGGGCCGCTGCGCAAGGTGCGGACGAACGACCGGTCTCCTATGAAGCCCTTTTCGCCCTACGCCGTTTCGCCAGTACGATCATCAAGGTGAGCAACGTGTTCGATCGGGCGATCAATGAGCATAAGACCACCTTGGATGCCTTGATGGAGAGCGGGACGGTCCGTGAGCAGGTTATCCACCTCGGGTTCGACCTCTGGAACTACTGAGGCGCGGGTCACCTTTTCCGGTCCGTGACATGAAGGGGAAACCTGCTGCCATGCACATTCGGATCCGCCCACTGATCGGGGCGCTTTGCCTGGGACCCGTTCTGAACGCGCAAACGGTCCTGGATGGAGCGTATATCAAGGAACACACACCGACCCGTCGGGCCATCCCGTACGTGCATTTGCGCGAGGCGGATGTGATGGTCGCCCAGCGTGTCTGGCGTACGATCGACCTGCGCGAGAAGATCAATCATCCGCTGTACTATCCGCTGGAACCGTCGCAAGGCCGCAAGAGCCTGTTCGATGTGATCCTGGACGGATTGCTGGAGAACGGGTCGTTGACCGCTTACGACCCAGGCGTGATGCTCCAGGATGACGATTTCGAACGAGCATTGACCACACCGGAATTGGAGGGTATGTTGAATGCGGTGGATACGGTCTGGACGCCGGGTCTCGATGATCCCGATACGATGATCCCGGTAGTGCAACCACAACCAGTAACGACCGCACAAGTGACCCGCTACCTGTTGAAGGAGGATTGGATCTTCGATAAGCAGCGCGGTGTGATGGAGCCACGGATCATCGGTCTGGCACCACTGCGCGAAGTGCGAGGTGACGATGGCGAATTGCGCGGCCACGCGCCGCTCTTCTGGTTGTACTTCCCGGAGTTGCGCTACGTGCTGGCCAATGCCCAGGCGTTCGAGCGGAACAATGATGCCGGTGGGCGATCCTTCGACAAGATCTTCCAGGATCGTCTCTTCAGCAGCTATATCACCAAAGTCAGCAACGCCCACGATCGGGGCATCATCGAATATGCCACGGGCTTGGATGTGTTGCTCCAAGGAGAGGCCGTGAAGGAACATCTCTTCCGCACCGAATTCGATCTGTGGAACTACTGAGCTGTACGTTGCTGTCCACTGGATCCCAGCCGGATAGGATCCCTTACTTTTGCGCCCCGTTAGCCCAGCCCATCGGCGCGCACTATGATCACGGTACAAGGCCTCACCCTCCATTTCGGTCAACGACCGATGTTCGACGACATCTCCTTCTTCATTGGAAGTGAGGATCGCATCGGGCTCGTGGGTCGCAATGGTGCCGGAAAAAGCACCCTGCTGAAGATCATGGCCGGCCAGCAACCTTACGATGGCGGGACCATCGGCAAGCCGAAAGAGCTCACGATGGGTTACCTGCCGCAGGAAATGGCCCACAACCTCACGCTGACCCCTTGGCAGGTGGCCGAGAAGGCCTTTGAGGAGGCCATGACCCTCAATGCCTCCTTGGAGCGCATCGAAAAGGACCTGGAGAAGGCCACCACGGATGAGGAGGCGATCGAACTCGCCACGCTACTCGCACATGCCCACGAGCGCTTGAACGCCATCGGTGCGGCGGACCATGATATGCAGGTGGAGAAGATGCTCAAGGGCATCGGTTTCGTAGAGAAGGACATGCACCGCCTCATGAGCGAGTTGAGCGGTGGCTGGCGTATGCGGGCGGAGCTGGCCCGCTTGCTCCTGATGCGACCGGACCTGTTGTTGCTGGATGAGCCCACGAACCATTTGGATCTTCCCGCGATCCAATGGCTGGAGGACCTGCTCCGGTCCTACCCCGCGGCGCTGGTCCTTATTTCACACGATAAGACCTTTCTGGACCGCCTGACCAAACGCACGCTCGAAGTGGTCGGGGGGAAGATCATCGACCGCAAGGTGCCGTGGAGCCAGTACGTAGAACTACGGAAGGTCGAACGTGAGCAACAGGCTTCCGCTGCGAAAGACCAGCAGCGCTACATCAAGGAGACCGAGGCCTTGATCAACAAGTTCCGCGCGAAGGCGAGCAAGGCGGCGTTCGCCCAAAGCTTGATCACAAAGCTCGACAAGCTCGAACGCATCGAGGTCGATGATGAAGATCTGCGCAAGATGCTCGTCAAGTTCCCGCCGGCACCGACCAGTGGCAAGATCGTAGCCGAGGTGAGGGGTGTGAGCAAAGCCTATCCGGACAAGAACCGCCCGGGTGAGGAGAAGCTTATTTTCCGGAATGCCGAGCTGACCATAGCCAAGGGAGAACACCTCGCGCTCGTCGGTGCCAATGGAACCGGTAAGAGTACCCTCGTGCGTATGATGATGAAGGAAGAGCCTTTTGAAGGGGAGATCCGGCTCGGGCACAACGTCATCATCGGTTATTACGCCCAGGACATGCCCGAGCGCATGAACCCGCAGGGAACGGTCATGGAAACCGCCGAATACGCCGCAAGCGAGGAGAACCGTCTACGCGTGCGTGCCATGCTCGGGGCCTTCATGTTCAGCGGAGAGGATGTGGACAAGAAGGTGAAGGTGCTCAGTGGCGGTGAACGCGCGCGGCTGGCCCTGTGCTGCATGCTCCTGAAGCCGCTCAACTTCCTCATTCTCGATGAGCCTACGCACCACTTGGATATCCAGAGCAAGGACGTCCTGAAGAACGCGTTGAAGAACTACGAAGGCACGTTCCTCCTCGTGAGCCACGACCGGGATTTCCTTACCGGCCTTACGAACCGCTTGCTGGAACTCGACGACTTCCGCATCCGTGATCAGCACATGGACATCCTTGAACTGATCGAGAAGCGAAAAGCGTTGCAAGGCGCTGATATCGGGAAGTCGAGCGCGGTACAGGCCAAAGCACCGAAGGCGGAAAAGGGATCGGACCAACGCGACAAACGTGATCGCGAGAAGGAGCGGCGTAAGGTCCAGAACGCCGTGGACCGCCTTGAAAAGCAACTGGCCGATCTCGAGAAGGAGGAGAAGGAACTTCAGGCCAGTGTGATGAAGGGCGGTATGCCTGCGGATCAATTGCAAAAGGGCTATGAGCGCCTGGGCGACCTGGCCCAGCGCATCGCTGCTGTAATGGCCGAGTGGGAGTCCACTTCGGCACAGCTGCAGGACCTCGGTACCGAGGCCTGATCGGCCCCGTTCGGTCTTCGCGGCGTTACGCAATGTGCCGGAGCGCATTGGATGTTCACGTACCGCTCTCCGCGGTGCATCACGAACAACCTGTTCCCATGGCCGGCGCACAATTGCCTCCCCGACAGAAGATGATCAACATGATGTACCTCGTGCTCACCGCGATCCTCGCGCTGAACGTGAGCAAGGAAGTACTCGATGCGTTCGCGATCATGGATACCGAACTCGTCCGCAGTGGACATGCGAACGAACAGCGTTCCGCAGTGGAGTACACCGTCTTCGCTGATGCTGCGAAGCGTTTCCCGGAGAAGTTCAAGGCACCGCATGAACGTGCCCTGCGTGTGAAGCAGCAGGCCGACTCCTTGGTGGAGCACATCGAGCGGATAAAGATGAAGGCGGTCGCAGAGGCCGATGGACTGCCATTGACCACCTTGCGGGGAAAGGACGCTGATGGTCGCGACACACTACGCACACTGCTCGCACTCAATGCCAAGGACGACCGGGAAACGCTCACACGCATGATGGTCGGAAGCGAACCAGCAAGCCCCATCCGCGAACCCGGTGGGGCGTATGACCTTCGCGTTCGCATCACGGCCTTCCGCGACAGCCTCAAAGCGATCACCGGAAGCAAAGGCCCGGAACTCTCTGCCGCGTTGGATCTTCTCTTCGATTTCAATGATCGGCGGGACGCATCGGGTACCATGAACAACTGGGAGTCCACCAACTTCTACGACGTTCCTTTGGCCGCCGGTGTAGCGACGCTCTCGAAGTTGCAGGCGGACATCCGGAGCTCGGAGAACGACCTGGTCAAATGGCTCTATCGCTCGGTAACGGTCAAGGAGCATTCGTTCTCCACCCTGACCACGGCCGTGATACCACAAAGCAGCTTGATCATGGCCGGTGATTCCTTCCGGGCGGATGTCTTCCTTGCGGCGTACGACCCCAAGAACCGGCCGACGGTGACGGTCAACAGCGGCGCGATCCTCCCGATCGGTGCCGATGGCAAGGCCAAGCTTCGTTTGCGCGGTGATCATATCGGCGAGCAGCTCGTGCAGGGCGTGATCACGTTCGAGGGTCCCGATGGTCCGGAAAAGATCCCCTATTCCACCACGTTCCAGGTCATGGCGCCGTTGCTCGTGGCCTCGCCCACCAAGATGAACGTGCTTTACCGTGGGGTGGAGAACCCGATCGATCTTTCCGTGCCGGGTGTCGCGCCGGATCGCGTTCAGGCTACCATCTCCACTGGACGGATCGTCCGAAAGGGCGCTGGCTGGGTGGCGACGGGAATGACCGGTAGCTATGCCGAGGTGAATGCCACCGTGCAACTTCCGGACGGTGGTTCCCGACGGATAGGTCCGGTCAGGTTCAGGGTGAAGGAATTACCGCCCCCGACCGCGTTCGTGGCTGGAAAAAGTGCGCGCGAGAACAAGGTGAAGAAGGCCGAACTCACCGCAGCGCCCGGGGTGATCGCCAAACTCGAGGATTCCGAGTTCAATGACCCCTGGCAGGTGATGCGTTTCGTTCTGACCGTCCAGCGGAAAGGAGGGCCCGTCATAGAACTGGCTTCCACGAGCAATGTGATAACATCGGAGATGAAGACCGTGTTGGCTGCGCTACGCGCTGGCGATCAGGTCTATTTTGAGGACATCAAAGCCCGATTGGCCAATGGACACGGGACTCCCAAGGATCTGGCACCGGTCGCCCTCAAGATCATCCAGTAGCTATGGATCCAAGTGCCGAAAAGATATCTATCTTTGCCGCCCATTGCGGGGTGGAGCAGATGGTAGCTCGTCGGGCTCATAACTCGAAGGCCGTAGGTTCGAGTCCTACCCCCGCTACAAAGCGAACCCCCGAGAGATCGGGGGTTCGTCATTTAGGAACGGTCATGGGCCACAAGGCAGGATACGTCAACATCATCGGTGAGCCGAACACGGGTAAGAGCACCCTGCTCAATGCCCTGCTCGGCGAGGAATTGGTGATCGTGAACCCGAAGGCATAGACCACCCGTCATCGGATCCTGGGCCTGTTGAACGGCGATGACTACCAACTCTGCCTGAGCGATA
>DEQO01000009.1 GCA_002360495.1 Flavobacteriales bacterium UBA3364
CAGCCCTGTTCCGTTGTGGGCCAGTAGGTCAATCCACCACCACCACGAGATACTTGGAGATGCTCCAGAACTTCTCGGGGTCGGTGATCACGAGCTTGGCGCCGCCACCTTCGATGCGGTAACTGCCTTCGGGGTGTGCCGTGGAGAGCTTCGCCTTCTTCCCCCCCAGCACGATCTCCGGTGTGGCCGTGATGTCGATGGTCTTGAAGTAGTCCTTCGGCATATCGGCCGTATTGAGCTTGTTGACACCACCGATCCCCGCGACCCCGCCTTCCTTGCTCAGCACGCCTTTCTCCTTCAGTTCCTTGGCGGTTCCAATGGCATAGTAGGCAGTGTTCATTTCGTTGCGCTGCATGTCCGCCACCTGTGATTTGTCCCGGTACATGTCGATCAGCGTTGCGAGGGAACTGTTCGTACTGGCAAGTTGCTCTTTCAACCCGGCGATCTCCACGTCCTTGTCGGCGATGGTCTTTTCGAGGTCCGCCACGGTGCGCTCCAACTCTGCGATGTTCGTGGCCGAAGCCTTGGCTTGTTTGCGCAGTTTGGCGATCAACTCCTTGTTCTCCGCAAGGAGCACATCGATCTCCTCGATATCGCCCATGATCCGCTGCTCCACGTCCTCGCTTGTCTCCGCACCGGCCGTTGGGGCGACAAGACCACCTTGTTTGGAACGGATCGTCCGCAGGTTCTCACTGATCCGGTTGAAGGTCCCGAACAGGGAATTGATGGTCGAGTCCTTTTCGGCAACGATCGCCTCGGTGCGGCGCTGGTCCTCCTCCAACTGTCGATACGGTTCTGAGGTCTTGGGGTCTTCAGGGGTGCAGGCTTGCAGCAGCAGGGCTGCGGTCGCGAAGGTCGATAGGTGTTTCATGGAGATGCCGCCAGGGCGATTTCTTATGGACAACGTTCAAAGGGCCGTTGCTCGTGTATGAACGGCCGTTGTTCGTAGTGCGAAAATAGGTCGGCCCGGTGCTTGCTGTTGCATTGCAACCTTTGTCGCCCAGTTCACGTAGCAGCGCGCGCGGAGGTGTTCCGAACGCCCGCTTTACCAAGACCTGAAATGCGCCTTTTGCCCGGCTTCCTCGCCTTGGTGATCCTCACCTTCGGATGTTCGATGCCGACCGCAGCGCAGGAGGAAGGACTTGCCCGGGACTTCGAGAAGCTCAGCGCAAAGGAACGAGCGCGCATCGCCAAAGAGGAGCAGGAGGCCGCCGCCGTGGATGGCGCGTTCCAGGCCGTGATGTCCCACGCCGAAGATCTATTCCGCCAATTGCGGTACGAGGAGTCCATGGCGAAGTTCAAGGAGGCCCGGACGATGCGCCCATACAACGTCTACCCGAAAGTGAAGATCCAGGACCTGCAAGCGTTGATCGCCAAACGCGATGCTGAGGCAGCTGTAACTCCTGTCCCGGAGCCGGTCGTGCAGAACGAAGCACCGGTTGCAATTCCGGCGCCGGTCGCTCCGCCTCCTGTGGAACCGGTGGCGCCTGAAGAACCGGAGCGCATTGCATCGGATCGCCTGGTGATCAGCGGACCTGTGCGGGAACCGTCGGTGCAAGTCGTGCGCTCACCACCTCCACCCGTGGTCGTGCAACCCGTGAAGGCGGCTCCCATCGAACGAGCCCCGCCTCAGGTTCAGGCGAAGCCTTCAGCGGTCCGCACCGTTCCGGACCCGCCTGTCGTGGTGGAAGGTCAGCGTGTTTACAGGGAAGGTCGATCCGTGGTCGTTGAGAATACGATCGCCCAGGAAGGTCATCTGGTGACATTCCGAAAGGTCTCCCACCCGTGGGGTGAGGTGAACCACTTCCGCGACGGGGTACCGATCTCGGGAAGGGCCTACCAGCAGGCCATGGAGGACCGCTGAAGTCTTACCGGTCAAGCTCTTTCAACCGCACAGGGAACTCGATCAAGGACCGGTAGTCCTCGCCGGCCTCCTTCATGTCGAGGTCGCCTTTCGCGAACCACCATTCCAGGAACACTTGGGACCGGCCCGTGGCGTGGAGGTCCTCAAGCCGTTTGAAGAGGTCGAGCAGGTACTTTGAGGTACTGGAGTTGAAGTAGCTGAGGGCGATACGGACGGTGGTCTTCGCGTGCGGGGAGAGCGCATACCGCTCCAAACTGTCCTGGACAGGGGAATAGAAGCGGTCGGCGTTCTCCGGGATGGAGCACCCGCTGATGGAAATAAGGCCGGATCCGGGGTCGATCTCCACGGCCGGGGTCTTTTCCGTGGCGGGTATGGAGAACGGGGCGTCCATTCAGGTGCGGCGAATGTAGGAAGGACGAGGGCCACGGGCGCTGCATTTTGATGCACCCATCCTTCGGTGTTAATTTCAGCGTTCCGTAGGCGTTCATAAAGCGTTCCACCATGGCGATCAAGACCATCCTAGTCCCCTACGATTTCTCGGAATGCGCGACCGATGCGTTACGCGTCGCGGCCAAGATCGCGCGTCTCACCGGTGCTATGATCGATGTGGTCCATCTGTATGAACAGATGACCGATTTCCACACCGAGAACCAGCGCATCCGGGAAGAGATCGAGGCCCGGCTGGAGCGCGTACCGGAGTTGCCCTTCCTCAATGGCATCGAGTTGAAGAAGTTCATGCTTCGCCAGTTGACGCTGAACGACATTTTCAAGAACGAACGTTTGTTGGAAGCCGACCTGATCGTGATGGGATCGCACGGGGCCAAGGGGTTCCGTGGCCTGGTCGGGTCGAATACCCAGCGGATCGTGCGCCAGGCACCCATGCCCGTTCTTGTGATCAAGCACCACGTCGAGGATTTCGAGGTACGTGACATGGTCTTCGCCTCGAATTTCTCGGACCTTGACGTGGAGAAGTTCGAAGCCTTCCTGCCCGTGCTGGAATTGTTCGATCCGAAGGTGCACCTGCTCAAGGTGAACACCCCCCGCAACTTCGAGCGCAGCGAGGACAGCCACAAGGCCATCGACCGGTTCCTGCAGCGGCACGAACTGAAGAAATTCAGTGCCACCATCTACAACGACCTCAGCATCGAAGAGGGCATCCTGAACTTCGCCAAGGGCATTGACGCCGACCTTATCGCCATGGCCACCCATGGCCGTACGGGCTTTTTCCACGTGGTGAACGGCAGCTTGACGGAGGACATCGTGAACCACACCACCTTCCCGGTGCTCAGCGTCAAGCTGTAGCAAGCGATGGGCAGGCTCCTTATCTTTACGCAAACCATTCCACGACCCGTATGAAATTCCTGTACAAATCGTTCGAGGCCAAGCGCAAGGAGATCATCGAGGTGGAGATCGATACGTCCACCAAGGTGCGTTTCATGACGGCGCGGGAAATGAAAGCCTATCGCAAAGGGAGGACCTTCTCCTACCACGGTGGCCTTTTCGAGGAGTCGCCAGTTCGTTTCGTGGTCCCGTTCGATTCCGTCTGGAACGTGGTCGTTGAGAAAGGCACCCGCTCCAACCCATTGGAGGTGAAGGCCAGCTGCAAGCTGACCAATGCGAACGGCTTGGTGCGCTCTTCCATTGCGGTGGATGCGCCGCCTGAGGTGCGCCGCTATGCCTTGGGCAAGGAAGACGAGGATGACACCAAAAGCCACGCTTCTGAAATGAGCCTGGCAGCAAGAAGCGAAGGCTGACGGAACGATCCGCGTCTTCCGGCGTTACTACGGCAAAGGCCATGTCAACACAAACCGAACGCGAGCGACTGGAGCGGCTGCTCCTCGGCCAGGAGAGCGTACTGGAGGAGGTACACCATCTCCTCTACGATGAACAGAAGCAGGACGATCTGCTTCGGGCCATGGTGCTCAGTTCCACCGACGAACGGCCGGTACGCATCACCGGCATGGACCCCGACCGGATCTTCCACCGGGGGACGATCAAGGCACTTTGCATCCGCTATCGCTTGCGGTTCCTGCCCGGCGGTCTGTTCAAAGGGCCGGTGCCCAACACTGCGGTCTATGCCTTACGTGCGTTGGAGCGCAAGGCGGAAACGCAGCTCAAGAGCTTCATGGTGATGGCACCCGCAGGTCGGTTCAAGCTATGCGATAGCGAAGTGGATCCGCTGCTCTTCGTGCCTATCGGCAACGACAGGTTCTACCTGGTGCACAAGTGGGGCAGTGATCTTTCCGTGGCGCGAAGCATAGTGAATTGGCCGTTCCGCACGGTCGCTCACCTCGCTGTCGTTGTTTTCGTTTTCGCTGGACTGGCGAGCATGTTGGTCCCGACACATTGGATGACCACCGATCCCGCAGCCACTTTCTGGGGTGCGCACCGCATGATCTTCCTGCTGTGGAGCACCATGGTGTGTGCCAGTTTCACCGTGTTCGGGTGGTTCGCCTTCTTCGGCCAGTTCAGTGCCGAAGCCTGGAACAGCCGCTACTTCAACTGACGTTCTTCCGGACCTTCACCGCAAGGGGTTGCAGCACGCCCTTCACGGGTTGTTCGACCCGGCACACGCAGGCGCTCCTGAACCATGTCTTCAGCTGCTCTCGTTCCTCCGGTACCAACCGCTTGAACGCCTTGCGCATCTCCTTGCGGAACGTGCGCGCATCGGCCTGGCTGATCTTGTCCAGCACTTCCTGATAGTAGGCGAGGAGGTCGCGTTTCATGGTCGGGGTGCGCAGGTGGTCCGAACGCTTCTGGTCCTACGGTGGTAAGGGCGGCAATGTTTCGCGCCCGAAGCACGTTGTTGGCGACCGTTCCGAACGGGGCCCGGCCGATCGCGTACGGTCCTGTCCGTAACGACCGAAGGCCGCACGGGGCGGCCTTCGGTAGAGCGCGGGTCGGATCAGGCGATGCTGATGTCGCGGACGGTCGGTTTTGCCGGTTCCACCCGTGGGATGTGGACCTTGAGCACGCCGTCCACGTGTTCTGCATGAACGGAAGCGATGTCAACGGTCTCCGGTAGGCGGAAGCTGCGGGTGAAACCACCCACTTGGAATTCGCGGCGGGTGAAGCGCTCGTTCTCGCCAAGCATGTACTCGGACTTTTCAGCCTTCACGGTAAGGGTCTCTTTCTCCGCGGTGATCTTCAACTTGTCCTTCGCGTAACCCGGAACAAGCATGCTGATGACGAATTCCTTCGGCGTCTCGGTGATATTCACCTTGGGCGAAGAGGTGGCCACATCATCATAGCCGAAGAATTGGCCGATGTCGCGTCCGATCGAGACATTCAAGAGGTCGTTCAGCGGACTGTGGTAGGGATGTGTGCGGTATTTGGTGATCATGGCTTCAGATCTTTTTGGTCTGTAGCCCGCAACCGTCAAACGCAGTGCAAGACGAGAAATGCGGTCATAATGGCCGGATATGGTTGCGGCTGGATGACGAAATGGCGCTATTGCGGCATAAAGAGGAAGTACAATGTGCCTCTTTGCGGGTCCGGCGCTGAGCCAAGGGAGTTGAAGCGAGCTCGACGAGCAGAGGCTACGGCGTGTTCAATCATGCAATCGTCGGCGCTCACACTTTGCGCTGGATCCACCTCCGCCTTCAATACGTTGCCTTGCCTGTCCACCTGGATCCGGATGGCCACTCGTCCTTGTTCCTTGCAGAGGTAGCCAGGCACATCATCGGATCGTACACGTCCGGTAAGATCATGCCACACGGTGGTGGCTCCGTCCATCTTCACGGGTTCTGCGGCTTTTTCCATGTAGCGCTCCTTGTTCCACTTGCTGGGGTCAAGTTGTGGGATCACCACCTCCTCACCACGTTCGTGGCGTTCCTGGGCGAGGCGATCGAATTCCTGTTGCTCGAACTCCCTCAAGTCGCTTTCCACGCTCTCGGCCATCTTGGTGGGCGAATAGGAAAAGGCGGTCTTCTGTGCTGTGATGTTGCTGGTCGCGTTGGTCACATCCTGCGTGGCATCCAACTCAGGCCGATTGATCGGTGGAAGCATTGGATCCGTTTCCTCGATGGTCTCGATGTCCATGTGCATCTCCTGGGAAACCTCGCCACTTTCATTGCTGCGCACGGTCAAAAGGGAGAAGGCGAACAAGAGGAACGAATGTGTGGCCAGGGTGCCGATCACACCCAACTTGTGCCGTTCGAACCAGTCCAGGAATGCGGTCATGGCTGGTCGGGGTGATGCGAAGAAGCGTTCATGCTACGCACGCTTATTGCTCGTATGTGCCCAAGATACGAGGGGCGCCGAAGGTTGTTGCGCGCGGATCCGCCAAGGCACGGGCCATCGGTTGTTCCAGCGGTTCCCTGCACCATGCAGCCACCCGAGTGCGATCCCATCGAAGCAAGCCAGTGCAGTGCCGCGCGCATCAGTTGCGGGGATGGCCAAGCCACGCAAGTAGTTCAAAGCCGCCGTTCGATCGAGTTCCACGATCGGAAAGGTGTTGTGCTGAAGATCGACGGACAATGCAAGTGCGGGGTGGGGTCGAAGGTCATTGCCCTTGCGTTCGGCCAATGGAATGCCCGGGGAAAGCACCCGCAAGGCCTTCGAGAGTTCACGGATATCCGCTGACCGATCCTGCGTTACCGCGAATATCACCTCGCCCCGATCGATGGTGTTCCAAGAGCGGTCGGGGCGTAACCAGTGGACTGCTTCGTGTGATCGCTCGTTCGGGAACGTGCGTGGCGCCGAAGGAATGGTTCGATCCCCTTCCTTCCGCAGTGCAGCGATGAAGAAGCCTTCGCCGTTCACAAGATGGGGATAGCACCGGAGCCCGACCGTTCCTTGCCTTCCGGCCGCGACAACGCCCCAGGAAGGGTCCACGGGTATCCCGATGCAAGTTGCCCCCTGTTCCATCAAGTGTGCGATTTGTGCCTCGTTCTCGGCCTCCTCCCATGTACATGTGCTGTAGATCAACGTACCGCCGGGCCTCAAACTGTGCCACGCATGGTCCAACGCCGCGCGTTGTGTGGTCGCACACTGTTGCACCAGCGCTGGCGACCATTGCTCGCGAGCGAACGGTTCCTTGCGGAACATGCCTTCCCCGGAACACGGCGCGTCGACGAGGATAAGGTCGAAGAAGTCGGGAAGCTCTTGCAACTCGTGCGGTGAGCTACCGGATACAACGGTGTTGGATGCACCCCACTTGAACAGGTTCTCTTGCAGAACGCCCTGTCGCTTCCGGTCGATCTCGTTGGCGACGAGCAAGGAACCCGGTGAGAGCAAACTTCGGAGGTGCGTGGTCTTTCCACCCGGTGCGGCACATAGGTCCAGTGCACGAATGTCCTGTCCCCAAGGTCCGCTCGCTTTCATGGCTTGTTCCAACAACATGCTGGATGCTTCCTGTACGTAGTAGCATCCGGCGTGCAACAACGGATCGAACGTGAACGAAGGCCGCTCCCCGAGGTAGCGCCCTGTAGCGCACCAGGGTATGGGATCGGCTTGGGGGCCGGACCATTTCGCTACGTTCACCCGGATACTGACCGGGGAAGGTGTCGACAGGGCATGTTCGAGTGCTTCGGCTTCATCGCCGAGCAGTGCCCTGAGATGATCGTGGAAAGCATGATGGATCCGCGGGTTTGCTCCCGGCGCGCCAGTCCGTTTTGGAGCGGATCGGCCCATCGGCGATCAGTGGACCGCCGCTGCTTGGCGATGCACGGTCTCCGCGCGATCAGGACCCAACGATACCAAGGTCACCGGCACGCCGACCCGTTCTTCGATCATGGCGATGTAGCGCTCCAGGCCATGTGGAAGCGGAGTGTCGGTGCTGAGGTCTCCCCAGCCATCCACCTGTTGCAGGATCGGCTCCACCCGGCTGGTGATGTCGTACGGCATGCGGTCCGTGGCCTTGCCATCGACTTTGTACCCGGTGCAGATGCGCAGTTCGTCCATGTTGCTGAGCACATCGCTCTTCATCATGGCGAGTTCGGTGATACCGTTCACCATCACCGCGTAGTGCAGCGCTGGGAGATCGAGCCACCCACAACGCCGGGCTCGACCCGTGGTGCTGCCGAATTCCTGGCCCACGTTCCGGATGTGCTCCCCGGTGGCGTTCTCGAGTTCAGTAGGGAAGGGTCCGCTGCCAACGCGGGTGCAATACGCCTTGAAGATGCCGACCACCTTGTCGATGCGGTTCGGGGCGACACCGAGCCCCGTGCAGGCACCGGCGCTGATCGTGTTGCTGCTCGTCACGAAAGGATAGGTCCCGAAATCGATATCGAGCAATGTCCCTTGGGCTCCTTCAGCCAGTACGCGCTTTCCGTTGCGCAAGGCCTGGTCCAGGTAATGCTCGCTATCGACCAACCGCATGCTCCGCAGCACGTCAACGGCAGCGAGCCATTCCTCCTCCGCTTCCTTCGGCGCTGCAGGACGACCGTACTGCAGCAACAAACGTTCGTGCTTTTTGGTCAAGGCACGGTAACGCTCCGACCGATCATGCAACTCCATGTCGCCCACACGCAAGCCGTTGCGGCCGGTCTTGTCCATGTAAGTGGGACCGATACCCTTCAGCGTGCTGCCGATCTTGGACGTTCCTTTCTCGGCTTCACTGGCGGCATCGAGTGCCCGATGTGTCGGGAGGATCAAGTGAGCACGGCGGGAGATGAGCAGGCTGTTGCGCACATCCACGCCGATGGCTTTGAGCGCGTTCACTTCCTTGAGGAAGATCACCGGGTCGATCACGACGCCGTTGCCGATCAGGTTCACCGTGTCCTCACGGAAGATGCCACTGGGGATGGTGTGCAGGACGTGTTTGCGTCCTTCGAACAACAAGGTGTGCCCCGCGTTGGGGCCGCCCTGGAAGCGGGCGATGACGTCATAGTCCGGCGCCACCACATCCACGACCTTGCCCTTGCCTTCGTCGCCCCATTGCGCGCCGAGCAGGACATCCATGCGTGCTCCCATGGTTCAGGCGCTGAGCTTGGCCACGGCTTCGTCCACCGTTGCGGTGATGGTGAAGACCGTATCGAGCTTGGTCACGACGAAGAGTTGGCGAACGCTATGCGAAACGGCGGCGATCAAGGTATCTCCACCGGCATTGCGCGTGCGCGTCAAAACATTGATCAGGATGTTCAGCCCGGTGCTGTTCATGTACTGCAACTCACCCATGTCGAGCACAACGGTCTTCTGGTCTCCGGCCAGCTCGTTGTCCAAGGTGGACATGAGCCGATCGGCTTGTTGCTGGTCCATCAAGCGGCCCTTCAGGTGGAAGACCTTGCAATTCCGCTCCTTTGAAACGGCGAGGTCGAACATCGGGCGGTCGGTCACGGTCATGGGGTTTGGCGTTTGGCTTGGCAATTTCGGCATACGCCGTGGATCTGGAGGGCGTGGTAACGAACCGTGAATCCCATCACCTCGGTGACGGTATTCCGGATCTGTTGGATGCGTGGGTCGCAGAACTCCTGCACTTCACCACATTGGGCGCAGACC
Organism: Flavobacteriales bacterium UBA3364; assembly: GCA_002360495.1. GTDB lineage: Bacteria > Bacteroidota > Bacteroidia > Flavobacteriales_F > PHOS-HE28 > PHOS-HE28. The sequence goes on from DEQO01000009.1 coordinate 9,305, forward strand.
AGGTGGTCGTGCTGTCGGTAGGAATGGGCTTTCTCGAACTGGGCCTGGGTGCCGATGAAGCGATGTCGGCGGACGAGCTCGCAGTCGATCAACAGGTCCATGGTATTGTAAAGGGTCGCCCTGCTGACACGGTACTTCTTCGTTTTCATGCGACCATAGAGCCGCTCGATGTCGAAATGTCCGTCGTGGGCGTAGACCTCGCTCAATATGGCGAAGCGCTCCGGCGTCTTGCGGTGCCCGTGGCGTTCGAGGTACTCGCTGAAGATGCGCTGGACGTTGGCTTGTTGTTCGGCCACCACCATGTTACCGCAAAAGTAAGCGACACCGGGGGAGCATTTCCTATGCTCCGGCACGCTATCGCCACGATCCCATGAACAACTGCTGCGAACGGTCGGGTCCATGACCTTCGGCCATGGCGGCCCCACGGGTGCCAAGGGGCGCTTCTCCCAGCTTCAGGCTGGGGACTTGGGGCTTGTTGTTCCCCGCTTCCCCCTAGTGGTCCACCCTCTCCACGCTCCTTACCCCGCGCACGCGCTTGAGCTTGTCCATAAGGGCGTTCAGGTGGTCGGTGTCATGCACATAGGCCATCACCTTGCCGGCGAAGATGCCATCGTTGCTCTCGAAACTGATCGCCCGCATGTTCACGTTGTGCTCGTGGCTGATGATGGTGGTGATCTTGTTCACCAGTCCCACATCATCGATGCCGCTGAAGCGGATGCCGGCGAGGAACTCCACCGTGTCCTTGCCCTTCCATCGTGCCTTGACGATGCGGTAGGCGAAGTTGCTCATCAATTGCACGGCATTCGGGCAGTTCACGCGGTGGATCTTGATGCCTTCACCTACGCTGATGAAACCGAACACATCATCACCTGCGATAGGATTGCAGCAGTCCGAGAGCTGGTAGTCTATCTTCTGCAGGTCATCCCCGATCAACAGCGGTGCACCCTTGTCGCCCCGGATACTCGCAACGACCTCCTCCAGGGACTGCTCCTCTTCATTCCGCTTGATCTTGGGCAGCACGACACGCCCGCCCCGTATCTGCAGTTCCTGGATGGTCTCCAATACATGCTTGCCCCTGGCCACCTGGTAGTAGAGGTCCATGGGCGAACTGCTCCGGAAGTGTTCCACCAAAGCAGCGATGTTGGGGTTGTCCACTTTGGCGCCCCAGGTGCGCAGTTGGCGTTGCACAGCTTCGCGACCGACCACGGCGAGCTTGCGCTTCTGGTCACGAAGGGCTTGTTTGATCCGGTGGCGTGCCTTTGCGGTGACCACGTAGGTGAGCCAATCCTCCTTCGGCTGTTGCTTCTTGCTGGTGATCACCTCGATCTGGTCGCCGCTTTTCAAGGGCTGGCTCAACGGCACCAGCTTGTGGTTCACCTTGGCACCGATGCACTGCCGCCCGATCTGCGAGTGGATGTCGAAGGCGAAGTCCAATGCTGTGGCACCGGAAGGCAGGTTGCGCATTTCCCCGTTCGGGGTGAACACGACGATCTCGTCGCTGAAAAGGTTCAGCTTGAAATCGTTCACGAAATCCAACGCATTGCCGCCGGGTTCCTCCAGCACCTCGCGGATCCTGTTCAACCAATTGTCGAGCGCGTTGGTGTGTTCCTCGTCGTCCTTGTAGCGGTAGTGCGCGGCCAGGCCCATCTCGGCGATCTCATCCATCCGTTTGCTGCGGATCTGCACTTCCACCCATCGGCCACCGGGGCTCATCACCGTGGTGTGCAGGCTCTCGTAGCCGTTGGCTTTGGGAAGGCTGATCCAATCGCGAAGGCGATCGGGGTTGGGTTGATAGTAGTCCGTGACGATGCTGTAGACCTTCCAGCAATCGGCCTTTTCCAGTTCGTTGCGCGTATCGATGATGATCCGGACGGCGAACACGTCATAGACCTCCTCGAAGCTGACATGCTTCTTGAGCATCTTGTTGTAGATGCTGTGTACGCTCTTCGGCCGCCCCTTGATCTCGTAGGCGAAGCCTTCTTTGTCCATCGCTTCGCGGATCGGCAGGATGAAGCGGCTGATGAAGCGCTTGCGAACGGCTTCCCCTTTCTTGAGACGCATGTTGATGTCCTCGTAGATCGCGGGTTCCTTGAAGCGGAGCGAGTGGTCCTCGAGTTCGCTCTTGATGTTGTACAGACCGAGCCGGTGTGCCAGCGGCGCATAGAGGAAGAGCGTTTCGCTGGCGATCTTCAACTGCTTGTCGCGCGCCATGCTGTCCAGCGTGCGCATGTTGTGCAGCCGATCGGCGAGCTTCACGAGGATCACGCGCACATCCTGGGCGAGCGTGAGCAACACCTTGCGGAAGTTCTCGGCTTGGATGCTGTCCGTGGTGAACTGCATGCCGCTGATCTTCGTAAGCCCATCGATGATGGTCGCGACGGTAGGGCCGAAGAGGTCCTTCACATCGTCCAACGTCAGGTCCGTGTCCTCCACGGTATCATGCAGCAATGCAGCGACCACGCTCGTGGTACCCAGACCGATCTCCTCCGCGCAGATCCGGGCAACGGCGATGGGGTGATAGATGTAAGGTTCGCCGCTCTTGCGCCGCTGGTCCTTGTGTGCCTCCAACGCGATGTTGAACGCTTTACGGATCAACCGGCTGTCCTCCGGTGTGCGCACTCCGCGGATGGAACGCAGCAAGCCGCGGTAACGGAGCAGGATCTCCGCTTTCTCCTTCTCCAGATCGATCTCCACCTTTTGCACGGGCGCCTTGCCCTGCGCGGCATCCGGGTTGCTCATCCGCCGAAAGTTACGGCGTCAGGGCATCATGCGAACGGCAGCGCAGGCAGCACCTTGGCTTCCACCTCCCCGAAACCGATACGCAACCCGTCCTTTTCGCAATGGCCGCGCATGGTCACGGTATCGCCATCGTTGATGAACTTGCGTTCTTCGCCGTTCGACAGTTGGATGGGTTTCGTGCCGCGCCAGGTCAATTCGAGCATGCTGCCGTAGCTGTCCGGTGTTGGCCCACTGATCGTTCCACTGGCCATCAGGTCCCCGCAACGCACATTGCAGCCATTCACGGTGTGGTGGGCCAATTGCTGCGCCATGCTCCAGTACAAGTGCTTGAAGTTGCTTCGGCAGATCGTGGTCGCTGCCCCGCCCTCCGGGGCGATGTCCACTTCCAAGGCGATATCGAAGGCTTCATGACCCTGGGTCCGCAAATAGGTGAGGGGCGTCGGATCCTGCGCAGGTCCTGCGGTACGGAAGGGTTCCAGTGCATCCAGGGTCACTACCCAGGTCGACATGGACGAAGCGAAGTTCTTTGCGAGGAAAGGCCCCAGCGGAACGTATTCCCAGCTCTGGATATCGCGCGCGCTCCAATCGTTGAAAAGCACTAATCCGAAGATGTGGTCAGCGGCCTCCGCTGTGGAAATGCGCTGCCCCAAGGGCTTTCCGGGGAAGGTGAGGAAGCCGACCTCCAGCTCGAAATCGAGTTGTTTCGTTGGACCGAAGACGGGTGGCGCGTTCGGGTCGGGGCGGGTCTGGCCCATCGGACGGTGGAGTGGAACACCGCTCGGGATCAGACTGCTCGCGCGACCGTGATAACCCACCGGCAAGTGCAGCCAGTTGGGAAGCAAGGCATTGGCCGGATCGCGGAACATGGTGCCGACGTTGGTCGCATGTTCCCTGCTGCTGTAAAAATCGGTGTAGTCGCCTACTTCAACGGGGATGTGCATCCTCACCTGGTCCGCGGGCAGGAGGGCGTCCTCGCGGAGCTCATTGTCATCGCGCAGTGTGGGGTTCTCCTCGCGGAAAAGTTCGCTCAGTCGTTCGCGTAAGGCACGCGCAGCAGGCTTTCCGAAGGCCATCAGGTCGTTCAGCCGCGATGCAAGGAAAGCCTCGCGCGCGATACCGGTGCCATCGAGTAGGCCCATGTCGGCCAGAATGCTCAGATCGACCACCGTGTCGCCGATGCGTGTTGCTGGCAGGGGTGGCTCCCCATTCCAGGAGGCGATGCCGAAAGGGATGTTCTGGATGGGGAAATCGCTGCCTTTCGGCACACGGATCCATGAGCGGAGGGAGGGGTCGTTGGGAGGCTTGGTCATGACGGCGATCGGTGGCCTCGATCAGGGATCCTGAGCGGGCGGGGCAAAGGTCGCGATGCTGAACGAACGTTTGTAGCCCAAGATCCAAGTTCGCCATCTTCACACCGCCATGTCGCCCTTCCGGAAACGCTTGCTCGTGATCGCCTTTGTGGGCGGCCATATCCTCTTGGTGTTGGCCTACACCCTGCCGCAGCAGTGGGTCCCTGCTCATTTGCGAACGGTCGGGCGGATATGGGTGCGTCCCTTGTTCCACCAACAATGGTTGTTGTTCGCGCCGGACCCTGAACTGTGCGCTAACGAACTACAGGTCGGGATGCCGAACGGTGAGTGGCGACCGGTCTTCGCCGCTGACGCCTACTGGTTGGAACGGCGCATGGCCCGCCCGCTGGCCGATCATGTTGCACATCGGATGAACCACGGTGACACCATCGTGCTACCCGTCCTTGAACGAGCAATGCGCTCGGCAGTGCGCGATATCGGGCGCGATGTCGGGAACCTGGAATTCCGCTTGGTGGAGCGCTGTGTAGAGGATCCGGCAAGACCCGATCGACGTACGGAGCGGATCACACTACTTCGGTTCTCCGACCAATGAGCGTTCCACAAGGCCCCGTTCGCCTGTTCCGCCTCGCGGTCCATGCATGGCTCATCCTGGATATCCTGGCGTCGTTACCGGCAGCGGAGTGGATATGGGACCGGCCGATCTCGTCTTACCTGCCGGGACCACCGGGGCCGTTCCGGTATTTGACGCATGCCTTTTCCTCCTGGCTACCTGGTTCCCTGGCCTTGCCTGCTGTGGGGGTTCTCCTCCTCCTCAGCGTTCGCGGCCTGTTCCGCCCTTCGCGTTGGTGGAGTGCCTTGTTGGTCTGGGGGTTGTTCACCAGCTTGTTGAACCATGCGTGGTTGGTCGGTACCGGTGGGCATCAACTGATGGCCAACGTGTTGTTCTGGATGATCTTTCTTCCGGACGGTCAAGCGAATGACAGGCCAAGTGCGAAGACACCCGGCGGTATGCGTGAAGTCATTGGACGTACGGCTTTTTGGATCATCCGTTTGCAGTTGCTCGTGGCTTATGGCGCAACAGGTGTCCAGAAACTCACCGGATACCAATGGACACATGGCCACGCCATCGGGATCGTGTCCACGGATCCGGATTACGGACCGGCGTTCCTTGCAGGACAGGGGATCTTGCTGGTGATCCTGAACTATGCGGTATTGGGGTTCCAGCTGACCTTTCCATTGGCGGTGTGGTGGCGTCGAACGCGTATCATCTGGATGTGGTCGGGCCTGGTCTTCCACATTGGCACCGGCGTGGCTTTCGGCATCCTGGACATGGGGCTGGCTTTCCTGGCGGTGTATCCGATCTGGTGGGGTGATGCCAAGGCGACCAAGGTGTTGCGTAGTATGTACCCGGTCCGGTCCCCGCAAGGATCCTAGCCGATACCTTCGTCCGGCATGCGCAACGCCGACCAGTGGACTCCCAGCAAGTTCGTGTATCACCGCGGTGTGCTGCGGGGTTCGCGCGATCCCAAGGCGCTGGGAATTGCTTCCAGGGTCATTGCGGACCTGACAGCACGGTTCTATCAGCGGGAATTGACCAAGTTCGCGAAAGGTCAGTTGCTGGATTTGGGCTGTGGCAAAGTCCCGTTCTATGGCGTGTACAAGGATCTGGTCAGCGAAGCCGTATGTGTGGACTGGTCCAATACGCTCCACGCCAATCCTTATGTGGACCATGAGATCGACCTGAACGGTCCCATCGGTCTGCGTTCGGACAGCTTCGATACGGTGATCCTATCGGAAGTGCTTGAGCATATTCGGAAGCCGGAGATATTGATGTCCGAAATGCACCGCCTGCTTCGATCGGGCGGGCATGTGATCATGAACGTGCCGTTCTACTACGGGCTGCACGAGCAGCCGTTCGACTACTTCCGCTACACGCGGCATGCATTGCGTTCCATGGCGGAGGATGCGGGTCTTACGGTCGTGCATTTGGAATCGATCGGCGGGGTACCGGAGATCATCGCCGATCTGGTTTCCAAGACCGCTATGACGGTCCCGACCGTTGGTCGTATCACCGCCCGTGTTGTCCAGCGATTCACCGGATGGTTCGTTTCCATCGGCATCGGCAAGCGCCTATCCCAACGGACGTCGGCGGATTTTCCGTTCGGGTACGGGTTGGTCCTGCGGAAGGACTGAGTTGCGCGAGATCCAACAGGATCAA
>DEQO01000154.1:0-13931 GCA_002360495.1 Flavobacteriales bacterium UBA3364
GATTGGTTCGATTGCCGCAACTGGGATGATGCCGAAGTACCGATCGCGACGAGCAACGTACTGATCAATCCGATCTACGCCAATGTCAACAATTGTGTGATCGGTGTTACCGCGTCCCCTCCCACAGCAGTCTGCGCGAGCTTGACCGTTCAGACGTCAGGTATTGCGCGCTTGCTTACTATTCAGAATTCCGGTGTGCTGCAGGTCGGGGGTGGCATCACGGTGCAGAACACCGGTGCGGTGGCCGGGTTCAACGGGATCGTCATGGGCAACGTGGCCACCGACGGTAGCATCACGGCCACCGGGCTCACCTTGTCCGGCAATGGCACTTACAAAGGCGGTTTCCGCAATGAGCAATCGGGCAACAGCGTGGCCATCGCCGGCAACATCACGATCAACGCGGGTGGGTACCTCGATCTGCAGGGCGGTGCGACCGGCGGGTCGGTGAGCCTTACCGGCAACTGGTCCAACAACGATGCCGTTACCGCCTTCGATGAGGTTGGATCCAACGTGATCTTCAACGGTACAGGCCCCCAGTCCGTGAATACCTCCGGGTTCCAGGAGGAATTCGGCTACCTCACGCTGAACAAAGGCGGCAACGATCTGACGTTGAACGCGCCCGCGCTGGTGAAATCGACGCTCACGATGACCTCCGGTCGTCTGATGACCAGCGACCCCAACGGCCTGCTTTCCTTGGCCAACACCGCTTCCATTTTCGGCGCCAACGACGCGGCCCCAAGCTTCGTGCATGGCCCGATGGTGAAGATCGGCGCTACGGCCTTCACCTTCCCCATCGGGAAAGGCACGCGCCTGCATCCGGCATCGATCAGCAATCTCGCCGCTGGTGCTACGGATGCGTTCATCGCCGAGTATTTCGCCGCGGATCCGACCGTCGATATCGGCACGCCCATCGAAACACCACCACTGGACCACATCAGTACCTGCGAGTACTGGCGGGTGGACCAGTACGCGGGTTCCCCCTTGGGCCGTGTTACGCTGAGCTGGAAACAACCCATGAGCTGCGGTGTCACCAACCTCGCGGACTTGCGTGTGGCGCACTGGGACGACGTTGCCGGGATGTGGATGGATGAAGGCAACGGCGGCGCGGCCGGGTCTTTCCTGATCGGTACGATCCCACAGGCGGATCCGCAAGAGACGTCCTTCAGCACCGGTTTCTGGACGCTGGCCTCCATCTCGCTGGACAACCCGCTGCCTATCGAGCTCATTTCCTTCGATGCACGTGCCGATGGCGACCAGGTGCGGCTCGATTGGATCACCGCCTCGGAGCGCGACAACGACTTTTTCACCGTGGAACGCAGCGCCAACGGTATCGACTTCTCCGAAGTGCTCCGCGTTGATGGCGCGGGCAACAGCACCACCACCTTGGTCTACCAGGACTACGACCATTGGCCGTTGCCCGGTACCAGCTACTACCGGTTGCGCCAGACCGATCTGGATGGCACCTTCTCCTATTCTCCCGCAGTGCCTGTGGTGTTCGGCGGCCTCGCGGAGCGTCCGCTCATCGTCTTCGGCAACTCCGACGTGATCACGGCGGTACACGGTTTCCCGTCGGGTAGCCGATATGCCTTGCTGGACATGACCGGCAGGATCATCGCCGAGGGTTCCACCACCATGGACAACCGGACGGAATTCAACGTCTCGGGACTGTCACCAGGAGCCTATGCGGTGCGGCTTGTGAACGGCGATCGTTCGGAGAGCACCCGGTTCGTGTACTGATCGGCCACCGTGGTCCGCGGTCTGGACGGCCGATCCCTTCGACAATAGCGGGCTAATACCGGGAGGACGACAGCGTGCGCGGGTGCCATCCACGACCTTGCCCGTTTCCCGGTTGTTCCGCGACCTGTCCAGCGCCTACGTCCAGGGCGACCCGTACGGTCGGCATTTTACCGGTCCTCCAGGTGCACTGGGTCATCGGGTCGACCTGTCCCCGGTCCGCACTCCTACCCGTTGCGATCCGTTGGAAAAAAGAACCGGATAGGGTGGTCCTATCCGGTCCGAGATCATGGTCGGCCCTTGTTCGCCCCTCCAGGAGCTCAGAGCTTCACGAACGGCTTGATCACCGTGCGGCGGATGCGGTCCAGCATCAGATAGTACTGGCCTGCAGGCAATCCCGAAAGATCGAGCGAGTTAACGCGATCGTCCTGCACGGCCAAGTTGCGCACCAATGCACCATTGGCATTGAGAATATCCACCGAGCGAACGCCCGTGCATCCTTTCAGCGAAAGCATCAGCAGGTCGTTGGCGGGTACAGGATACAACTTGATCGCCTTGTTCGTCGCCTCTGTGCGAATACCGTTCGGGTCCACCACCGTGATCGTGCCGAACTGGGTGGTCGCGTGGCTCTGACCTTGGAATTCGACGGTGCAGTGGTAGTCGTACACCCCAGGGATGGTGAAGGTGTGGGAATACGTGTGCGGGGCTTCGAAGGAATTCTCACCACTGCTGAAACCTTCGGGGTTATCCGGGAACTCTTCCTGTGTTCCGGTCACGTTGTGGGTGCCGGTGGACCAGTTCCATTGCACAATGTCGCCCACATCGATGGTCAAGGTCTGTGGCGCGTAGTATGGATCCGCCGCGCCTGGGCTGAGGGATCCACCCACATCGACAGGATGGGTGACCTGCGCCAATGCGGCAACCGGAAGTAGGGCAAGAAGCGTAGCGATATGTTCCATGCGGCGTTGCACTATTTCAGGCAAAGAAAGTCGGATCAGCCATGTCGCCGTCACAAAATGATCGCCGCTGGGGAAAACCTACCGGGCCCGTGCGCAGGAAATGCGTTCGATGGGGATGCCCACTTTGCCGATGGACGAACGATCGTCCCCCCCGAACGGTCGATCATTGCTCCTCGATCAAGGTGAATTCATGTCGCAAAGGATCCAACACGTCGATCAGCCTATCCCATCCATGCTTACCCTTGTTCGCCAGCAAGGGAAGGATATTGTCCCTGCGCTCCTGGAGTTCGCCGTTCGGAAAAAGCGCAGCATGCACGGCGTCCATGCGCCGCAGGGCGGTTTCCTGCTCTCTTTTCGCTGCACGTAAGAGGCCTTGCTCAAGTCGATCCGTGCCACGCATGGCCCTGACCCGTTGTGCTTCAACAGCACCCCTCAAACTGAGGTCGATCGATGCAGCACGGTCGGCCAGTTCCCGGTAGATGGTCGCCAGCCGCTGGCGTTCATCCTCCAAACTTGTAGAGAAAGAGGACCGCTCACGGGCAACTCGTGCCTTCAACACATCCAACGGCGCGAACAGGTCGGTCCGGGTCAGCCCGAGTTCTTCCCACTGGCGTAGGTGCTTGGAGGAAATATCGGCCGCACTGGTCCGCAGTATGACAACAGGCATTGGAACACGGAGCCCTTGGAACAACCAACGTAACTGGATCCAGTACGCCAGTTCACCACCACCACCGATGTAGGCGATATTGGGTAGTACGGTCTCTTGGTACACCGGTCGCAAGAGCACATTGGGCGAGAAGTCCTGAGGACGAACCTGTGCTTCGATCAAAAGTTCGTCCAGGGTCCAGCGTGGCCCTCCATCCTGCACCAGGTAGTGGTCCCGATCACGGGTGATGCGCGAACGATGTCCCGGCCGCAGATGGAAGAGGTTGATCTCCCGCGCATGCGCCTGAACGGCATACCGCTCCTTGATGCGCTCATCCGCATAGCGCACCGTGCGCTCGGTGACCTGGTTCACCAATTCCTCCAGGATCACCGGCGCGAACAACCGTTTCAACGCGGGGTCGTCGCCATCCACGATCACAAGCCCGAGATGACCGAAAAGTTCGTGTACGAAACGACGCGTCGCCTCGGCCAGCGTTCGATCCTCCGTGTAACAGGTCCGCAACGCCGAGGCGATCTCGCCCGCAGATGGCCCGTCGCCCAGCAGACCTACGGCCTGTTCAACAACAGCGCGTATCCCGGTCAGCGGCATACGCCCCACAGCACCGGTGGATGCACCGGTCCATTGCACCTTCTCGCCATTGATGAAGGCATGATCCACCTCCGCAACGTCATGGTCCTCGCTCGCCATCCAGAACACGGGAACGACCGGTTGTTCCAACGCTTCCGTCGCTTGACGGGCCAAACGGATCGCGTTCAGGATCTTGTACGGCACGTACAGCGGTCCGGTGAACAGGCAGAGTTGGTGGCCTGTGGTAACCGTGAGGCAATTCTCCTTTCGAAGAAGGTCGAGGTTGGCACGCACTGCGGGATGAAGCTCCAGACCAGCATGCTGTTCCTCCAATGCTGTACACAATACCCCACGTGCTCCCAGAGAAAAGGTGCGGCCAGCAGCGGCGGTGCGAAGCCCTTCCACCGTCGGTGGCCACTCCAGGAACGCACGCAGGAACGGATCGTTCGCCAAATGATCGAGCACCACCGGCGAGAAACGGCCCGTAGCCGCGTAGGAAAGACGATGCTCGTGCATGAAGGATGGCAAAGGTAGATGTGCGGGTCGGGTTGCTACCTTTCGGGCAACGGGCCCGTACGTATGTCACAGCCTACGAGCGACAAGCGGTTCACATCGTTGAAGGAGTTCCTCCCCTTCCACCTGACCGAGCACCGGAACCCTACCAGCGGTATCCTCCATTTAACCGGCACCGCACTGATCGGTCCTTGGATCATCCTGGCGTTGATCACCGGCAAGGCATGGTGGCTGATCCTCGTGCCTGCCGGGGATACGGGTTCGCTTGGTTGGGCCATGCGTTCTTCGAACGGAACAAACCGGCCACGTTCCGATACCCGCTCCATAGCCTCGCGAGTGACTTCATCCTGTTCTGTCGTCTCCTGACGGGACGCGAACGATCCGGACCCTGATACCATCCTCACGACAAACACCCATTGCCATGCCCATTCGAATGACGGACGACCGGAACCAGGAACAACCCAGTCAACGCCGCAGTGGCCCTGGGGGCATGCGCGGCGGAGGTGGTGGGTTACTGGGGGCACTTGCTCCAATGCTGATCAATCTGCTGATGAAGCGCCCCAAGTTGATGCTCCTGCTCCTTGCGGTCGTTGCGGTATTCTATTTCATGGGCGGCATGAAGGGCTGCGCGGGAGGCGGAAACGGCGATGTGGTCAGCCAAATGATGCAGTTGGCGACCGGCGCGAATTTCAGCCCCGAGCTATACGACAAGACGGAAGTGTTCGAACCGCTCGCGGACAACGTGAACGCCCCTCTTCCTGAGAAGTCTTCGCTCCAGCAATTCGCGCCACAACGCCGCAACCAAGGACAACAGGGAAGTTGTGTGGCGTGGGCCAGCGCCTATGCGGCAAGGTCCATCATCCAGGCGCAGGCAACGAAGCAGGACCCGGACCGGAGCGCGTTCAGCCCAAGCTTCATGTACAACCAGATAAAGATCGAAAACAGCGATTGTCAGGGCAGCTATATCCAGCGGGCCATGGACCAGATGCAAGGCGGTGGCGCTCTACCATACAGCCAGTTCGCTTATACCGATCAGAGCTGCAACAAGCAGCCCAGCGGTGAGGAACTGCAGATCGCCCGGCAGTTCCGGATCAAGGGTTTCCAACGGTTGACCCAAGGTGATGCCCAGGATGCACCCGTGGACATGGTGGCCATGAAGCAACAACTCGCTCACGGCAGCCCGGTGGTGATCGGCATGATGGTAGGCGGCAGTTTCATGCAGGACATGATGGGCCAGGAGAAGTGGTATCCGACGGAAAGCGATTACAACATGCAGGGGTTCGGTGGCCACGCCATGTGCGTGATCGGCTACGATGACTACAAGTATGGTCAGGATATGGGCGGCTTCCAGATCATGAATTCCTGGGGTCCGGAGTGGGGCAAGAACGGGTTGGGCTGGGTGAGCTATGGGGACTTCGCCCACTTCACCAAGGAGGCGTATGCCGTGTACCCACAAGGTGAAGGTGTGGATGTTCGGCCGTCCAATTTCAACATCAGCTTCGGGCTACAACTCGTGGATGCGGATGGCAAGGCCAGTGGCGAGTACATCGCGTTGCGGAACGTCGGTGGTCGGACCTTCCGAACGGAAAAGCCCATTGCCAAAGGCACACGCTTCAAGGTGGAGGTGACGAACAATACGGAGTGTTACATCTACTGCTTCGGGCAGGAGACGGATGGGAGCAGCTACGTCCTGTTCCCCAACACGCCGAAGCATTCACCGTATTGCGGTATCACGGGTAAACGTGTGTTCCCCCGCGATCAAAGCATGACGGCGGATGACGAGGGGACCATGGATGTGATGGCCATCCTCGTGTATAACCAAAGTGTGGATTTCACGAAGATCGATGCTGCGCTCAAGGCCTCCACAGCCAAAGGGCTTGATCCTAAACTGGAGACCGTCCTGGGTAACGAATTGAGCGATCCTTCGACATTGTCCTATACACAGGGACGGACCTTCGGGGCCAGCGGACCCGCCGATCGGGCGGCGATGGCCATCGTGTTGGAGATCGAGAAGCGATAGTCCGTTCTCAGACCCCGATCCCAGTAAGCGTGTGTTCGCGTGCTTCGGTGATCCGTACTTGAGCGAAATCACCCACGCGCAGGTGGCCGCTCTTTGTTGGGATAAGCACATCGTTGTCAACCTCCGGTGAATCGTGCTCGGTGCGGGTATGGTAAAAGCCGCCTTCGGCCTTGTCCACCAGCACGCGGAACTCCTTGCCCACCTTGGCCTGGTTGAGTTCGTGGCTGATGCCGCCTTGCAACTCCATCACTTCCTGCGCGCGCAATTCCTTGACCTCTGCTGGTACATCGTCCTCGAGGGTGTGGGCATGCGTGTCCTCTTCGTGGCTGTAGGTGAAACAGCCCAGGCGATCGAAGCGCATGCGTTCGATCCAGCGCATGGAATCCTCATGATCGGCCTCGGTCTCACCAGGGAAGCCCGAGATCAGTGTCGTGCGGATGGCTACGCCCGGCACTTTCTCACGAATGGTGTTCACCAAGGCCTCTGTCTTCTCCTGTGTGATCCCGCGGCGCATGCGCGTCAGCATCCGCGTGCTGCCGTGCTGTAGCGGCATGTCCAGGTAGTTGCAGATGTTGGACCGCTCGCGCATCGTGTCCAGGATGTCCATCGGGAACCCGCTGGGGAAGGCGTAGTGCAGGCGGATCCAGTCGATCCCATCCACATCGCTCAACTGGGCCAGCAGTTCGCTCAGGTTCCGCTTCTTGTAGATGTCGAGTCCGTAGTACGTCAGGTCCTGGGCGATGAGGATCAACTCCTTCACCCCTTGTGCGGCGAGGCCCTTGGCGTTGGTCACGAGTTGCTCCATGGGCGTGCTCACGTGCTTCCCGCGCATCAACGGTATGGCGCAGAAGGAACACTTGCGATCGCAGCCCTCACTGATCTTGAAATAGGCGAAGTGCGCCGGCGTCGTCAGCAGGCGCTCTCCTACCAGTTCATGTTTGTAGTCGGCCTTCAGGGTCTTCAACAAACGCGGCAGGTCACGTGTACCGAACCATGCATCCACCTGCGGGATCTCGGCCTGCAGTTCGGGTCCGTATCGTTGGCTCAAACAGCCGGTCACGTAGACTTTCTCCACCAGTCCGGCATCCTTCGCCTTTGCGTAGTTCAAGATGGTGTCGATGCTCTCCTGCTTGGCATTGTCGATGAAGCCACAGGTATTGATCACAACGATAGTGTGATCCTTGCTGCTGGATTCGTGTTCCACGGCGATGCCATTGGCCTTCAACTGGGCCATCATCACCTCGCTGTCGAACGTGTTCTTGGAGCAGCCGAGGGTGACGACGTTCACCTTGGTGGCCTTGAGGGTCCGTGCTTTCATTCGAGGGCGCAAAGGTACTGGTCGCGGTGCCCGATGGCATGAAAGGGAAAGCCCCTCGCAGAGCAGCACTCCACGAAGGGCCTCCAACGGATATCAGGATCAGACGAAGGCGTTCTTGAACCACTCCTGGTACTTCTCGCCCAGCAGGAATACCGGCTTCTGTTGGCCGTTGATAGCGGCTATCAGGCCCATGACCCACATGATGATGAGGAGCACCCAGACGACCGGGGCCAGGAAAACGCCGATCACCACGAACATCAATATCATCACACATACCCAGCCGACGAAGCCGGTGAGGAAGATGCCAAGTACCTGCCGCAGGTGAAAAGCGCCGAGGGCCGTCTTCTTCTGCCCATGCAGCACGATGGCTATGATGAAACCGATCAACGAAAGGTAGGCAACTATGGCTACCGTCTTGTCCTCTGCAACAGGTGGTTGTACGCTCGGTGTGGTTTGTTCGTCCATGGTGGATGGTTGTTTACCACCAATGTAGCCGAATTCCCCGGACCACCTATTCCTTGAAGAGCGCCTCGACGAACGCCTTCTTGTCGAAGAGCTGCAGGTGGTGCATGCCTTCGCCCACACCGAGGTATTTTATGGGCACACCGAACTGCTCGCTAATACCGATGGCTACGCCACCCTTCGCGGTACCATCCAACTTCGTCAGTGCAAGGGCGGTAACGTCCGTGGCCTTGGTGAATTCGCGTGCTTGTTCAACGGCGTTCTGGCCTGTGCTGGCATCGAGCACGAGCAATACCTCATGCGGTGCGTCGGGGATCACCTTGCGCATCACGTTGCGCACCTTGGTGAGCTCGCTCATCAGGTTCACCTTGTTGTGCAGGCGACCGGCCGTGTCGATGATGACGATGTCTGCGCCCTTGGCCCTGGCGTGCTCCACCGTATCGTAGGCGACGGCAGCGGGATCGGCTCCCATGCCTTGTTGCACCAAGGGTACCCCTACCCGTTCGCTCCAGATGCGCAATTGGTCCACTGCTGCGGCTCGAAAGGTGTCTGCGGCACCGAGAACGACGTTCTTCCCCTCCTGTTTGAATGCGTGTGCCAATTTCCCGATAGTGGTGGTCTTGCCCACGCCGTTCACACCGACGACCATGATCACATAGGGCTTCACTGCCGGATCCATCGGGACAGGGTCCTTCATCAATGCGGCGATCTCTTCGCGCAGCAAGGCGTTCAATTCAGATGTGCCCACATACTTGTCACGGGCCACGCGCGCCTGGATCCGTTGGATGATCCGTAACGTGGTCTCCACGCCCACATCGCTGGTGACGAGGACTTCCTCCAGATGGTCTAGGACGGCATCATCGACCGTGCTCTTGCCGGCAACGGCCAACTTGAGCTTGGCGAACAGGCCGGACCGGGACCGCTCCAAGCCTTGGTCCAGATCCTGCTTTTCGCTGGCGACCTGGGTCTCTTCCTTCTTTTTCCCGAAAAGCCCGAAAAATGCCATTGTGAGGGGTCCGAATGCTCGAAAAGGCCATCCGCCGGAGGGCGGACGGCCTTTTCACAAAAGGGTCGGATGGATTATTTGCCGGAGATCAGCTTGTCGGCCTCGTCAGAGGGAACGACCTGCTCTACGAAGGAGTAGCCACGGCCACCTTCCTTCTTGATCATGCGGATGACCTTGGTGAAGGTCTTCGCATCGGCTTTCTTCAGGGTTGCAACGGTCTTCTTAGCCATGGCTTACTTGATCTCTTTGTGAACGGTCATCTTCCGGAGGATGGGGTTGTATTTCTTCAACTCCATGCGCTCGGTCGTGTTCTTCCGGTTCTTGGTGGTGATGTAACGGGAAGTGCCGGGCTGGCCCGAGGTCTTGTGCTCGGTACACTCCAGGATCACTTGTACGCGGTTCCCTTTCTTGGCCATTGGTCTGCTGATCGAACCCCATGCCATCGGACACGGGGCCGCAAAAGTAAGGGAAGTTCCCTATCCGGCCAAATGCATCTACTTGGCCATCAGTGCCTCCACCTCCTCGGCTGTCCGTGGGGCGCTGATGGAAAGGTTCTCCGGCTCACCGTCCGTGATCAGGATATCGTCTTCGATTCGCACGCCGATGCCCCACCACCGTGGGTCACAAGGGCTGTTCTCGGCGATGTAGATGCCCGGCTCCACGGTGATGACCTGGCCCGCCTCCAAGGGTCCGTAGAGGCCGGCGTCGTGGACATCCAAGCCCAGATAGTGGCTGGTGCCATGCATGAAGTACCGCTTCACCTCGCTTTCGTCCTTCACGATACCCAGGCCCTTCAATCCCTTTACCACCACGGCCCAAGCGGCATTGTGCGGGTCCCGAAAGGCCCTCCCGGCCCGGGATGCGGCAATACCGGCCTCTTGGGCGGCCAGTACGATGTCGTAGATCTTGCGCTGATCCGGGGTGAAATGGCCGTTCGCGGGCATGGTCCGGGTCACATCGGCAGTGTAGCCGTGGTATTCGGCTCCTACGTCGCTCAGGAGCAGATCGCCATCGCGCACCGGCCCACGGTTGGTCTCGTAATGCAACACACAGCTATGCGCGCCGCCACCTAAAATGCTGGGATAGCCCTCGTGCTCCGCCCCACTGGACTTGAACACGTATTCCACGATGGCCTCGGTCTGGTACTCCGTCATATCCGGTTTCAGCTTGCGCATCAGGTCCTTCTGGGCCTCGCAGGTGATCTCGATCGCCCGACGCATCAGGGCCAGTTCCTCGGGCAATTTCATCTGGCGCAACTCGGCTGTCCAGCGTTCAAGGTCCTCATCGCCTTTTGCCGTGCCTTTGGGCAATGTGGCATCCACCCTGTCCATAAGGTCGCTCAGGTCGGCGCTGTTGTGGGGGTCGTTCAACAAATTCTCCTTGGTACTGCTGATGTACACCTTGTCCGCATCGCGCCAGGGCAGATCCACGGTCAGCAACTCCTTGCCGGTCATTGTCTTTTCAACTCCGAGCACGTCACGCGCGCCATCGGCGCCGAGGCGGATGCCCTCCCATACTTCGCGCTTCGGGTCGCGTTCCCTCACAACGAGCAGTTCATCGTGCAGACCGTCCGAGAATTGACGCGGTTCCTTGAAGACGAGCAGTACCGCATCCGGCTCCGTCAACCCGGTCAGGTAGTACAGGTCCGGGTCCTGGTGGTATTCGTAGTAGACGTCGTTGCTGCGTTTGCGCACAGGATTGGCGAAGAACACGGCCACACCACCTTCCGGCAGCTTGGCCCGGAGTGCTTCCCTACGGCCCCGATGGAACTCAGGACTGAGAAGGTCGTTGTCGTAGATGCCATGCGCCTCGTCGGAAATACGGCCCACAGGCATTTCCTGGGCTCCAACGTGAACGGCGCAAACAACCAAGGGGATCGACGCGAAGCGAGGGAACATGGAATTCATCCTACGGGAGTAGAAAAGCAGAAGGCGCCGGCCGAAACTAGTTCGCCCGACGCCTTCCAATACCGTTCCGTGTGCTCAGCCGTTCAGAAAGCCTTTGGCTTTGGCTGCTTTGATGGCGGCCGAGATACCGTTCTTGCTAATGGTCCGCATGCCCGCCGCACTCACGCGCAAAGTGATCCACTTCTTCTCCTCGGGGATGTAGAACTTACGGTCCTGGAGGTTGGGTGCGAACGTGCGCCGTGTCTTGATGTTGGAGTGGGACACCTTGTTCCCGGTGATGACGTGCTTTCCGGTGATCTGGCAAACCTTGGACATGGCTGTGACTTATTACGGGGCGCGAAGATAAACAAAGTTCTCGATGCGGGACCAACTGGTCCGCCTAGGCCAATAATCTCTTCCTCAGGAGGTTCAAGGCTGCAAGGGCACTCCCCTCGATGATGGTGGACCGCCGCCCCGGGAATTTCCCCAACATGCTTTGCACGCCGTCCGGCCCTGCCACGGCGATCCACACGGTGCCGACGGGCTTTTCCGGGGTGCCGCCATCCGGACCGGCGATCCCGGTCAGGGCCACGCTCCAGTCCGTCCGCAGGGCTTCCCGTACACCGGTGGCCATCTTTTCCGCTACCGGTTGGCTCACGGCACCGTTCAATTCCAGCATGTCGCTGGGGATGCCGAGTTCCTCCATCTTCACGGCGTTGGCGTAGCTGATCACACCTCCCGTGAAATAGGCCGAACTGCCGGGAACGGAAGTGATGAGGTGGCTCACATAGCCACCTGTGCAACTCTCCGCCAGGGACAGGGTCTGACCGCGTTCCCTGAGCAACCTCCCAAGTACTTGCGAAAGTCGCTCCTCCCCTTCGCCGAAGATGAGTTCAGGGATCAGCCTGCGCAGTTCCTCCGCTTTGCGATGCACGCGCTCATAGGCCGCACTGGCATTGGCTTCGGCATAGGTGGAAAGACGCAGTTTCACAGTTCCCGGTGAAGGCAGGTAGGCGAGTTTGATACGCTCTCCGGCAAGGCTATCCTCCCAGGCTTCGATGCGCTTGGCCAAATGGCTTTCACCCAGACCGGTCGTCAATATGGTCCGGTGCACGATGGTAGGCGGCGTGAAATGTTCCTTCAGTTTGGGCAGCACATGGGCCAGCATCATCGCCTGCATTTCGAAGGGAACGCCGGGCATGCTGACAAAGACACGGCCCGGTCGTCCCGGACGAGGGCGCTCGAACCACATGCCGCTTGCCGTGCCTCTATCGTTCGGGATCACAACGCAATTGGCCGGCAGGTCGGCTTGGGCGCGGTTCACATCCAGAGGATCGCGGCCAAGGCTCTGGAAGAAGCCGACGATACGGGCTTCAATATCGGCATGACGCACCAGGTGCGTGTCGAAGAACTCGCAGAGCGTGTGTTTGGTGATGTCGTCCTTGGTCGGTCCCAGCCCGCCGGTGATCAATACCACATCGCATTGCGCGGTGCCTAAAGCGTCAAGTATCTCCTGCCGGTCATCGCCGATGGTGAGCACCCGTTTGGGACGGATGCCGAAGAGGCCGAGCTGATCGCCCATCCAACCCGCATTGGTGTTGATGGTCTGGCCGATCAACAATTCATCACCGATGGAGATGATCTCGGCCGTGATCTCGTTGGACATGGCGCGTTGACGGATATCGCAAGGATCGCTACCGGGTCTACTCTGCAGGATAGCCGAAAAGCTGCTCCTTGGTGAGGCGCGTTACCGGACCGAGTTTGCCAAGCGCCGCAGGATCCAAGGCCGCTTCCTTACCGATGACGCAATAGTGGTAAGGCCGCCCCTTTATCTCCTTGTCGAAGAACGCCTTCATGTCCTCGATCGTGATCTTCGGGATGCGCTCGTAGCCGATCTTGCGGATGTCGTAGTCGATGCCACGGCGTTGTGCGGCATCCCACGCCCAGTAGATGTTCTCCTTGGTCACGCGTGTGCTGGCGATCACCTTCAAGGCACTGGCCTTTGCACCCTCGAATTGTTCGCGGGCCATGGGCATTTCGTTCATCAGGACCAACATGGCTTCCACGGCATCATCCAACTTGTCGGCCTGTGTACCGATGAAGGCCCGCACGTAATGCGCATCCTCCCCCTTCGTCGGACTGGTGTAGCTGGCACTTGCACCGTACGCCAGCGCCTTCGCTTCGCGGATCTCCTGGAACACGATGCTGCTCAAGCCACTGCCGAAGTATTCGTTGAAGAGTGAAGCGTACGGCAACTTCCCCGCATCGAAGGTCCCGGCCTTGCTCACAAGCCCCATCTCCGTCTGCACCATATCGTGTTCCGCGAAATAGACCTTGTTCTCGGTCGTAGGCAGTTCGGGATAGACGCGCGGTGCCGGATAGTCCTTCAGCGTCGCCGGCGTCTTGTGGACCAGGTTCAACAACAGCGCTACTTCGTCGGCGCTCTTCTTCCCATAGTAGATCGCCTTGTGCTTGTAACTGGTGAGCGCGTGGATCTTGTCCACCAAGGCCTGGCCTTTGAGCGCTGCGAGCTGGTCGTTCGTCAGCACATCGTTGAATGCCGAGGTCGCTCCGTATCGCGCATAATTGTCCAGGCCGGCCATGATGGCCCCTTTCTCCTTCACCATGTCCTGTCTGCTCTTACGGATGTCTGCGACCAATCCGCGCAACGCTTCCTCATTTGGGCGCGCATCGGCCAGGAGGTGTTCCAGCAACTCCAACCCTTTGGGCAGGTTCTTCTCCAACCCGGTGAGCATCACGGAGACACGATCCTCGCTGGTGAAGACCTGAAGGGAAACG
>DEQO01000154.1:13991-14158 GCA_002360495.1 Flavobacteriales bacterium UBA3364
GGTGAAGACCTGAAGGGAAACGCCGATCTTGAAGAGTTCCTTCTTGAACTCTTCGGGGCTGTAGCGGTTCGTGCCGAGGTACGGCAGGTATTCCACGGCAACGCGCAGTTCACGATCATTGTCGGTGCCCATGTCGAGCATGTAACGAAGGCTGAAAAGGTCCGTCG
>DEQO01000194.1 GCA_002360495.1 Flavobacteriales bacterium UBA3364
AAACGCATGATCCCACCACCTTGAACCGCCAGGGGGCTGATGTGGGAACGCAGTATCGTTCCGCCATCTTCTACCATTCGGACGAACAGCGGCGCATCGCCGAGGCCTATCGGACCGAGTTGGACAAGAGCGGAGCGTTCCGTGGCCCTATTGTGACGGAGATCACACCGGCTTCCGAATTCTACGCGGCGGAGGACTATCACCAGAACTACTACGCGCTCAATGGAGAGCAAGGCTACTGCCAGATGGTGATCCGACCCAAGTTGGACAAGTTCCGCAAGGTCTTCGCGGACAAGTTGAAAAAGTGAGCGAGCAGCCGGTCCGGCGGTCCGCCCCCGCAACAAGGGGTACCTTTGCCCCATGGTAAGGAAGGGAACGAAGCCCTATTGCATTCTGCATAGGAAGTGCCCGCATTGCCATGAAGGGGAGTTCATGGTCACACGCGATCCATATGACCTGTCCCGCGCCGGAGACCTTCTGGATGGCTGTTCCGTCTGCCATCGGAAGTTCGAAACGGAACCCGGCTTCTACTACGGTGGCATGTATGTGTCCTACGCTTCCGCAGTGGCCCTAGGAGTGGTCATCTACGTAGCGACCGGAACCATTGCACCAAGCACTACGGAGACCACGCGACTTTGGTGGGTGCTCGGTGGGCTCGTGGCGCTGACGCCGGTCCTGTACGCCTGGTCCAAGATCATTTGGGCCTGCCTCTTCATCGATTACAAAGGTGTGGACCCGCTCCCCGGCGAGGATCCGAAGTGGGTCAAACGCTGATCGGACCAGCGTTCTCCTACTGCGACGGGATCTCCATCATTGGCGCATCCTGGGGCATATCCCCCGGATCCCCGACCTGGTAGGATGCGAACAGGAACACCTGATAGGGGATCTTCGCTGAATAGGCGCCCACATCGGTGTAACCCGCCAGTCCGACCTCGTCCATGATACTCTCGGAGGACATGCGGTCGGTCAACGGCGGGCCGAGCGGTGTTTGCACGTTCAGCCACTCTACGATGAAGAGCGGCCTTGGCTCGCGTGTGCCGGCGAAGACCTTGCTCAAGTAGTCCTTCTTGTTCGGGATCCGCACAAGTCCGTGTACCAGTAGTGCAGCATCCACCTCGTCCTTGGCCAGGCCGGGATCACCGATGGATGCCAGGCGGATCTTCAGCCGGTCATCTCCTAGGCCCATTTCCTTTTTGCGCGCTTCCAAGGCCGCGATGTTCACTGGGTCGTCATCGATCGCGATCACGTTAGCGCCCACTTCGATCAATTTGAACGTGAAGTAACCGTCCCGGGCCGCCAAGTCCGCGACCGTTTGTCCGCGAAAGTCATTCCCCATGAGGTTGAAGATCTCCTGGGGTTTCTGCCAGGCGTCGCGTTCTGCTGTTGAGGGGCTCGAAGGTGGTGGTGGTGCAGTGTCTTCTGGAACAACAGCTGCAGGTGGCGTTGTGGTCCCTGTTTCCTGCGAACATCCGGTCAGCAAGGCGAGAACGGCGAGGATGGCGATATGGCGCATTTGGAGTTCGATGGCCCAAAATTATCGGAACGGTCCGACGGTGGACAAATGTCCTCGATACGACAATAATTCTCCATGGGGAATAATTCATGCTACCTTTGTTCGGTGATGGCGATCGTCAGGTGCCATTACCAACGAAATGCCGCGTATCGACGAGGAACTGCACAGTCGTTTTGAAAGTGAGCAGCAGAAGGCGATGCTGAACGTGCTCTTCACGGCCAACTGGTTCAAGAGCCAGCAGGTGGGTCTTTTCAAGCCATATGGCATCAGCCCACAGCAGTACAACATCCTGCGGATCCTCCGGGGTGCCAAGGACCGGGTGAACATGCACTGCGTCAAGGAGCGGATGATCGACCGGGCCCCGAATGCCACCCGCCTGACGGACAAGCTCATCGCGAAAGGACTCGTGGAACGCGAGCGTTGCGACGAGGATCGCCGCGTGGTCTATGTGCGGATCAGTGAAAAGGGCCTCGAACTGCTCAGCACCATCGACAAGAAGAACCGCTCGATCATGCAAGGCACGGAGGACCGCCTTGCCCAGAAGGACGCGGCATTGCTCAACCAACTTCTCGACGCCTGGCGTGGCTGAACACTTTGCAGGCCCGGCTGTTCTTCCATTCCATACCCGATCCCGACCGATCCGATCATGAAGTCCTGTGTTCTCCTTGTTGTTGCATTTTTCACCGCGAGCGTCGTCCTTGGCCAGTCCGCGCTATCCCTCACCATCGACCCTCCCGCCAGCAAGGTGCTTTGGACCGCCACGAAGATGACCGGTGATCATACCGGTGGTGTACCGGTGAAGAGCGGTGCGATCGATCTTTCGGACACCGACCTCAAGTCGGCACGGATCACCATGGACATGACCGGCATCACTTGTCTGGACGTGGAGGATGCAGGGACCAACGCCAAGTTCGTCGCACACTTGAAGGGTGCCGATTTCTTCGATGTGGAGAAGAACACGGAGGCGAGCTTCACCACTACCGCGGTGGAAAAGATCACCGATGCGGCGCCTGGAAAGCCGAACTACCGTGTCACCGGTGATCTCACCATCAAAGGCATCACCCAGCCCAACACGTTCGACTGCCTGTTCTGGATGGATGGCAGGACAGCGCGTGCCGCCGCAAATTTCACCTTCGATCGGGCCAAGTACGACATCAAGTACCGTTCCGGCACGTTCTTCCCGGAGATCGGCGACAAGGCGATCTCCGATACGGTTTCGTTGACCTTTGACGTCAGCGCGAAGTGATCATGGAGCGCATCCGCCGTAGCGACCTTCCGCTGCATCCCGTTCTCAACGAGCGCTACAGCCCGCGGTCATTCAGTGATCGACCGGTAACGGATGCGGAATTGGAACTCGTCCTGGAGGCGGCCAGATGGGCGCCCAGTAGCATGAACGAACAACCGTGGCGATTCCTCGTGACACGCAGGGGAGGTGAGGGGCATGCCGATCTCTTGTCAGCACTGGACCATAGCAACCTGGTGTGGGCGGAAAAGGCACCATTGCTCGTGCTTGCCATGGTGCATCGCACACTTTCCAGGAACGGACAGGAAAATTTCCATGCGCGCCACGATCTTGGTTCGGCGGTGGCCCAGCTCACCGTTCAAGCCACGGCAATGGGTATGGGGCTGCATCAACTTGGGGGCTTCCGCGCGGCGGTAGCCCGTTCTGCGTTCGATATCCCGGCCGAGTTCGACTTGGTGAGCGTGTTGGCCATCGGCTTCCCCGGGGCGGCGGAAGTACTGCC
>DEQO01000139.1 GCA_002360495.1 Flavobacteriales bacterium UBA3364
GGTCCCGGCCGGCACTCGGAAGCCCAATTGGACGGTCTGCAGGCCGATGCCCAGTTCCAACTGTTTCTCGGCGATGAGGTTACCCACATTATCGACCAGCACGAAGTGCCGCATACCGACGGCGTTCGAATAGACCTGGACGGAACGCAAGGTGAACGGCCGGTACGCGTCGAACAACAGCCATTGCTTGCCGTTGTAGTTGGAGCCGTGACTGGGTACATACCCTTTGCCTGCGGTGACGGATGTCGCAGCCACCTTGTTCCGATCACTGACCCAATAGGTAGCGTCCGCTGCAAGCACAGGTGTTGTGAACGAGGTACCCGAGTGGAGGCTGACGCCACCTGTGGGGGCGGCGTACCACTGCGGTTCGGTCCCCGGACAAACCAACGTTGTCGAAGCCGGTCCGATGATCGTCGCTCCACTAGGTGCCGGCTGCGGCGGGGCTGCAAGGGATGTCACGTTCATGACGCCGGTCGCCAAAGAACCACACGGTGCAGAAATGACGCAGGAATAGTTGCCTGGTTGCGAGACCGTAATGCTTCGCGAAGTGGCACCGGTATTCCAGAGATAGTTGTAACCCGGTGTTGCGGTGAGGGTCACCGTACCATTCGGCGTGATGATCGGGGCCTTGTCCGTATGGATGTATCCGCTTCCTCCGCTGCTGCCCGAAACGCGCTGAAGGGCGAGCCGGAAGGGTATGGCCGCCCAGTTGTTCTCTTCGTTCTCCTCCTGGAAGACATTGGTGGGGTCCACCTCGGCCACGATCCAATAGTTACTGTCGCACAAATTCGGCATCAAATTGATCCACATGCCCTCCAAGGATTCCGAATACACGTCCGTTCGGCCCGTGGAAATGCCCTGGTAATCGGCCCCACAGGAGTACCCCCTGTACAGGCCGTTGTTCGGGAATTGAGCGGTCGTGTTCAATTGGGACCCGGAGCCGGTAATGCCCTGGGCGGTGCGGCAATGCCCGGGCGCCGAGGAACTCCAGCAATCGTAGTAGTCCATCAGGCAGAAGCCGATCTTCGCCCCCGTCGCCACGATCGGCCATTTTGTGGGGAGGGGTTCACTCGGGTCCTGGATACGCAGGGTCATGGTGGTCCAATCGTCCACGTGGTAATGCCCGTGGTTCGGGTGGTAGGTCATTGTCCCCGTCTTCTTGTCGGTATAGGTCATCGCAGACCCGTTCTTGTGGTAGATCCGCTGGTAGAGCACTTGTCTAGGGGTCTGCCCTTGCGGACAGGTGTAGTTCTGTTGTCCAGCAGAAACAATGTTGGTGTCCGTCCCACAGATGAACGCCCTGAAACCTCCGTCCGTAACGCCGCGCACTTCCAAGTTGCCCTTGCCGATGTTCGGAGTGGAGCCGGATACGCGAAGACGACCGGGATTGCTGGAACTCGATTGGCTGTACTCGCTCGGCCCGGCTGCGTAGTTGGCCAAAGCGCTCCAACTGATGGTCATGTCCGGGAGCAGATCGCAGTTGGTCTGTCCGGCTGTTGCGCAAACACAACTGGTCGCATTGGTGATCGAACACTGTCCGACCACCTTGCCGTTAACGAAGACGGAGGCTGTAAAAACACCGACGAACGGAAGTAGACGTAGATGCATGTTCTTGGGATTTGGAGCAAAAGGCCCGTAAAACTATGCTGAAAACAGGGTCAAGGTCAAGGCGCCGATCCGTTGATCACCACCCGGGAATGACGTTGGCCCCCCCCCTGAATTACGGTCAAAAGATAGGCCCCGGGTGCCAATGACCCCACAGGGACCTGCTTCGTGCCTCCGACGGCAAACCCTTGCTGCATCAGCCGTCCCTGTCCATCGTTGATCTCCCAAGACCACCCCCCGGATGCGTGTGGAACTTCAACCGTGCACCAGTCGGAGGCAGGGTTCGGGAATACACGAATGCCAGGATCCTGGTCCGTATCGTGGAACCCATCGCTGAGCCGGTACCGGGCCAAGCCCCCGTAAACCGTTCCCACCCAAATAGACCCATCGGCTGCCGCCAGGACCGATGGCACCTCGTTGTCGGGTATATCGCAGTTGGTGGTCGTAAAGGAGCTGAAAGAACCGTCCGTATCGACCCGTATCAACCCGAAGAATTGCGTTCCTGCCCAAACGCGCCCAGAACCATCCATGGAGATACAACTCACGCCGTTGGACGGGAAACCGATACTGCTGTTCCATTGGAACCAGGTACCGCCCTCCGTAGGCCCTTGCTGCCTGAGCAATCCGGCAGATGGAGTACTTACCCAGCGATCCCCTGAGACAGGATCGAAGAGGACATCCGTTGCCGTGTTATCGAAGAAACCGTCGTT
Source organism: Flavobacteriales bacterium UBA3364 (assembly GCA_002360495.1). Lineage (GTDB taxonomy): Bacteria > Bacteroidota > Bacteroidia > Flavobacteriales_F > PHOS-HE28 > PHOS-HE28. The sequence goes on from DEQO01000139.1 coordinate 2,316, forward strand.
GTAGGTGGTCAGGAAGGAAACGCTGGATCCCGTCAGGAAGTGCAGCCCCCCGTTGAACGTTCCGAGGCAGACCGTACCGTCCTCTCGCACTGCGACGGCACGCGTATTCGAGGTGTGGAGGACCAGTCCGTCATAACTCTGCTCTGAATCATCGTAGATGCGCCACTCCGATCCGGTGAAGCAGGCCAAGCCACCCTGGGTGGTTATCCACACCCAGTCCCTATGGTCGATGAAAAGGTCCCTGATCCCGTTCTCGGGGAGGGGGGAATTCCCGGTGTTGTAGATCGTCCAATCAGCCCCGTCCCATACGCCGATCCCATCGGACAATGTGCCGACCCACAGAATACCCTGCGCATCCGTTGCCAACGCCCGAATATCATTGCTCGGGATATCTGAAGAACCGACCTGATGGATCTCCCAATCCGACCCACCATCGAAGTGGCACAAGCCCCAATCCGTTCCCACCCAAACGCCTCCGGAAAGGTCCTCGACAAGCGCATAGACCGTTGTGCTCGGAATAGGGCTGTTCGTCATGTCGAAGATCTCCCATTCCTGGGCCGGTAGCGCAGTATTCGCCCCCGCCCATAGTGCCGCCGACATGAGAGCGCTCGGAAGAAAGCGCGAGCCTGCCATCATCACTGATGCTGGACGATCCACGGGATCGTGCGGCTGAAGGTGGACCCGTTCACACGGATATGGTAACTGCCGGCAGGCAAGGAATTCGGATCGAGGACGAGGTTGGAAGAGCCGACCGCGATGGCAAGTTGTTGCACCATTCGACCCGCCGCATCGAGGACTTGAACGGCAACCTGTTCCTGGTTCCCTGGATCGATGCTCAAGCGTGCAGCCCCGCTGGACGGATTCGGTGAGATGTGGACGCCCGGCGTATCGTTCGAGCGATCCTCCGTGGACGTGGAGATCTGATAGACGACCCCGGTACGGTCCTCGCTATTGAGCGATACGAAGTAATCACCTTGCGAGTTCGGCGGACAATCCTGAACGATCTGGAAGGTACCCGGACCGTTGTCCACTGTAAAATGGCCCATGACGATCTCCTGGTCGGCTTCCCAACTCAAGTCTGCGGTGAACAACGGGGAGAATCCGAACCCGACATAGAGATCATAGATGTATCCACCGTCTGTGATCGATTCGGAGAAGTTGAGGTTGATATGGTCCTCCCAGGGCGAGGCGGTCGTGAAGTCCGACACCGTCGCGACCGATGCCTCGTCCCGGCGAACCGTGACCGTCATGGAGGAGATCAGGCCATCGAAGAACGCATCGGGGCGCAGGCGCACTTCCAATTGCCCATTCTCCAATGGCACCATACCGATGTCCACGATCGGTAATTGTGCGTAGGTCTTTGGGGCAAAGGACGCGAGAGAAACGGCGAGCAATAGAAATTTGGACCGCATGGCTGTGCTGGAAATGGAAATATCCAGTCCCTCCACAAAGCTAATGGGTAGGAAGGCGGGATGCTAGTGCCCGATCCAGGGTTCCCGGAGCGAGGCCGATCAAAGCACGCCCTGGACAATACGGTCCACGGTCACCCCGTCCGCTTCGGCCTTGTAATTGCGGACCAATCGATGCCTCAGGATCGGCAGCGCCACCGCTTGGACATCGGCTATGTCCGGCGAGAAACGGCCGTGGGCGAGTGCGTGGCACTTCGCACCGATGATCAGGAACTGCGAGGCGCGGGGACCTGCACCCCAACTGACATGATCGGTGATGATGGCAGGGGTGCCCGCCATTCCCGGCCGTGTGCGTGTGGCGAGCTTGACAGCGTATTCCAGCACGTTGTCCGCAACGGGGATCCTTCGCACCAATCCTTGGTAGTGCAAGATCTCCTCGGCCGTGAGCACGGGCTGTACCGAGGGCTTGTGATCGCCGGTCGTGGCCTTTACCACGGCAAGTTCCTCGGCATACGTCGGATAGTCCACCCAGATGTTGAACATGAACCGGTCCAATTGTGCTTCCGGGAGTGGGTAGGTGCCCTCCTGTTCGATGGGGTTCTGTGTGGCCAGCACGAAGAACGGTTCCTGCAATGGATGCGTCGCACCAGCAGCGGTGACCGACTTTTCCTGCATCGCTTCCAGCAAGGCCGCCTGGGTCTTCGGGGGTGTGCGGTTGATCTCGTCTGCCAGGATGATGTTGGCGAAGATCGGCCCGCGTACGAAGCGGAACCGGCGGTCCTGGTCCAGGATCTCCGAGCCGATGATATCGCTCGGCATCAGGTCCGGTGTGAACTGGATACGATTGAAGGTGAGGCCCAGGGCCCGGGCCACTGTGCTGACCAAAAGTGTCTTGGCGAGGCCCGGAACACCCACCAACAGGCAATGCCCACGGCTGAAAATGCCCTGAAGCACCAGGTCGACCACCAGATCCTGGCCGATGATGACCTTGTTGACCTCGGCCTTCAGTCGCCCGTATTGTTCTCCGAACCGTTCTACAGACTGTGTGTCGTTCATGATCATGGTCCGGCACAAGGGCCGGCAACTTCATTTTCGCGTGGTGTCGGTGGGGTTCCAAACGTGGCTGAACGTGCAGGTCGCATACTCCGGATCGATCCGGACATAGGTCCCCTCCAGTTTTTCCGCGACCCATTGCTGCGCCGCTTCGGCCCTCAGTTTCCCTTCGGCTGCTTGCTGGAGCATCCTGTAATCGTCCTTCAAGTTCGCCCGGTGCGGAGGCGTCCGGACCAGGAGTTGCACAATGCGATAAGCCTTGGACGCATCGGGTAGGACGATCAGTTGGGGCTCGCTCACCTCCGCTTCCTTCAGTTTGTCGAGCACGAAGAACGTCTGTTGATCAAGGGCTCCCATGTCCCACCGGGGTGCATTGCTGTTCGGTTCGATGACGAGCCCGTTCGAACCCTTGCTCTCCTCATCGTCGGAGTATTCCGTGGCCAGGTCCGCGAAGCGGGCTTTGCCGTTCCGCACGAGACCTGCCAGGCTGTCCAACAGGCTGCGTTCCGCCTGGAGTTCCGTGGACCCGACCTGAGGGCGCATCAGCACGTGACGGGCATTGTAGTGTTCGCCCCTGCGTTCCACCATTTGCATGAAATGGTATCCATATTGGGTCTTGAACACCTGGCTGACCTCCCCTTCCTTCAAACTCATGGCCACGGCGTCGAACTCAGGCACCATGGCTCCCAGGGGGACCATGCCCAATTCACCGCACTCCTTTGCGGATACCGGATCCTCGGAGTAGAGGATGGCCACGGTACATATGTCCTTCTCCCCTTTCTGCACACTCTCGCGGAACTCCTCGATCTTGCGCCGCACCCTGCGTTCCTCGGCCTCGCTTGCCTTGGGTATACGGAGGATCTGCGCGTACTCGACCTCCGCGTTGATCAGCGGAACACTGTCCGATGGGATCGATTGATAGAAACGTTGCACATCGCGCGGTGTGATGCGCGTGTCTGTGGTCACCTTCTGCTGCATGTTCTGCACCATCAGTTGATCGTGCACCTGGTCCCGGAACTCCGCACGGATCTCGGTGACCGATTTTCCATAGAACTGCTCCAGTTTTTCCTCGCCGCCCAGTTGTGCCGCGAAGTAGCGGATGCGCCGGTCCAATTCGCCATCGATCTGTGCCTCATCCACCACCACGCTGTCGATGCGTCCTTGTTCCAACAGCAACTTCTCGTACAGCAGATCCTCCAATTCACCGCATATACCGCCTTTATCCAACGTGCGACCGTTCTGCCGGGCCTGCTCCGTGCGACCCGTCAGATCGGAGTACAGAACGGCCTCCCGGCCCACCACACCAATGACACGGTCGATCACTATACCGGCCGGCTGGGCCTGGATCGCACCCGAAAGGAGGAGGGCGCCAAAAAGGCTAGTTGTACAGCTCCAGGTCCTCATGGTCCAACGCATCCTTGTAAACGGTCTCGCGCATGGTCTCGATCAGCTGCAGTTTCCGTTGGTTCAGGAGGATCGAACGGATATCCTGCCGCACCAAGCTGAGCGGGGAGACACTGTTCCGGTCACGGTGCTCAAGGACCTCCACGAACCAGGAGGCGGTTCCCTGCTTCACGACACCTTTCCCGTTCCGTGCAACGATGCCCTCCGCCTCGTTCCCTTCGAAGGGGACCTCCTGCAGGATCTCGGACCAAGGGGTCCAAGTGCCACTTCGGTCGGTGATGGACACGCCGAGTTGTGCGAGCCACAGTTCCAACTCGTGAAGTTGGTCGTTCTTGCCTCCCATGAAGCGTTCCTCCATCTTCCGGACCACCCGTTTGTCGGGCTCGTTCACCTTGAACCATCGCGCGCGCACGATATTGTCCTTGAGTTCGAAGTTCGACTTGTGCGCCTCGAAGTAGGCTTGGATGTCCTGATCGGTGACCAAGGTGTCCAATTTCTGCTCCACCAACGCCTGCTCATAATTGAAGATCACCAAGGAACGGCGATAATCCTCCAATTGGCTTTCGAGATCGATACCCTCGTTCGAGAGGTTGCGCTCGGCCATATGCAGCACTGCCTGCTGCCGGAGCCAGTTGTCGATGAACCGTTGGGCAAGCGCGGAGCTGTCCTGGGGGTCAGCCTCCATGGGGATCACCTGTCGCAGGTCGCTCCAATTCAAGATCTGGTCGTACGCCCGGGCGATCGGCCGATCGGCAGGATCTTCCGGAGGCGTACAGGAAAGAGAGCACGCCGCTGCTATCCCGGCCATCCCGATCGCACCTGGGGTCATCCGGGCATGCTCCAGCACTGGCCTCACTTGATGGAATAGAGGACGTCCTGATCGACAGTGACCGGGTACTTGGCGCGCAGTTCAGCGATCCATGCCTTCTCCAAGCTGTCCTGATAGGCGGCGGTGATCAGCCCCCGCGCTTCCTCCAGCGTCTTCGGCTCCGGAGCACGCACAGCTTTGATGTCGGCGAGAACGACCCGATCGTCCAACTGGATGTCCGCGCCCAGGCCGGGTTGGGTGATCCCTTTCAAATACGGCTTCTGTTCAGCGGTGAAAAGACCGTTCTCGATCGTCAACGCCAAGGGATCGGTCTTGTTCACCACGTCCGTGAGCTCGGGGCCGCGCTTCCCTTTCTTCCACAACCCGCGTACCTGCTTTGCCACGGCGGCATTGGAACAGGTGTAGAGGTCCCCGTCATAGCGGGTTTCCCACATGAACTCGTCGCGGTGCTGGGCATGGAACGCCTCAAGCCCGGCCGTATCGCGTACGGCCTTGCCCCAGACCTTCTGGTCGGTAAGCTCGAACAACAGGATCCCATCGCGGTATTCCTTCATAAGCAGTCGGAAGTCGCTGTACTTCTCCTCCAGGTGCGCGTCCTCGTAGCTCATGATCTTCTCGTCGATGAATTCCACCGTACGCGTGTCCACATACTCGACTATGGGAATAACGCGCTCGCGCTTCTGTTTGCTTTCGAGGAAATCGAGCAGGTCCTTCTGCGTGAACGTTCCGCCCTTGAAGGAGAAGACCGGCTTGGTAAGCTTGGCCGCCTTGTTGCGGTCATAGCTCCAGCCTTCCATGATGGTGCGCACCACGACGGTGTCGTCCATGGTCTGTGTCATTTCATCATATTGACGGCTCTTCGCGTTCAAGAGCTTGCCGCCCGATATGGCGCCAAGGATCTCCCGGCGATAGCTGGATCCGTTCTCCACGAACGGTCCTTCGACGACGTTCTTCCGGAGCAGGGTATCGCTTTCAGAGGTGCCCTTCTTGAAGATCGATGAATCGACCATGGCGTAGAGGGACTTCATGTTCTTGGGATAGGTCATGGAGCCGTATTCCTTGCGGAGGCGATCGATGAAGACCTTGCGGGTGATCTCCGCACGGCTGTCCCGGGAGATCTTGTTCTTCAGTTCAGCCTTTGCACCGTCATAATCCGGCGGCGCCTGTTTCTCCAGCAACTTGATGATGTGCCAGCCGTACCGTGACTTGATCGGCGCGGTGATCTCCTCGGGACGTTGCAAGGCGAAAGCCGCGTCCTCGAACTCCTCGATCATCTTCCCGGTGCCGAACATCGGCAGTTCGCCGCCTTTTGTGTTGGAGCTTTCGTCCTCGCTGTACTTCAACGCAGCCTCGCCGAACGTGGTCTTGTTGGTACTGAGCTGCTCGTACACCTCCTTGATCCGTTTCTCCGAGGAAGCCCGCTGCTCCGGAGTATCCTGGTCCGTGCTGCGCATCATGATGTGCGCCACTTTCACCTGCCCGCGCGCCGGACGTTGATCGATGACCTTGATGATGTGGTAACCGAAACGTGTGCGCACCGGCATGCTGACCTCTCCGGGCTTGGTGTTGTATGCGGCGCTTTCGAACGGATACACCATCTGCAACGCGCTGAACCAGCCGAGATCGCCACCGTTCTTCTGTGCGCTGGGGTCGTCCGAACCACCGGTCCCTTTGGCCACGGACGCGAAGTCCTCTCCTTTCACAACACGTTCGCGAAGCAGGTTGATACGCTTCCATGCGATCGCGGTATCCTCCGGTGAAGCCTCGGCCGCCAGTTGCACCAGGATATGGCTGGCACGGACCTCCTTCTGCATGCGATCGAAGGCTTCCCGCATCAATGCATCGTTCAACTCACGATCGATGAGGTAGGGGCGGGAGAGTTGTTTCCGGTACCCATCCAGTTCGGTCCTGAACTTGGCGATGGTATCCATGCCCAATACCTCCGCCTCGCGCACCTTCAGCTTGTAGTTGATGAAGAGGTCGAGGTATTCGTCCAAGGCCTCTTTCGTCACTTGGGCGTCCTTGTTGTTCTTCTTGTAGATGGCCTCGAACTCGCTCCGCGACACGGGTTTTCCATCCACGGTCATGATGGTCGGATCCGCCGTACCGTTCTGGGCGATGGCTCCCGTCGAAAGACACACGGCCATGGCGATGATGGCCTTCCCGAACTTCTGCATTACACGTTCCATTGATGTGCTGAAATGAGCCGCCGCGCGTATCCAACGGCGTGAACAAGGGTGGCAAATGTAACCGATCGGGCCAGTGACCGCAGGCGGGCCGGACCGTTAAATTGATCGAACCAACGAGGTGATCAAAGGTGGCTGTAGTTCGGTGCCTCCCTGGTGATGTGGACATCGTGGGGATGGCTCTCCCGCATACCCGCCATGGTAATTCGGATGAACCGGGCTCCACAGAGGGCTTCCATGTCCGCCGCCCCGCAATAGCCCATTCCAGCCCGCAGTCCACCAACGAGTTGATGGACCACCTCCGCCAATTTGCCTTTGTACGGCACCCGTCCGCTGATCCCTTCCGGTACGAGTTTCTTGATGTCGTCCTCCATGTCCTGGAAGTACCGGTCCTTACTGCCCTGCTGCATGGCCTCGATGGATCCCATGCCCCGGTACGTCTTGAACCGCCTACCCTCATAAATAACGGTCTCGCCGGGGCTTTCCTCAACGCCGGCGAACATGCTCCCCACCATGACGGAACCAGCACCCGCGGCCATCGCCTTCACGATGTCACCGGTGTAGCGGATGCCTCCGTCGGCAATGACCGGAACTCCACTGCCCCGTATCGCTTCGGCACAATCCAGAACGGCCGTCAACTGTGGCACACCGACCCCGGCAATGACCCGTGTGGTGCAAATGCTGCCCGGGCCTATCCCCACTTTGACCGCATCGGCACCTGCCTCCACCAAAGCGATCGCTGCTTCCGCCGTTGCAATGTTCCCCACGATCACGTCGACGTTGGGAAGGTCTTTTTTGACCGTGCGCAGCATCTCCAAAACACCCCTGCTATGGCCATGTGCCGTATCGATGACCAACGCGTCGACACCGGCTTCGACCAATGCATGCGCGCGGTCCAGCGTATCACTTGTAACGCCGATGGCTGCGGCCACCCGCAGGCGGCCGATCTTGTCCTTGCACGCGTTCGGTCGTTGTTTGAGCTTGATGATGTCCTTGTAGGTGATCAAACCCACCAAGGTCCCCTTGGCATCGACCACCGGAAGCTTTTCGATCTTGTAGCCTTGGAGGATCTCCTCCGCCTGGGCCATCGTGGTGTCCGGTTTCGCGGTGATGATGTTCTCCTTGGTCATCACTTCGGCCACCGGTCGAAGCATCTTTTTCTCGAACCTGAGGTCCCGATTGGTAACGATCCCAACGAGCCTGCCCGCAGTATTCACCACCGGGATCCCGCCGATCCTGTTCTCGGCCATCAACTTGAGGGCATCCCCCACGAGGGCGCTCTCTTCCAGCTTTACCGGATCCAGGATCATGCCGCTCTCGGAGCGTTTCACCCTGCGCACCTCAGCGGCTTGTTCTGCGATCGATTGGTTCTTGTGGATAACGCCAATGCCACCTTGTTGCGCGATGGCAATGGCCAGTTCTGCCCCGGTGACGGTGTCCATGGCGGCGGACACCACGGGGATGTTCAACCGGATGTTGCGTGTGAACTGTGAGCGGATGTCGACCTCGCGTGGCAGTACCTCGCTGTATGCGGGCACCAGCAGCACATCGTCGTAGGTCAGTCCTTCACCCGTGAATTTGGCGAAGCTCGCACGCCCGTTGGCGGGAGAACCTGAGGCGACCTTCTTGTGGGGGACCGTAGTGGATCGTTCCATGCACAAAAGTAGGCATGGGGACGATCCGTCCGTTCAATCCATGGCAGTGAGCATGGTCACGGTGCCGCGTTTCTCGAACACCCGGCCTGCGCCGTTCTTGAAGTTACAGTAGTACGCATAGATGCCCAGGGGTACTGGTTCGCCGTCGACCGTCCCATCCCAGGCGACCGTAGGGTCGTCGGTGGTCCAAAAGACCTGCCCCCAGCGGTTGATGATGCTCAGTTCGTACTCCGACACGTCCACGTAGGAGAGTACCGGTCGAAAGACCGGATTATAACCCCCGATCACGAAAGCGTTCGGTATGTAGACGAGTTCTTCCTGAACCGCGCAGACCTCGTTGCTTCGGGAGGTGGCGTTGATGCCCGAGGGATTGCCCTCTTCGAACGCAAGCACGTAATAACAGAAACGGCCCGTTGTGGAGGTCAAGCCCGAAACATCATCGGGATAGAGCCACGGATCGGCAGGTACGGTGTTCAGCAACGTGAAGGGTGCATCTTCCACCTGCCTGTACAACCCGTAGCCATTGACATCACCTGCCCAGTCCAGGTAACCGTTCCAGGCGAGCGTATTGTACCCGCGGAGATCGGCAACCGCACTCAACACGATATTCGCCCCGATGTTGCTGGTCAATGCGTCCGCGCCGCAGGCATCCTTCACGATGACGCGATACTGGTACCCTATTGCCGCAGGGTCCACATCGTTGTCCACGAACTCGATAACGGAGGTCAAGCTGGGACCTTGGGTGGCCATAGGGACGAAGTCGCCACCATTCTCCGATCGCTCCAAACGATACCCTGTGACCTGCGCGGTGAGGTCCAGGCTATCCACGACGGTGATCTGTTCCGACCCACTGACAGTGACCGTGCGGATGTAGTTGAACGCGGGCAGACCGGGATAATCCGTATCAACGCAAGTACTGTTCGACAAGGATGCGGCAAGCCCCATCCCGCGTGAAGCCTCCACGGCGTAACAGTACGTGCGGAAGGGCTCAACCTCATGCACATGGGTCGTCGCATCACCCGGCAGGTTGACCAGCAGGGTCCACTGGCCTCCGTCCACCTGCACGAACAGCTGCTGGCTTTCCACGGGCCAACCCACATAGGCGGACCATTCGAGGGACACTTCACCAGCGCACTGGTCATAGGAATGACCCAAATACATCGACGTATGGAACGGCAAGGTCGCGCTCGTGTTCGGGCTCGGAGGAATGCCTGTTTCGCAGGTGTCGAAAGCCGCTATGGTGTAGGATTCGGGCCTCAACCCAGCGAGGCTCTCGGACCACTCATATTCGGTGTTGAACTGTCCGAAGACCGTATCGATGATCGCCGCACCACCTGGTGCGTTGAATACGATGATATACCCGTCGGTATCGGCCTCGGGGCTGGGTTCCCAATCCACGGTGGCGAGGCCTGACAGGGTGTCCACAGTAACCACGGTGATCACCGGGGATGACGGCGGTGTGACATCCTCGAAACGATCGCCGGTGAAATTGCTGGATGAGATGCAGCCTGAAACATCGGCACGTTCAACCCTGAAACTGAGCGAATCATCGCACACGGTAATGGTATGCTGATAGGAAAGCGTTGTGGACGGGACCTCTGCGATGATCTGCCACGTGCCGATCGGATATTCCATCCAAATACTGATACTATCCGCTGCAGTCGGTGCCGAAGGCGTGGCGGTCCAGAAGAGATCGGCGCTACCGGGAGGTGTGCTCTGGAACAGTTGCAGGTAGATCGTCGCAACCGTATCACTCGGCGCCGACTCCTCCGGAGAAGGACCTGCGGTGATCGTGGTCAGGTAGTAGTACTGCGCACCGATATTGGCATTGGCCCCGACCGAAAGGAATGAGGTCGTACCATAGACCGCGATGCTGGTGATCGGGGCAAAGGGTCCGTTGATATCCGTTGACGAGTAGATCCGATAGTTCCCGAATTCACCACCGGGGTCGGGTGGAACGGTCCAGGTAAGTGTGACATCACCGTTCACATCCACGCTTGCACAGCGCAGAATGGGAGGGTCCATCGCCGCTTGCACGGTACAAGAACCATTCACGAACAGCACCGATGCGCACTTCAAGAAAAGGGCGGCCGCCCTTCCTAAGTTCTCCAGTGATGGTACCCGCACGTTGAAATAGACGTTCAAGACGCTTGTGATGTTGCCACCCGATCGATCCGTTTTCAAACACCTTGCATGGCCCCGGTCAAACCGCTGAGCGTCTTTGTGTAGTCGGCCATGATCCCATCCACGATGGTGGCCGCAGGAAGGATCCCATCGATACGCCCACTGACCTGACCGATCTCCAACTCGCCTTCATCGAGGTCACCCTCGAACATGCCGCGCTTCGCCCGGGCCCTACCCAGAACGGTCTTCAGTTCTTCTTTATCCGCCCCTCTGGCATAGGCTTGTTGGATATCGAGAAAGAACTTGTTCTTCAGGAGTCGTACCGGAGCCAACTCCTTGAGCGTTAGTATCGTATCCCCTTCACTGGAATTCGCTACACGCTCCTTGAAGGCCTTATGCGCCGATGATTCTTCCGAACAAACGAAACGGCTTCCGATCTGCACCCCCTCAGCGCCCAGGCACATAGCAGCGAGCATGGACCGGCCATCGGAGATACCACCGGCAGCGATAACGGGGATCCTGACGGCATCCACCACCATCGGGACCAGCACCATCGTCGTTGTTTCCTCGCGCCCGTTGTGGCCACCGGCTTCGAAACCCTCGGCCACCACAGCATCCACTCCGGCAGCCTCGGCACGTAACGCGAACTTCACGCTGCTAACGACATGCACCACCTTGCGCCCGGCTTCCTTGAGCCGCGGGGTCCACTTCCCAGGATCCCCGGCCGACGTGAAAACGATCGGCACATCCTCTTCCAGGATCGTGGCGATATGCTGCTCCACATCCGGATAGAGCATCGGCACGTTCACCCCGAAGGGACGATCGGTCGCCGCCTTGCATCTACGCACGTGTTCGCGCAGGACCTCAGGGTACATGGACCCCGAACCGATAATACCCAACCCACCCGCGTTGCTCACGGCCGAGGCAAGTTTCCACCCCGAACACCAGATCATGCCAGCTTGGACCAAGGGGAACTTGGTCCCGAACAATTCCGTTACACGATCTCCCAGCGGCATAGGGGTCCAAAAGTACCCGGAAGACCCCTTCCGTGGCCCCGTAGCAAGCGTTGGACGTATATTGTTGATATTCTGGTCGATCCAAAGGTATCCCACATGCCGATCTTTTATAAGTTTGCCCGATGGTGCCTCGTGCGCCAGTTCTTGTCATGAGCTTGAGAACATTACGCATTTCGATACTCGTTGGTGTTGGAGCCTTGGTAGGCGGCAACGCCCATGCCCAGTACGCTTGGGACTACGGTGTGCATATCGGCGCAGCGAACTACCTCGGCGAAATGGGCGGTACGGACCAACCACGACGCGACTTCGTATGGGACATGAAGTTGAGCCAGTCCCGCTGGGCCGTTGGGGCCTTCGCTCGCCGGAAGATCAACCGCTTGATCTCGGTGAACTCGGGGTTGATGTACCTGCGCATCCAAGGGGCCGATGAGCTGTCCACGTACCGTCCAAGAAGGGGGCGTAACTTGAACTTCCGCAATGACCTCTTCGAGTGGTACCTGCGCCCGGAGTTCACGATCTTCCAGGACAATGATCTCGGGGGACGCGGACGCTATCGACTGGACTTCAGGTTGTTCGGCTATGCGGGTATTGCCGCTTTCTACCATAATCCGAAAGGCCAGTTGAACCGTCAGGGCGAATTCTACGATCTGCAACCGCTGAACACGGAGTTGGTGGATTATTCCAGCATCGGGATGTCCGTACCGGTCGGTATCGGGTTCCACTTCACCCAGGGGCGCAAGCACCGCTTCGGGATGGACTTGGGTTGGCGCACCACTTTCACGGATTACTTGGATGATGTGAGCACCACCTACAAGGATCCCAACCTGTTGCCCGAAGGTGTTGGTGGCCTCGCCGACCAGATGGCAGACCAGAGCAACTTCGCCTATGCACTGGACCCGACACTGCCACATCCTGACAATTACGGGTATTACGATAGCCCAGGTGATTCGCCGAAGAAGGAGAACGTTCGCGGCGACCCCACCCACAACGACAGCTATTTGACACTGACGTTCACGTACAGCTACGTCCTACGCGGGCAATCCAACTTCTACCGCCAGCGGTACAATTGGATGCGTGGCAACAAACGCGTAGGCCGCAAGTCGCGCGCCAAGTTCTGATCCACGGATCGTAGGCATCCAGAACGGGAGACTTCGGTCTCCCGTTCTGTTTTCCACTGCACGCGAGACGGACCAGGCGAAGGACCATGCAACCGGTCCAGAAGCCGAAGACCTTTACGAATGGCCAAGCGTCGGTCCGCGAGCGCCTGTCCGTCAACCATGCGCCCCCTTATCGAGGGACGATGGAATGTTCCAGGATACGCTCCAGTCCTGTACGAAGCGGCAACAGTTCACGTCCTAGCAAACCACGCATCCGAGTGATGTCAGGCATACGCCGGGTCATGTCGCCTTCTTCCAACGGCGGCAAATGAACGACCTTGGACCGGCTGCCCGTGATCTCGATGATGAGCTCGGCAAGGGTCCTGATCGTGATCTCCTTGTCCGACCCGATATTGACCACATCGTTCAACACCTCCTTGCGGTGGTACGCGGCCAGGCAAGCGTCGATGTTGTCATCGATGTAACAGAACGTCCGCGTCTGAAGGCCGTCGCCGTAAAGCGTGATATCATCGTTCGCGAGCGCGGCGCGGAGGAATTTGGCGACCACGAAATCCTTGCTCTGCTTGGGGCCGTAGGTATTGAAGAAGCGGAAGATCGTGTAATCCAAACCGAACTCCTTCTGATAGGACCGCAGGAATGCTTCGCCGATGTTCTTGACGATGGCGTAGGGCAGCTTGGAGTTCAGCGGCGTGGTGCGCTCGTTCTGGGGGATCTCGACCGGCTCGCCATACACTTCACTGCTGCTCGAGAAAAGCACGCGCTGTACACCGGTGTTCTTGGACAGGTCGAGGATGTTGCGGATGCCATCGATGTCGCGCAACACCATCACCGGATTGTCCGTGGTCCGCTTCACTCCCACCATCGCGGCATAGTGGAACACGTGATCGAAGCGATAGGCGTAGAACACCCCGCTGATGTCATCGAACCGGTTGACATCACACTTGATGAAGTGCAGGTTGCTGCGGCCAGGAGCAGCGATCTTGGAGATCTCACCGGTCAACAGATTGTCCACGACGATGACATCGTTCTTGGGGTCATCGGCCAGCTTCAAAGCCAGGTCGCTCGCGATGAACCCGGCTCCGCCGGTAACCAGTATTCGTGCCATGGTCCGATGTTGATCTTGTCCGGTAAAGCTAGGGAATGATGATGCTGGAGCGCGATCCCTTAGGCATCCTGATCATTGACGCAGTCCGGTCGGGCTGGTTGCCGATCCATTCCGCTCCGCCTTGCCTTTACCACCAGACCTGCGCCAGAGGATGAAGACCAGCAGCATCAATAGGATGGCTGTAGCCGCACCGTACCAGAACGCTGGATAACCAAGGTTCTTCCGCACCAAGTAAGGTATCCGCCTCCAATGGAAGGTCTCCTGCACGCCCTTATGCGAAGCCCACCATTCCGCATCATAGGTCGTAACATCCTGCATGGGCATTCCGGTCAACGACATGGCGGACCACTCGACCGCCAGAGGCGAAACGTCGGCAACGAGCAGGGCATCGCGCAACTCGTCACGCACCGCGCACTGGATGTAGGTGATACCGCCCGGCTGCGGTTGGAAGAAGATGCTGGCCGGAGCCTTGCCTGCCATGCTTCCGCTGATCCAATACACATTGCCGTTCCGCGCGATCCGTTGCAGGATCGGAAGCACCTCTGAAGCATAGTTCGTGCCTGCGAGTGACCGGGTGTTGCCTTCGAACAGCGGGCTGTAGCGCGGATCCTCTTCCGCCCAGACCGGTCGGTGGCTAACGATGAAGACGCGGCCGAGACGCCCGGCATCAGCATCCGTCGCAAGGGCGGCAAGCATCTGCAACTGATCTCCAAGGATGCGGCTATCGTCCCGTTCCGTATCCAACAGGAGGATCCTGTCACGCCCCATGTGCAATAGCTGCGGTGCAACGGGCAGGTGGTTGTAGGCATCGCCTTCCAGATCGTGGTTGCCCGGCGCATTGAACAGGGCCAGCTCCAGCTTGGTGAAGAACGAGGTCACATACCGTGCACTATCGCGATCCGGCTCCATGAAAAGGTCGCCGGTACTGAGCAACGCGTTCGCCCCGGTACGGTTCATCGCATCGATACCCGCCAGGATGGTCGCGGCAGGAAAGCCGGATGCATTCGTGCTCTCCCCATGGAAGTGCCCACCGATCAGCAGCCGGTAGTGACCGGAACTGTCAGGCGGAAGGACCGGTCGGCCGGTGTAAGGGGATACCTGTGCCTCGGCCGCGGAACACGCGAGGACAAAGGACAACCATGCGCTCGATCTCATTGCCCAACAGTTCCATCCGTGGGTCCTACCACCTTGCCATCAACCAGCACCTTTTCGCCCTTGCCGATCTTGAACGGGACCTTGGATCCGCTGATGAGTACGCGGGTCAACTCCACCCGCGAAGCACCATGCCGTGCATGCAGTGCATCAACATCGACCGCGGCCCCGTTCTCCGATCCCAACGAGCCATCATCCATACGCAGAACGGACCCTTCGGCAATGGAAACAGTGTTCTTCCCGGACCTCATCGATGTGGATCTCACCACAACTTCAGCACGCTCGTCCAGCTTCAAGCCCGTGCCCAACACTCCCGCGACCTCTACACCGGAAATGACCGCCGATCCGCCTTTCACGCTAATGGCATCATCGCCGGCGCCGTTGAAGGTGGAACCGGTCAGTTCAGCACCGTCGAAGGCCAGGACAAGCTGGTCCTTGCCACCGGTGAACGCACATGACCTTAACACGGCTTTCGCACGCACCGCCAGAAGGAGATCGCGTTCCCGGACCTCCCCGAAGCCACACTCGGTAAAACGGATGTCCGCGTCCTGGACGAAGATCGACGGCACGTTCGATGCGGCCGGTCCGAATCCTTCGAACCGTACACGGTCGAAGCGGCTCGCCTCATCGGCACCCAACAGGATCAACCCTCCTCCGCTCCGGTCGGATGAGCCCACTGAGATCGGGGCATCATCCATACCGATCCATTCCATGGTGGACCGTGACACGATACGTGCTCCGTGTTGCAGGTCCAATCGCAACGGCGCGATCGCCTTTACGGAGTATCCTTCCGGGAGGAACAGGTCTCGTGCGATCACCCAATTCCCAGGGAGGAATCGGATGGTACGTGTCCCTTCATCGAAGGAAAGGAAGGGTAACGCCCGGAGATCGGTCGGTCCTTGCTCGACGAACGAGGGGAGCGTGAGGTCTCCCATATAGCCGTAGGGGAATACCTCGAGTTCTTTCTGCACCGACGAACCCAACACGCTGTACCGCAGACGCATCGTTCGCTTGGCATCAGCGTTCCACTTTCCCTTCACAGGCACCGAGAATTCAATGGGCTCGCCCATCCGGCCTGGAATGCGACAGGGTACGATGATCGGAACGGCAGGGGGCATCAGTGCTCCATCATCGGCGAGCAGCCCATGCACTTCGATGGGTAATCCCTCGATCGGCACCACTGCGAAACGCAGGGTGTCGGTGCCGCCGTTGAAATAGGCATGGAAGCCCTTGGGGACATCCAACAACTTCCGGATGATCCGTTGGTTCTTGTAGTAGATGGACCGATCCAATTCCTTGTAGGGGAACTCGCGGTAGATCAACGCTGAGGCACTGTCCAATGCCGGGGCCAAGGCCGCGAAAGCACTGTCCAGGTAGGACGGGCGGGATACACGTTCGAGATGATGCACGTACGCCCGGAACAGATCGGCATCGTTGAAATAGGCATCGTGCAGGTCCAAGGCCGGGTCATGCACTCCCGTATATCGATCGGAACCAGCGAGGGTCCGGATAGGGAACGCGCTGAAACTCTCGTATGCCACGGGTTCAATGCGCTTGAGCACCGGATCGAAATAGAATTTCACGTCGCTCCAATCCATGCTATGATGACCTCCGACGAGGTCGAGGATGGCGTGGCGCCTACCTAACTTGTCCGCATCGAAGACCTCCGATGCCCGCAGTCGTCCACGACGGAATGCATCCATGCGCGAGACCGCCTCTTCGAACAACGCGCGCTGCGTGCTGTCTTTTTCGATGTCACCGGTGCCGAAGGGATCGACCGCTGCGGCCTGGTACGCCCCGAAAGGTTCGTTGTACCTCACCTTCTCCATCATGTTCAGGCGATGCTCCCAAAAGAGCCCGGGATCGAAGCGGAACAGCGGGCCGTTCAACCGACCGTTGTTGGCCAACAACTCAGGGCCGAAGTGCTCCTCGAAAGCGTAGATGCCAAGGTCCTCCTCATTGAACTTGAGTCGGATGAACCCGTACCGTAGGGCGATGACCCCTTCACCGCGCATGAGCCGATGATAGAACCAATCACACAAATAGTTGCGCGTTCCTGGATGTTGCAATGAGAAGCGTTGCATGCCCAGAAAGCCCTTGTCCTTCTTCGCAACCACCCGAAACGACCACTTGCTCCCTTGCACGTGATCAGACATCTTTCCCTTGATGCGGATCTTGGCTTTGAAGGTGGATCCTTCGAAGCGAAGCTCCGCCGGTACGTAGTCGTTCCCGTCGGGCATGATGACACCACGTGCCCGGGCCGCCTCCACGACCGCTTCGAGTTCATCCAGTGCCTTCTGGTCCACATGAATGCTCAACTCGGCGGGTTCCACGGCGAAGGAAGCCGGATAGTTCACCCACCACTGGTGGATGAATGTCGCCAATCCGGGATGGTCCCGTCCTTTCAGCATGCGGTCGGCAAGCCATCCGCCGATGCCGAGCAGCGAAGCCAAGAGGGCGACAATGAAGAGTCTGCGTTTCATCTGGTGGAAGTCCGGCAAAGTAAGCCTACACCGCTGGTAACGGCATCGGAGCCGGAGCAGCCTCCGGATCGTCCTCCGCCCCTACTGGATCCAACCCGTCGGAGACCCCGCGAACGATCTCCGGTTCCGTGAGCACGGTCAGGATGATGATGAGAATGATCGTATACGGGTTGAGGGAGCTTACAAGCCACGATTCATAGGTGATCGACCACAGGACGGCGAACATCACACCCAAACTGACAGGGACGAGTTTGCTCGCCTTGATGAAAATGAGGATGAAGCTCCTGAAGTAGATCAACAGGCCAACGATCCCGACATTGAACCAGAACGACAAGTAGGAGTTGTGTACACCCCCTTGGTGCCCCATACGCTCCAGGTACAACCGGTGCTTCCGCATGATGCGTTCGTCATTGGCGAAGCCTCCGCCGAAAACGAAGTACTCCTGGATGTGCTGCCAGGCGAAGGACCAGGCGAAGTAGCGCCCACTTCCGCTTTCAAGGGTGTTCAAGCGCACATAGTCCTCCAATCCGAGGTACAGGACAATTGGTTCGATGTTCGCCAATACCAGCTCCGAAGCGCCGAAGGCTCCCAGCAGCATCATGAACCCCAGGAACGGCGACGTTGAGAAGAACCTGCCGAACACGAAAAAGATGAGCACGGCGATGAGCGATGACCGGGATCCGGAAACGATGAGGAAGTACATCGCGGTCCCGTGGATGAACAGCTTGTCCTTCCAGGACAAAAGGTCCTTCTTGATCGAAGCGAGCACCGCTGCCAGAACGATGAGCAGGAAGCAGAAGATCGCCATGCCGTTGGGGTTGCCGAACAGCCCGCGAAAACGACCGATCATGTAAGCGTAGAAGTTCCCGTAGAAGGGTATGATAAGACCGGCCAGGAGCACCACCGACATGAACAGGACCAGATTGCGGAAGAAATCCCAACCCATCGTCCGGTAATTGTAGAGCACGTAGTTCGGGATCACCAGGTACAGCAACGCATAGGATACCGTCTTCTCCAGACCCACCACGATGTTGTTCGAGAACACCAGGGGGAAAATGCTGTACACGAAGAACGGGAGGAAGATGTTGAAGACCTGGGAGAACGGCACGAAACGGTACCGTTCCAGCAGGAAGATCAGCGCCAACGCGGAGATGTACGTGTTCTTGGCGCTCTTGAAAACCTGCATGCTGAAGAACCATGGCGTGATATCGGAAAGGACCAGGACGATGATCATCCCAAAGAGCATGTCGCCCCACAGGTTGCGCGATTTCATGAAGAACACTGAGAGCGGCATCAACGCGAAGAGCAACGGACGGGCGTAAACCCCGACCACCACATAGAGGATGACCAACAGGAAGAGCTGGTAGTTGCGTAGCAGATAGGTCACCATGGTCTCAGGAACCTTTGCCCTCAAAAGCCTCGAGCTGCTTGAGCACTGCCGCCTCGCGCTCTTTGGCGAACGTCCGCATCACGTCCACCTCGGCCTGCCATGCTGCCACCGAGCCCGGCCTGCGCCAGCGTGCTGTATGCCTGCCCATTTCCGGGGCCATTGACCCGACGATCCGCTCCAACAATGGCAATGACCGTGACGCCGAGAACGCGCCTGTGGCCAGGTCCCGCGTGATCCTGACGAACCTGTCGCGCAATCCAGGGTTCTTCAGCATTCCATGGAGCAACTTGGTGATCGGGACATCCAGTGCATTCACCCTGACGAAGAGGTCGACGTTCGTCGACGACTGTACGCCATAGCCCAGATCGGTGTCGCCCATGATGAAGTACCACCGTCCGTCCAAAGGGCGTTCCGGTCGAGGCTGGCCCGTGTACCGCCAATACTTCACGTTCTGCGAGGGCCAGTCCATGTTGGCCAGGATCATCTGGCTCGCCATATAGGACAGGAACCCATCCACGTCGATGCTCCTGTTCAGTGTATCCAGCCAGGCATCATCTGCACCGCCCCATTTTGCGGTCCGGTTCGCGAGCCGTTCAAAACGGATCACCTCCATGGTGTCCCCTCGGTAGAGCCGGGCCTCATCCTCAAGTATCGTAATGTCGTCCGCGCTTATGTCATAGCGTCGCGCGAGTTCGTTCTCGTCCATCCGCGGACGTAGATCATGTACTCCCCAGTACGCTCCATTGATGTAGAGCACGCACATCCGATACCCGGAAACCTCGAAAGGCAATCCTTTGCACAGGTCATGCTGATAGACGTCACGCACCATGGCCCGGATCTGATCGTTCCCCGCAGCGCGTAGAACGACCGAACCGTATCCACCACCGACAGGCTCGCTGAAAAGATCCTCATGCAGCGGATCGGGAAAGGACAGGCGGAAGGCATGCTGGGGGAACGAACGGGTCATCTGGCCGTTGATCCGCACGCCGACCGTGGATCGGAAACGTTCGTGTCCTCCTGGATCGATGTACTCCATATGGCCCTTCCGTTCCCAATCCTTGCCGCGCATATGGAAATTGCCCGGGTACTTCCACGAACGCGGATCCCTGTACTCCGCGATCAAGACCTTCTTCGGGGCGTGCAGTACCGCATTACCCACGACCATGATACCGGTATCCGGATCGAAGAGCGACCCGCTAGGCATGACCAGCGATACGACCGGTAGCTCACCGTGATCCGTGAACAACAGCGTGTGTATCCGCTCAGGACCGGACCGCCCACGTGTGTCGCGCTCTGCGAAGCGCAATACTTCGGCGCTTGGAAGTCCCGCGAGCGGATGACGCCAGTTGACCGATAGCGGTATACTGAGCGTGCGGGCCGCATTCCATACATCGGGTTCCGCTTTCAAGACGAAGCGGTCGGCCTGGTCCTTCATTTCCCCATCGGCACCCATACCCACACGAAGCAGGCCACCACCCTCGGAACGGATCATAATGCTATCACCGGTCCGCACATACGCAGAGGTCGGTGTGATGATCGGCACCCTGCCATTGGTCGTGGGCCGTTCTACACGCGGGGGATGACCCACAACAGCCGCCGCGCAGAGCGCAAGCACCCCGGCACCGACCAATCCTGCCATGGACAACCGATCATCGGAATGCTCCATGTTCACTTATGGGCGCCGGGCCGGTAAGCCCATCGCATCAACAGCAGATAAGGGACCATGGCGATGCAGACGATGACCGTGGCGCCGCTTCCGCAACCGATCCCCGCCAATAAGATCGACCAGAAAAGTGCATCATCACCCTGGTGTGAGGAGCGCTTGCCTACCAACACAGCTGCGGCCAGCACGAGGGCCGCGATGGGAAGCTGTGAACGCACGATCGCCGTTGCCAACGCGGCCACCGTACACCAGAACGCCAATTTCCGGGCCTCAACGCCTTGCACACCAGCACCCCACTTGGCCATGACGAACCCGATAAGGGTGGCCGCCACGAGAACAAAGAGGATACTTGGGATGTCATAGATGGAAAAGTGCCCCATGTGATCGGCGACCAATCCCTTCAAGTCCATTTGCGTCCGGTTTGGCGCCAAAGCTAGGTATCGTGGCCCGCGGCCAAAGCCCATGACCTCTATATTTGTCGTCCTATGCTAAGACCCTTCACCCCCGCACTGGTAGCGCTTTTCACAGCATCCATTGCCTGGTCCCAGCCAATGACCTTGGTCTCCGGCGACGTGGTCGTTCGGGAGGGTACGACCTTGCGGTTGGAAGGTCCGATCGTATGGACCCTTTCCGACGGATCCTCTGTGGTGAATGACGGGACCATCGAGTTGGGTGAGCAGGCGTCGATCGATGAGCCCGTAGGCGGCCCGATCTCCGGTGCGGGAACCGAACATGCGATCATCGAACAAGCACCGCCGTATACCGCGATCGAACCTGGCGGTTTGGGACTTCAACTGACCAACTCGAATGTTCCTGCTCCCATTGAGGTGGTGCGCGGCCATCTTCCTTTCGCGCTCCCGGAAGGCGATCCAAGCATTTCCCGCTGGTACACCATTCAAAGCGCGGATGCGTCCGGAGCTTCCGTGGATATTTCGCTCGGGTACGACCCCACTGAATTGAACGGGCTTCAAGCGCCGGACCTATCGTTGTTCAGCTCCCAAACCGAGGTCGGTCCGTGGTCATCCCTGGCAAGCGTTGTGAACGCGAATACCATCTCTGGAAGCATCCAGTATCCGTGGGGCCTGATCACGGCCTTTGATGCGAACGCTCCAACGTCCTCCCCTTCCCTCGTCGCTCATTCCGGTTTCCACGTGTGGCCGACGCTGGCCCTGGACCATTTGAACATAGTGGCTCTGGACGGGGTTGCACTGGAACAGTGCGAAGTGTTCGATGCGGTCGGGCGGTCGGCACTCCCG
This sequence comes from Flavobacteriales bacterium UBA3364, assembly GCA_002360495.1. Lineage (GTDB taxonomy): Bacteria > Bacteroidota > Bacteroidia > Flavobacteriales_F > PHOS-HE28 > PHOS-HE28. The sequence goes on from DEQO01000139.1 coordinate 24,159, forward strand.
ACAACTTCGGGTCCTGTCGGGTCATCCCTCCTGCTGGATATCGCCGCACTTGCACAAGGCTCCTATTTTCTGCGCTTGAACGGCCACGCGGTGATCAAATTCAGAAAAGCATGAGGTCGCCGAACACGTTCGCCGCCCTCTTCGTGAGTGTGGTGGTATCCGCGCAATTGGACATGCCCGGAAGGCTTGTTCTTGACGGCGCCCAACCTGCCGACCGGCAGATCACCGGCCTTGGTATTCCGTCCAGTCCGGATGCTGCGGTTTCCATGGAGGCAGCCCGAGCAACCACGATGAGCTACGCCGAGGCCTTCGGAACAACGACGATCACCGCATCGCTCACCCCGGCACCTTCTGCTTACAGCACCGGCATGATGGTGACCTTGCTACCGATGACGACCAATGATGCGGGAAGCACGTTGGACCTGAACGGTCTGGGGGCGCGTTCCATTGTGAAACTCGGCCAGGTGCCGTTGGACAGTTCCGATATGCGCGCGGGAATACCGGTCCGGCTCGTGTATGATGGGAACAACTTCCTCTTGTTGAACGACAACGCCCTGCCTTGCAGGACGGGGTATTCGGCCTATTCGAGTTCCACATGCATCATGGATTCTTCCTTGGTCGCGCAAACCTTCCACAATGCCGTGGCGGCATGCGCGGCCACGGGCGCTCGTTTATGCACCATGGGCGAATGGGCGAACGCCTGCCGCGTGCACGCACCGTTCATCGGAACCGTCTCGGACTATGAATGGGTGGACGACGGGGCCAACAACTCGAACGATGCCAAGACCGTCGGAGCCGGCTGGGTGACAGAAACACCCATGGAAGGGTTCGGTTGCAATTTTGGTTTGAGCCGGGCACCCACGTTGTCATACCGCTACCGTTGTTGCACTTCACGATGAGGATCACTTCAGCCGTTCCCTTTCTCCTGTTGGGCTCATACGCGTATGCGCAAGTGGAGCTTTCGACACCCATCCGCTTCACGGGTGGGATCGGGGACCGCGG
>DEQO01000032.1 GCA_002360495.1 Flavobacteriales bacterium UBA3364
GTCTCCGGACCAGGCGCATATCCACCTTGCGGCCTTCGGGAACGGGAAGGAAACCCAGCCCGCCGACGGAGGTGTTGACGACATTCAACACTCCGGCCGTGGCTGCCGCGATCGCCGCCGCTTCTCCAATGGCCGGTTGCAGGTCCGTAGGGAACTCGCGGTACACGTCGGCACCGAAGCCGATGACCCGTCCTTGCGCATCCAACTTCACCAGGGCTTTGGCCCCCAGGACGGTCAACCCCTCGTGTACTTGCGCAAAGTGGGCATAGGTCACCTTCTTTGTAGGTGCGATGGGCATTGGCACCAGTTCATCGAGTGGGATGCCGAACCCATCCAAGGAGCCGAGGAATTCCAGGGCGGTAGCCGAGGCGTCGCCCCCTCCTACTGCGATGGGGTCACCATAAGCACGTCGGGGCATGCCGGAAGCTTCGTTGAACTCCACCGACCAACGCGGATGCGAGGACTTGAACTGCCGCCAGCCGTTCCGGTGGCGAAGTTCGGATTGCCACTCCAGGTCGGGTACGGCGCGGATGTCCGTCAGGAAGGTGACCTCTTCCTTCTGAGCGGTGGATTGCGCAAGGACCGGGCCAGCGCAAACGCCAACGGTGAACAGAGCCGCAAAGGAGATACGCAGGAGCATATGGGTTTGGTTTGAATACGGAGCGAATTTCGGCTTTCCGGGCCTGCCCTTCCAAAGCATTTCGCTGGGCTTGCAAGAAAAGCCGCTGGAATTGGTGGGGCACCCGCCCGATCAGGGCAGGTGGACCACCAGGCCGTCGTAGGCCAGTTCCACACCGGGAGGAAGTTCCGGGGAAACGGAAGAATGTGTTCCCAACAGGTGGCTGATGTGCGTGAAGAGGGTGCGCTTGGGTCGCAGGTCGTCCACAATTGCCAAAGCCTCGGCAAGGTTCAGGTGGGTCAGGTGCTCTTTCTTCCGCAGGGCGTTCAGGACAAGCACATCCGATCCCCGCAGCTTGTCACGTTCGGCCGCCGAGATCGTCTTGGCGTCGGTGATGTACGCAAAGCCACCGATCCGGAATCCGAGCACCGGCATCATGTGGTGCATGACCTCAACGACCTGGACGGCAACACCCGTTATGTCGACGTGACCGGGGCGGATCTCGTGCAGTCGAAGTTCCGGTACGCCGGGATAGCGCTCTGCAGCGAACGCATAGTGGAACATGCGACGCACCGCAGCATTGGTCTGGATGCTGCCATGGATGTCCATGGGTCGCTGCTGCGCGAAGTTGAACGCCCGGAGATCATCGATCCCCGCTATGTGGTCCATGTGCTCATGGGTCAGCAACACGGCATCCAGCTCATGTACCCCGCTCCTGAGCATCTGTTGGCGTAGGTCCGGGCCTGCATCGATGAGCAGGCTCACCCCATCCACTTGCACCAACACCGAGGACCGCAGGCGTTTGTCGCGCGGATCGGTGCTCCGGCAAACGGCACAATTGCACGCGATCACAGGAACCCCCTGGCTGGTGCCTGTACCGAGGAATTCAACGCGGATGCGACCCATGCGGGGCAAATATCGTTGGCCGCAAGGGGAAGACGCTATTTTCGCGCCTCGCAAGGAAGCCCTGACCGGAGAGGTGGCAGAGCGGTCGAATGCGGCGGTCTTGAAAACCGCTTTACCCGCAAGGGTAACGGGGGTTCGAATCCCTCCCTCTCCGCCGAATGCAAGCCGTCCCCTGCTGGGCGGCTTCTTCGTTCAGGCATGAGCCGAACGAAGGTCGTGCGAATGCATGAGCGAAGAAGCCGGCGAGCGAAGCGCGCACGGCTTGCCTTCGAAGCCCTCCCTCAACGGGAAAGCGCGCCTCGCGCAATCCCTCCCTCTCCGCCGAATGCAAGCCGTCCCCTGCTGGGCGGCTTCTTCGTTCAGGCATGAGCCGAACGAAGGTCGTGCGAATGCATGAGCGAAGAAGCCGGCGAGCGAAGCGCGCACGGCTTGCCTTCGAAGCCCTCCCTCAACGGGAAAGCGCGCCTCGCGCAATCCCCTCCCTCTCCGTGATAGCCGTTCATCCGGCGATCCCGAACGCTCCATCTTCGCTAATACGAGTGAGCCCCCGTCTCGACAGGGAAAGAGCCAGACAGACCGCAATGTGGGTGCAACAGGCTCACGGTCGGCCCAACTCCCGGTCCCTTCGAAACGACCAACGGTCGGGATCCGAAGGGCATCGGCCCTAACTTTGTGTTCATGCGAGTTCCCATCATCCTTCTCCCTATCCTGCTGACAGCGTGGCCGTACCGTCCTGTCCGGGCCCAGGTCGATGTGGTCGTGGAAACCCGCACCTTCCATACCCCTGACGGTGCAGCGCAGGTTGAAGTGAATATGGCGTTCCTCGCTGGCACCGCCGCGATCAAGATCAATGACCGCGGATTCAACCAAGCCCGGGTCGAGGTCATCACGTTGATCGAACAAGGTGGTGCGGTAAAGGCGTTCGGCAAGACCGAGGTACTTGGTCCTGAAAGGTTGGACAGCATCCAACTCGATCTGGTGCACCAGGAGTTCTTTTCCTTGTCACCGGGCTCTTACGACCTCTCCATCGAAGCCCGTGACCTGAATTCCGGTGACACTGCAGCGACGCGCTACACCGCACCATTGGCGGTAGGTGCGTTGCCTCCAGGTATTGCGATATCGGATATTCTTTTCGCGGAACGAATCGCACCGTCCCTTGAAGGCGAACGCGGCAAATACGGCTATACGGTCGTTCCGTTGCTGACGGATTACCTGCCCAAGACCATCGGGAAACTCAGCTTCTATGCCGAGGTATACGGGTCCGAAACGCACTTTGGCGCCGACAGTTCCTACTTGATCGATTACGCCATCGAGGATTTCGAGAAGAAGACCGTCTTCGGGCCGTTCAAGCGGAGCATAAGGGCCAAAGGGCGGCCTGTGGAAGCGGTGATGGCCGAGTTCGACATCGCGCAACTGCCCTCCGGGAACTACGTCCTCGCTGTTGAGGCGCGCGACAGGACCGGTGCCTTGGTCGCCAGGCGTGAACAGTTCTTCCAGCGGAACAACCCCGTCGCCTTCAACTACGACATGCAGTCCATGGACAAGATCGACCTGGAGGGCAAGTTCGCGGGCGCTTTCACCAACGTGGATTCACTGGCCGAACACATCGCGAGCCTGCGACCCATCGCCGACCCTTTGGAACGGAAGATCATCGATGATCGCTACAAGGATCGGGACATCGATCAGATGCGGCGCTTCTTCTACAGTTTCTGGGGCAATCGCAGCAACGACCCGGAAAGGGCGTGGACGGACTACCGCGAACAGGTCATCAAGGTCAACAAGCTCTTCGGGTGCCGCGTTCTAAAAGGCTACGAAACCGATCGCGGCGCGGTCTACTTGAAGTACGGTGCGCCCAACACGATGTTGGACAGATTCAACGAGATGGACACGTACCCGTATACCATCTGGCACTACTACCGCGCAGCGAAGTACACGAACAAGCGCTTCGTGTTCTACCAGCCCGACCTTGTCACCAATTGTTTCCAACTTCTCCACAGCGAGGTGCCCGGCGAGATCAAGAACAACAATTGGAACCAGATGCTGCATTCCCGGAACGTACCGAACAACGGTGTACTGAACAACCCTGTGAACACCATGGGTGGCGACCGGGCCAACGAGTTCTACCTCAACCCGCGCTGACCAGCGCCTTCCGAAGCCGCATCTTTGCCGCACTTCGTCGGTATGCAGGTAGCGGTCGTCATCCTCAATTGGAACGGGAGATCCTGGTTGGAACGCTTCCTGCCATCGGTCATTCAGCACAGCGGCGCGGCAACCATCGTCGTTGCGGACAACGGGTCGAACGACGGATCCGTCGATTGGCTCGCCCGGGCCCATCCGGCGGTCATGTCCATTGAACTCGGCTCCAACCATGGCTTCGCCGGTGGATACAATGCCGCGTTGTCCCGTGTGAAGGCCGATCGTTACATCCTGCTGAATTCGGATGTGGAAGTGACCGCAGGATGGCTGGACGGGTTGACGGACTACATGGACCGTCATCCGGAAGTTGCGGCCTGCCAGCCCAAGGTGCTCTCCCACCGCGTCCAAGGACGATTCGAACATGCTGGGGCAGCCGGTGGTTTCATCGATCGCAACGGCTATCCGTTCTGCCGCGGCCGGATCTTCGAGATCACCGAGGAGGACCACGGCCAATACGACGACGAACGGGAGGTGTTCTGGGCGACCGGTGCCTGCCTGATGATACGAGCTGATGCGTTCCATGCCGCACATGGTTTCGATGCCGCGCTCTTCGCGCACATGGAGGAGATCGACCTCTGCTGGCGCCTGCGCAGGATGGGTTGGCGCATCGGGTACACCAGCCGTGCCACAGTGTACCACGTCGGTGGTGGATCGCTCGGCTACGGCAGCCCCCGCAAGACCTACTTGAATTTCCGGAACAGCTTGATCGTGCTCACCAAGAACCTCCACAACGGGTGGTCATGGTGGTGGCTCTTCCGGCGTTTGGTACTGGACGGTTTCGCCGGATGGAAGTTCCTCCTCGAAGGACATGGCGATCACTCGTGGCAGGTCGCGCGGGCGCACTGGCATTTCTTCCGGCGCTTGCCCGGGGTAGTGCGCCAGCGGCGCGAATTGATGGATTCGGAGCGATCACCGGACCTCACGGGCATGTATCATCGCAGCATCGCCTACGACCGGTTCATTCTTGGCTGGAAGCGCTTCTCGCAGTTGGATGACGCGGCTTTCCGTCAGGTGCGCTGAACCAAGTGCTCGACAGCCAGACGGTATCCCTCCAACCCGAAACCGGTGATCACGCCCGCACAAACGGCCCCGGTCAACGTTCGGTGCCGGAAGTCCTCGCGCGCATGGATGTTGCTGATATGCACTTCCACCACGGGCACCTTGAGCACGGAGATCGTATCGCGCAAGGCAACGCTGGTATGTGAATACCCGGCGGCGTTCAACACTATCCCATCGATCGCGGCGTCCGCCTTCCGCAACACGTCCACCAATTCGCCTTCCACATTGCTCTGCCGGAAGGTGAATTCAACACCGGGGAACCGTGGTCGCAATTCGGCCAGATAGTCCTCGAACGAACGGCTTCCGTAGATGTGGGGCTCCCGTGTTCCGAGCAGGTCCAGGTTGGGGCCATTGACGATGAGGATGCGGCGCATGGCACGAAGATCGGCGGAAGATGGCGACCGTGTGCTGTACACATCGGGACGTTCGCACTTGACAAGGGTGGTACCTGGCGACGCCCCCTGCAGCCGTGGATCTTTGGGGCGTGACCTGGGACAACGCCCTCACCGACCTGCGGATGCACCTGAAACTGGAGCGGTCCTTGAGCGATCGTACGGTGGAGGCCTACCTACGCGATGTCGGCAAACTCCGCGACTATGCCGAAGCCCAGTCACCGCCTTTGGGACCGAACGCCATTGGCCTGGACGACCTGCAAGCATTCATTACCAGCGTTGCCAGGAATGGCCTGGGGGCTACAAGCCAGGCGCGACTACTTAGCGCCGTGCGCGGTTTCTATCGAAGCCTCCGGCGGGAGAGATCGATCGATGAGGACCCGACCGAACTGGTCCAAAGCCCGCGTATCGCCCGCAAGCTTCCCCTCTTCTTGACCGTACAAGAGATCGATGCCATGGTCCGGGCCATCGATATGAGCGCCCCGCGCGCCCACCGGGATCGGGCCATGATCGAGACCCTCTATGGTTGTGGATTGCGCGTGAGCGAACTGTGCAGCCTGCGCCGCTCCTGGCTCCACTTCGACGAGGGTTTCATCCGTGTCGTTGGGAAAGGTGACAAGGAACGGTTGGTGCCCATCGGGCCGGAAGCGATGCGCCAGATCGGGACCTACTTGGCAGAAGAGCGCGTACATCTGCCCGTTCGACCGAAGTCGGAGGACCTCGTTTTCCTGAACGCCCGTGGCGGCGGCTTCTCGCGCATGGCGGTATTCAACCTGGTGAAGAGCCTCGCGATGAAAGCAGGTATCCGGAAGACCATCAGCCCGCACACCTTCCGGCATTCCTTCGCCACCCACCTGGTGGAGGGCGGTGCCGATCTACGTGCTGTGCAGGAAATGCTCGGCCATGCCAGTATCACCACGACCGAGATCTACACGCACCTGGACCGCGAGTACCTGCGCAGCAACATCCTGCAGTTCCATCCGAGATCGGCGAAACGGAAAGGGCACGCCGCTTGAGCGGCGTGCCCTTTCGGGATGATCCACGGAGGGAGGAACTCCCTGATGGACCGATCAGAGCACCTGTACACGTTTACGGCCCCCGACATATACGCCGGGTGCGGGTTGCCCTTTTACCGGACGGCCCAGGACATCGACGTAAGTGCCCGACTCCTGCAACTGGCGCTGGAAGTTCTCTGCGATACCGACCTGTGTCGAGTTGCACGGACTAGCCACGATGCGCATGGCGTCCAACTGCCAGTTCCCCCCGGCGCCCTGGAACGCCCGAAGCCGCAATTGGAAACCGGAATACTGTGAAGTGTTGTCCATCACCAGGCACCCCAGATCGCTGAAAGCGGTTTCCTGGTACGTCTGGGTCACCTCGATCTCTCCAAGTGTGGTCGGCACCTGCATCACGTCGTTGGTGAATTGGACTTGGAGGCGTTGTGGACCGTCAGCGGAACGCCGGTGCCGGATGATGATGCTGTCGATCTGGACGGATTCCATGGAGGCCGCCGTAAGACCAACGAAGACCGTCGGGTCCGGCACAATGGGCCAGCCCGTTGTGTATATGGTATTGTCTCCGAGCACCTGTGGGTGTGGACAAACCTCCAGTCCGGACCAGATCACATTGGCCCCGACGAAGGTGTTCGTCGCTCCTGCGGGTAGATTACACGCCGAACACCCATTGCTGCAATTCAAATTGTCCGCGCATGGTTGGTTCAACCATTGATAGTCCAGCGTTTGGCCAAAGGTCGGGGAAGCCGCAAGGCATAGGACCGGAAGCAGCAGGGAGAGGGTCGATGGGCGTGCCATTCAGCGTGTACGGAACGGGCCGTTCGTGGCCGTTCGTGGCGCTGATACGCGACCGGTCAGCACAGGTTACACGTTCGTCGAAGAATGGGGACTATTCCCGTTCAAGGAGCAGGGCCAGATGACGCTCCAATACCGCGCCCATGGATCGACACCCACGCATCCCTTCGTCCTGGTGGTAATTGGCCAGGTCGTTCGCCAGTTCGGCCGTGTGATCGGGGGTTGAGATCGTGTCACCGCTCATCACGGCCAGCAGCATGTCCAATTGTTCCTTCGCCAGCCGCTGGCGCTTGCGGAGCAGGGCGCGTTCCTCGTTCCGGTACTGGTCGGCTGTCTCGCGGGAGATGACCTGCTGGGCGAAGCGCACGAACGACAGGTTCTCCTTGTAGAACTGCGGCATGTAGATGCGGCCGCGCCCCTCATAGCTCTGCTGGTCGAAATCGATGCTCCGGATGCGGTATTGGACCTGGTCCAGGTCGTGGATCACGTCCACCACGAAGTTGTAGGCCCGCATGTCACCCAGCAGACGGACGAAGCAACGCTCGTTGAATTTGACGAACTCCTTGCTCAGGCGCACTTCGTTCAAATGCCCTCCGTAGCGCGAGGGATCGGCCATGAACGTGTCCCCCGGTACGCCGATGATGTGCTCCTCCACCAAGGTGCCGTCGTGGCACATGTAGTTGATCCGGTTCGGGGAGAGGAGATGCTCCAACTCCAACCCGTAGATCCTGCTCGCATCCGTGCGCTTGATGTAGTAATAATCGTGGTTGTCGTTGATCTGGTTCAGGATCTTGATCCGGAACGGCTGGGAGTTGCCATAGGCACAGAAGTCGATACTTGCCACCTTGAGGTGTTCGATGGGGCGGCCATCAGCGATCAACAATTGATAGGTCTCAACAAGCTGTTCATGCAAACCCTCCAGATCACTTGGGCGGAAGAGCACCGAATTCCAAAGGGTCTCCTTCCCTTTCGCATCCAGTTGCGGCATCAGCCCATCGTAGCGCCTCAGGTCGGCGTAGGTCAACGGCAGCCGCACCTGCCTGCCATGATGGACCAGGTATTCGCCGAGTGGACCTCCCACCGGATAGAACGGCTTGCGTAACCCGATGGTGTTGAACGGGCCTTCTTGCAACGGGTCGATGGGTGTGGTCACCGCACCACTTGGAAACGACGTTCCACCTTCGAACTGCCGTGTGCTTCCTGCGCCCGCAACACATATGTGCCGGCGGCCAGTCCCGAAACATCCAATTCATGCCGATAGGCCCCGGAACTGCTCGTTCGTGTACGTTGCACGAAGCGACCGTCCGCGCCGATCACATCCCACCACAGTTGCGCATGACCGTCCAAGTTGCCGGTGACCGTTATCCGATCCGTGGCCGGATCAGGGAATAGTTGCACGGTGAAAGGAACATCCGGACCCTCTTCCACCCCGATGGGTCCCACCGCCTTGCCAAAGGCGTATTGTCCCTTCTGCATGCCGTCGAAGGTGATGTACCCGCTTCCGTTGGTGATATTGCCAGCAGAGACCGTTTGGCCGGGAAAAACGGTCCAGGTGTCGTTCGGGGTAGGTCTGAAAAGCACCACCATGCCCGTCTCATTCCCGGCGATGAGTTCATGGTCGAACTGGTCGGACTCTTGTCCGAAATAATACAGTCGACCACGTAACACGGTCCCTTCAGGCCAAAGCCCATCCACGTTCCAATAGTGCGTGGTGCTGATGGCGGTCACATCCGATGCCAGCGGCGCTTGGTCCGGGCTGCACCAGATGTGGTCCACACGCACCAGCGTAGTATCGACCAATTCCGTGTCGAATACCCGGAAATCCACGTAGGGGATCTCGTTCAGGAAGGTCTCCCCGGGTATCAGGGTGATCTCGTTGTCCATCCGGGCCTGGTTCAGGCGGTTCCGGCGATTGAGGACCACCATCTCCGGTACGAACGGAACATCGAGGCTCACGCTCGTCAATTCACCGCCTGCGGTGATCCGTTGCTCGAATTCCGCCCCGTTGCTGTCGATGAACGTGACATCGATCGGTACTTCCTGATGAAGAACATTCGCTGCGCGTAGCTTCTGTCCGATCTGCAGCGTTACGGTGTTCGAGGGGCTTCCTGCCTGAACCTCGATGTCCCTGATCTCGAAGACCGAGAAGCCGGGCGCGAACACCCAGGCATCGAAGAAAGGATCCATATCCACGCCTGTCCGCGCTTCGATGGCTTCCTTGAAGCCCTCAGCGCTCATATCCGTGTTGGCCAGGTCGATCTGAACCCCGCGCATCGCCTCGCGGAAAAGTTCATCGCCGAGATAACCGCGCAGGTTGTGCATCACTGATGCGCCCTTGTAATACGTGTGGGTGCCATAGATATGGGCATCCGGCATAGGCGAAAGGGCCTGGAATCCATCATCCTCCACATGGGCTGCGCGCAACACGTAGTAGTGATTATCCTTCACCGCAGCGATCAATCCACGCTCTCCATCCAGCCATTCTTCCAACAGATGTCCACTGTATTCGGCCGGCCCTTCTTTCAACCACATGTCGTTGTGGACCCTCGGTGTGACCACATCGCCCCACCAATGATGGCCCAGCTCATGTGCGTATAGTCCTCGATTATCAATGATGTTCTGGTTCAGCATGGACTGTGGATACGCCACATTGGTCGGTATCTCCAAGGCCCCGTCCGTGGTAAGCACGTAGCCTACCCTTTCGTACGGATACGCGCCATACCAGTATTCGCACGCATCGATCGCCGCACCGAGATCGGCGAAACGGTTGATCATGTTGTTCTGGTTCGGGACCTTGGAAGTGAGGCGCACCGGGATATCCCCGTTCGTCCCGGAATGCACGTAGTCGTGATCCACGTAAGCCGATACGGCCACGGCGCTGATGTGGGTGGGGATCTCCTGCGGAAGATCGAACGATCGAACAATGGTATCGCCTCCGAGTTGCACTTCATCGATCAATTCCCCTTGCCCATGGAAGCGATACCCACCGGCGCTTTTCACGTGGTAGGTGTAGCTGGCCCTTTCCACAAAGCTGTCGAAGCAAGGGTACCAGACCTTGCCGAAATTCGGGGGTATCGTACTGATGCCGATACCAAGGTTGTAGGCGTATCCGCTCTCGAAATAGAAGCCGCCCCAATCCGCATCGCGATGGGGAACTCCATGGTAGTGCACGGTAAGGGCCTGTGCTTCCCCCATGATCGCAGGGCTACTGAAGTCCACACGCAGGAATTCCCCATCGTGGCTGAAGTTCAAGGAGCCGTCAGCGTTGGTCACGGAGTCCACCACCAGTTCGAACAGGTCGAAGCGGATGAATGTCTGATCCGCCATTCGCGGAACGAGATCGATCCTCGTTGAAGCGACAAGAGAGCCCTCCCCGACCCTTGTCACGTCGAGCGTGATGTCGTAGTGCAGGATATCGAAGGTGTCGCTACGGGCGATGACGTCATCGATCAGTTCGCGCGCCCCGGGGCGCACGTTGATGCCACCGGGGGCGTGCCTGAAGTAGTGGCAACCGAACGGATTGGGCTGCGCAAGGACATGGGTCACCAGAACAAGAGGAGCGGCCAGGTTGAGTGCTCGAAGATCCATAATGGGTCGCGATCAGATCGCCTAAACTAAGACGTACATGGCACCCTGCGGCCCACTTCCATCGGTCATGAGGTCGAAAGGACCGAGTTGGCGCTATCTTGGTGCTATGCGCAGCGGCTCTGTTATCGAGCATGATGCACCCTATGTCAGCGTCACGGCGGACACGGCAGAGGGCATCTTGATCATCCAATGGAAGAATTATGCGCCAAGCGGGACCTACCGGGCGACCTTGGAAATGGCATATGAGCTGATCGTCCAGCACAAGCTCCGCTACTTTCTCACAGACCAAAGGCGCCGGGGCGCGATCCTTCACGAGGACGAGGTCTGGCTGGTGAATGATTGGGCACCACGGATGGCCAAGGCGGGTCTCCAACGTGCGGCTGTTGTGCAGAGCGCCGATTTCTTCAACCGCACCACTGTTGAGCGCTTTGTCAGGACCGTGCTTCCTACGGTGGATTACCCTATCGTCAACTTCCAGACCCTGGAAGAGGCACAGGCTTGGTTGATGCAGCCGAACGAAATGCTCGTCTAGCCGCACTCCCGTTCGGGGAACTCACGCTCGTTCAAACCTGTTTGGCGATCTCAGCCGATGAAGAGCATCTTTTTGGTGCACTACTTGTATTTAACCATTTGGTTAACTATATTTGTCCCATCATCAGCGCCATGGATCGCCTCTCCCTCACCTTCTCCGCATTGGCCGACCCCACGCGCAGGGCCATCCTCGCTCGGCTTTCGAGCGGCCCCGCTTCCGTGAACGAACTGGCTGCGCCCTTCAGCATGAGCCTGCCAGCGGTGAGCAAGCACTTGAAGGTGTTGGAGCGCGCGCAGTTGATCGCCCGTGGCAAGGAGGCCCAATGGCGCCCTTGTGAGATCAAGGCCGCTCCGCTGAAGGAAGCCACTGATTGGATGGAGCAATACCGCCAATTCTGGGAGTCGCGCTTCGATCGGCTGGAGGAATACCTCAAGGAACTACAAGCGCAGGAGAAACCGGTAGCGGCACGGACTGCGCGCAAACGCAAGAGGAATGGAAGCAACAAGTGAGCTCCCGACCGATCGCACGATCACGATCACCCGCACGGTGAAGGCGCCGCGTGCACTGGTGTGGCAGGCCTGCACCGACCCGCAGCAAATCGACAGATGGTGGGGTCCTGGCGGTTTTACGAACAAGACCCTTTCGCATGATCTGCGCGTGGGCGGCCAGTGGAAGTACACCATGACCGCTGCCGACGGAACGGTGTTCCCGAACCTGATCACTTACACGGAAGTCACGCCGATCGATCGCTTGGTGTACGACCACGGCGACTGGGAGGACCCGCGCATGTTCGTGGGCTCCTTGACCTTCACGGATGTGGAAGGAGGCACGCTGATCACGCTGCGCACTGTATTTCCGACCAAGGAAGCGCGCGACTTCGTGATCGAGAGGCATGGCGCGATCGAAGGGGGCGAACAGACCCTTGGCCGCCTCGCCAATTACCTTGAAATGAACGGGCAGGGATCTCCCTCTCCGACCAAGACCCCAACACCATGATCAAGTCAGCCATCTTCAACTTCGACGTGCAGAAAGAAGCGCGTGCGATCACCGTGGAACGCTCCTTCAACGCTCCCCTGAACTCCGTGTGGGCCGCATGGACCGAAGCGGACATCCTGTGCAAGTGGTGGGCGCCGAAACCCTACGCGTGCGTGATCACCGGCCTCGACCTCCGCAAGGGCGGTCGCTGGACCTACTTCATGCAGGGTCCGGAAGGTGACCGCCACCATTGCTTTTTCGACTACACCAGCGTGAACCCGAAAACCTCGTTCTCCGGCACCGATGGTTTCTGCGATGAGCAGGGCGTCATCAACACGGAAATGCCACGGATGAAGTGGACCAGCGATTTCAGCGAGCATCTGGGCGGCACGCTCGTGCGTGTGCGCATCGACTTCGATTCAGCGGAGGATCTCCAGAAGATCATTTCCATGGGCTTCAAGGAAGGCTTCACCATGGGCTTGGAGCAACTGGACGCACTGCTGGCCGCTCGATGACCGACCTCGCAACAACAAGAGAACGGAACACCAACATGAACGCCCCATCCCGCATCACTGTTTCCGCCCTGGTCCAGAAACCGGTGGCCGACGTTTGGAACTATTGGTCAGACCCGAAGCACATCACGCAATGGTGCTCCGCGAGCGACGACTGGCATTGTCCGAGAGCTGAGAACGACCTGAGGACCGGCGGTAAATTCTCCAGCACCATGGCCGCGCGCGACGGCAGCTTCAGCTTCGACTTTGAAGGGGTGTACGATGATGTGCAACTCCACAAGCGCATCGCGTACACCATGGCCGACGGCCGGACCTGCGAGGTCCTGTTCGCCGAAGAGAACGGCGGCACCCGAGTGGTGGAGTCGTTCGACGCAGAAACGCAGAACCCCGTGGATATGCAACGCGCAGGCTGGCAGGCCATCCTCGACCGGTTCAAGGCGTACGCGGAAGCACAAGCGTGATCCGATCCGATAGCAACCGTACCATGACCAAAGCCAAGCCTGCCTCGGTGACTCGTCGCACGAGCACGCGCTCCAAAGCATCCCCACACATGCGCGTGAGCGTCACACCGAAGGGCGACCGCGAGTTCGTGATCAAGCGTAGTTTCAATGCGCCGCGCACGCTTGTTTTCGATGCGATGAGCAAGCCCACCATGGTCAAGCAGTGGTTGAATGGGCCGCCAGGCTGGACGATGGGGGTCTGCAAGATCGACTTCCGCGTGGGCGGCACGTTCCGCTATGTGTGGCGCAACCAGGCCGGCCATGACATGGGCCTGAGCGGGGTGTACAAAGAGCTGAAGCGCCCCGAGCGCATCGTCAACACGGAGAAGTTCGAGCCTGCCTGGTATCCTGGTGAGGCGCTCAGCACCCTTGTGCTCACGGAGAAGAACGGCACCACCGTGATGACCGTAACGGCCCGCTACGACTCGAGGAAGACCCGCGACGAGATCCTGGCCTCGCCGATGGAAGGGGGATTGGAGTTCAGCTATCAGGCCTTGGATGCGCTGCTGGCCGCGAAGACCGACAAGGGCGTGAAGAAGGCCAAGCCTGGGAATGCGCTGTTCACCGGCGTATCCAAGCCCGAGGACATGGATGAGTACATGAAGGAACTGAAGCACCCGCTCAAGCCCGTTGCGGAACGGCTCCGCAAGGTGATCCTGAGCGCTGACAGGTCGATCGGCGAGGGCATCCACTGGAACGCGCCCTGCTTCTACTTCACCGGGAAGATGAAGCCCTTCGACCCGAAGACCTACAAGCGCTACGTCGTCGGCTTCAACTTCTTCAAGCAGGACACGCTTCGCCTCATCTTCCTGCGTGGCGCCGATGTGGAGAACAAGAAAGGGCTGCTCACGGGCGACTATAAAGACGGCCGAAGGCTCGCGCTCTTCACCAGCCTGCCCGAAGTGAAAGAGCACGAGAAGGAGATCACCCGCATCGTCAAGGCACTCATCAAGAACATGTAAGCGCTGGAATATTCCAGCCCCAACCAAACGCTATCACCATGATCACTCCACCCGAAGTCATCACCACCAAGGAACTCATCACCGCCGCGATCCCGCTGGTGATACCCGGTCGCGACATGCCGAAGTACATGGATCCGGCGATCGAGGAGATCATCAAGGTGCTCTCGGATCAAGGCTTGCATCCGGCCGGTCCGATGTTCAGCTACCACCACCGCCGGCCCAGCGACACCTTCGACTTCGAGATCGGTTTCCCGGTATCGAAGCCCATCGATCCGCCGTCCGGCGGACGTGTGGTGAACAGCAAGCTGCCTGCAGTGAAAGTGGTGCGCAGTGTGTACCAAGGCCCGTACGAGGGACTGGCGCAAGCGTGGCCCGCGTTACAGAGCTGGGTGCGCGCCAACGGTCATGGCGAAACAGGCAAGTTCTGGGAGAGCTACTTGAACAACCCGAACGAGGTGAAGGACCCGAAGGAGTACCGGACGGAATTGAATTGGATCGTTGGTTGATCAGATGATCAGAGGAACAGATGATCAGAGGATGAGATGATGAGATGATCAGATGATCAGATGATCGGATATTGGATGCGGTGAAATGGCTAGCAAGCGCGCAACGGATGTAAAAGCGGCGCTCCAGTGGTTGGAGGCGCATGGCACGGAGCGCTATCGTGCGCAGTTGTCGGCGCGCTTCGCGATCCACACGGACAAGGCGTTCGGAACCTCGATGCCGGATGTGCAAAAGCTGGCCCGGACCATCGGGACCGACCATGAATTGGCGCTGCTGCTTTGGGATACCGGATGGCATGAAGCGAAAGCACTCGCCACGCACCTTGCGGATCCCAAGCAGGTGACGCCCGCCTTGATGGATACCTGGTGCGCTGACTTCCAGAACTGGGCCGATTGCGACACGGCGTGTTTCCTGCTCTTCGACAAAACACCGCATGCCTTCAGCAAAGTGAAGCAATGGGCCAAGCGCAAGCCGGAGTTCGAGAAACGCGCGGCGTTCGCATTGCTGGCAGGCATGGCTCTGCACGACAAGAAAGGCCCCGATAAGCCCTTTCTCGAACTACTGTCCATCTGCATAAAAGCCGCAAACGACGAACGCAACTTCGTGAAGAAGGCGGTTAGTTGGGCCTTGCGCAGCATGGGATCGCGAAGCGTGGCCTGTCGTGAAGCCGCCCTGGAGGTCGCTGAACGCCTGGCCGCGAGCACCGACAAGACCGAGCGCTGGGTGGGCAAGGATGTGCTGCGCGATATCCGCCGCCCCTTGATCGCGAAGCGGGCAGAGAAGCGCGATGCCCAGAGGGCGGCAAAACGGAAATGACCATGGAGCTCGCACCCGACATCGATCAACGCACGCTGACGATAACGCGCACCTTGAACGCACCGATCGAACTCGTCTTCGAGGCGTGGACACACCCCAAGCATCTGGTCCGCTGGTGGGGACCGCGCGACTTCACCCTGCCCCATTGCGAGCAGGACTTCCGCGTGGGCGGCAAGTACCGCTTCTGCATGCGCGCACCGGATGGCAGCGACCACTGGGTGCGCGGCGAGTACACGCACATCGACCCGCCCTCACGACTGGTCTTCACCTGGCTGCGCGAAAACAATGATGGCGACATCTGGAGCGATACCGTGGTGGCGATTACCCTTGAGCAACGCGGCGGCTCGACCCTGCTCACGCTGAACCAGACCACGTTCGCGACGGTGGCGCATTGCGAGGAGCATGCCGTTGGCTGGAACGAGTGCCTGGACCGTTTTGCCGATTTCGTTATCGAGCATCAACCATCTTTCCATCTACATGACTCGCCGAAGCCTTGAGCGTACTTGCCCGAACGGCCACCGCTATTTCAAGACCAGCGACTGCCCGACCTGTCCGCACTGCGAGTCGGGACGTTCCCCAACGGATGGCTGGATGGCGGCCCTTGCAGCACCGGCCCGAAGAGCATTGGAGGGTGCGGGGATCAGCACGATAAGTGATCTGGCGAAGCGCAGTGAGCAGGAACTTCTCGCCTTGCACGGCTTCGGTCCATCCACGCTGCCGCTCCTCCGGAAGGCCTTGAAGGCCGCCGGACTGCAGTTCACAACGACCGCGAGATCCATGCGCGACCTAC
>DEQO01000140.1 GCA_002360495.1 Flavobacteriales bacterium UBA3364
GCCGCTCACCACGAGCGACCAGATCCGTGTGCAGAGCCTCGGTACGGTGAACGCGGTGCTGCAGGTCTTCAGCAGCGATGACGACCTGTGCACTGGGGCCCTTACTTCTGTGGCCTGCGTGAACAATACGACCACGGGTGGTTTGGAGACCTACTCCGGACCATGGACCTTGGGTGATACCTACTTCATCCGGGTTTACCATGCTGCAGGTGGATCGGCCAGTGGCCTGTTCAACATCTGCATCACGGGTCAAGTGCCGGGTTGCCTCACCACATCGGTACCGGCCAATGCAGGTACCTTGTGTACCACCGGTGGCCCTGGTACCCTGAGTTGGACGGCCGTTGCCGGTGCAGCGGTATACGACGTGTACCTGGATGCTGGAGCCGGCCCCGCTACGACGCTGGTGAGCTTCGAGCAGGCCGGTACGACCTACAACACGGCGCCTTTGGCGAACGGTGGGTATAGCTGGCGCGTAGTGCCGAAGAACGCAGTTGGTGAAGCCGTTGGCTGCACGGACCGCACCTTCACGGTAGCACCCGCTCCCTCATCGTCGATCACGGCCGTCGGCCCAACGAGCTTCTGCTCACCGGGCAGTGTGTTGCTGACGGCGGACAACCTTGCCGGTACACGGGTATGGAGCCCAGGTGGTGCGACCACCCCGAGTATCACGGCAACGGCGACCGGGAACTACACCGTAGCTGTAACTGTTGGTGCCTGCACCACGGTGAGCGCACCGGTGGCAGTGACCGCACAGAGCGCACCGGTGGTTAGCGCTTCGGCAACGCCTGAATCCATCTGCGCTGGAGGTGCTACTGCGCTCAATGCAACGGGTTCTTACGCCTATTGCGCTTCGACGCACGCGTCCGGCTGCGGTACGGATGCCATTGTGCTGGTGGAATTGGAAGACCTGTCCCAGGCGAGCGGTTGCTCGGGTGGCGCGTATTTCGACTACACGGCAGTGTCCGCCAGCCTGCTTGCCGGTAACATCTACACCGTGGACGTCACCATGGGCTCGGATGGTAACCAGTACGCGGCAGCGTGGATCGATTACAACGCGGACGGTGATTTCGATGATGTGGACGAATTCCTTGGCGCCTCCGGCAACGTGGGTGCGAACGGAACGGCCAGCTTGAACTTCGAGGTGCCCTTGGGTGCTGCGAACGGACCGATCCGCATGCGTGTGATCGGTGGTAACGATGCGGCCATCTTGGGAACCCAGAGTTGCGGTGTATCGAGCAGCCCATGGGGTGAGACCGAGGACTACACGGTGATCATTTCCGGTGGTGCTAACATCAACATCACCTATGAGTGGTCCGCTCCGGGTTCTGCTTTGATGGATGATCCCCTGAGCGCTACGCCGGTGGCCAGCGGTGTGGCACCGTTGCCTTACACCTTCACGGTAACGGCCACCTCCGGGCTCGGTTGCGAGACCGAAGCGACGGCGACCGTGACGCTGGACATGACCGACACCGATGGTGATGGCGTGATCGACTGCGAGGATACCTGCCCTGAAGTGGTGGGTGTGGAAGGTGGACCTTGCGTGTTGAACGCCAGCCCGTACCTCTCCGGTCATCTGGAAAGCTGCACTTGCGTGCCGAACGCCTGCGCACAACCTGTGATCATTGAGTTGCGTGCCGATCCGGGCCATGCGAACGAAGCCGGTTGGGAGATCCTCGACCCGAGCAACTTCATCGTTTGCAAAGGCGGTTACCTGGATGTAGCCTACGGTCCGAACCAGATCCCACAGACGGATTTCTGCTGCCTGGAAGCGGGTAGCTACCGTTTGCGCGTGTACGATAGCGCAGGTGACGGTTTCGTGAGCGGTGGTGTGGTCGGTGGTTACCAGTTGCGTGAGGCATCGGGTTCCCAGCGCCGGATCATCGACAACTTCAAGAACTTCACCAACCTCGCCGGTGGCCCGCCTGATATCAGCGCGATGGCGACCAGTTTGGACAATGGAAGGTTCGAACTGCCTGTAGGTGTGGATGCGCCGATCTTCTCGAGCTGCGACAAGGAGGACTGGGTGAACTACCAGTTCCTGGTGGCTACGGAGAACCCGGTGGTGTCCGCACAATTCCTGAGCAACCCGACGAACAGCGGTTACGAGTTCTGGTTCTTCAACCCGAACGGCACGTACAGCTACCGTCGTTTCCGGAGCCACTCGACCAGCGATGGAACGGGTTCCGGCCCAACGCGTGCCTGCCACTTCAAGATCAACCGGAACGTGCCACTGCCTCCGGGCAACCAGGCCACGAACCAGGAGATCCCGTACAGCACCTTGCTGAACGTGCGTATCCGCGGTCGTGCGAACGGTAACAACCTGACCTTCGGTCCGGCCTGCCGCTTCAAGATCGACTACAGCCAGGCAGCGTGCCCAGTGGTGAAGCTGCAGGACAACCCTGCGGTCACCACGGACTTCAGCTGTGGCGTGTCCAAGAACTTCGGTGGTGCGAATGCAACGATCAACAAGATCACAGCTACCCCGCCGCAGTTCACACCAGCAGCCCCTGCGGGTCAAGTGCGCTTCCAGTTCCGCTTCCGTGTACCGGGTGAGATCGACAACGAACTCAGCAACCCATGGGCCTGCATCGTGCGTCCTCCACAGACCAGCGCAACGCTGTACCTGAACTGGACCACCGGTCAGAAGCTCAAGTGCAACACGACGTACGAAGTGGATGTGCGCGTGAGCAAGGATGGTGGAGCCACCTGGTGTGTTGGTGGTGCAACGACCAACCCGGCTGATTGCGGTGTCACGGTATCCCCATGGGGCAAGGTGTGCAACGTGACCATCGGTACCAGCACGTTCTGCCCAGTGGAACTCGCTGGTGGCAGCAACAACCTTGCGGTGCAAGGCAATGGTACGCTCACGATGTTCCCGAACCCGAACCGTGGCGACCAGGTGTTCATTTCGCTGAGCGAAGTGGCCACGGGCGTCAACACGGTAAGCGTTGACATCTTCGACCTGAGCGGTAAGAAAGTGACGACCCGTGCCATCGCGGTACAGGACGGCAACGTGAACACCTACCTCAAGTTGAACGGTGATCTCGCAGGCGGCATGTACATGGTCAACATCACCGCTGGTGACAAGACCTACACAGAGCGCCTGGTGATCCAGCCGTAAGGACGACCGCCTGGGGTCATCGACCCCGGAAGCCGTAAGGGAACGCCCCGCACCGAAAGGTGCGGGGCGTTCTGCGTTCGGGTCGGTCCATTTGCGCTAGAACCACCCGCCTTCCCGCCGACGCTTCCGCACAGGGGACACTCGGCGCCTCCCCATCGGGTCGCTTGCCTTCCCATCGATCCAACGTCACGCAGGTTTTACACGGGAGCGACGTTGGTCCATAGGGCGCGTAGGTGAATGCCATCAGCAGGGCGCCCCCAGGGGGATGGGCTCTGCAACGGCCTAAAGCGTGGCGCGTGTCACGCTGGTGATGGCGCTGCGTGCCCGCAAGATCCTGCCTCGCCCGCGTAGGAGTGGGAGGCGGTCGGTCGTTGGCCCATCGGGTGCGTTGGTGAACGCGATCAGCAGAACGCCGCGAAGTG
>DEQO01000059.1 GCA_002360495.1 Flavobacteriales bacterium UBA3364
TGCCACTGGCCGTTGCAGAAGATGTCGCTCGCATCCAAGTGATCCACAACTCCGCGGATGCCGCTGCAGCCATCGTGGACGTTTACATCAACGACGATCTGGCCATCGATGACTTCGCTTTCCGCACGGCAACACCGTTCATCGATGTTCCGGCTGGGGTTGAGCTGGTCGTTGGAATTGCGCCAGGCAACAGTGCCAGCGCGGACGATGCGATCGCCACCTTCCCCTTCACCTTGGATACCGATGGCAAATACATCATCGTCGCCAACGGTATCGTTAGTGCAAGTGGTTACAACCCAGCGCAGCCCTTCACCCTGAGCGTTTCCGCCGATGCCCGCGAAGAAGCCATGCTCCCGACCAATACGGACGTATTGGTGATGCACGGTTCCACGGATGCACCCGTGGTGGATGTCGCTGAGATCTCCGTTCCCGCTGGTACGGTGGTGAACGATCTGGCCTACGGTTCCTTTGCAGGTTACCTGGAATTGGGCACTGCGGACTACGCACTGCAGGTACAGACCTCAACGGGAACACCTGTAGTCACCTACTCCGCTCCTCTTGCCACGTTGGGCTTGGATGGTGCTGCTCTTACGGTAGTGGCCTCCGGATTCCTTGCACCCGCGAACAATTCGAACGGACCTGCCTTCGGCCTGTACGTCGCGCTGCCAGCCGGCGGGGACCTTATCGCGCTCCCGGTGATCACGAACGTCGGCCTGAACGAGGTGGATGATGCCATCACCTTCAACGCCTGGCCCAACCCGGCGAACGATGTGTTGAACGTCAGCATCGACGCCACCGAGGCGAACCGTGCTACGGTGACCTTGACCGACATGACCGGTCGTACCGCACTGGAACTGCCGACCGCGGTGATCAATGCCGGTGAAAACCGCATGACCATCGACGTAGCTGCTCTCGCTGCAGGCTTCTACACCATTTCCGTGGCCAGCAACCAAGGCATTCGTACCTCCTCGGTACAGGTGGTGAGGTAGTTCCCGACGATCCCGTTCCATACGAAAAGCCCTTGCAGTAATGCGAGGGCTTTTCGCATTTGGTCCGAACATTTTTCCGGGCTGGTTGTTCCCTTGCATCATGTTCGATCCCGAAGGGTTCCAAACGAACGCAATAGATTCGCCCACCATGGGTCCGTTCCATAACTCGTTCAGCATCCGCTCCATGGAGGAGTTCTCCGGAGTGAAGGCGCACACGATCCGGATCTGGGAGAAGCGCTACGGCTTGCTGACCCCGGATCGCACGGGTACCAACATCCGGCACTACAGCCTGGACGAGCTGAAAGTGATCCTGAACGTGGCCTACCTGAACAGGCACGGGCACAAGATCTCGCGCATCGCGGCCATGACCTTGACGGAGCGCGACCGCCTTGTGCGCGAAACCGCAGGTGCCTCGAATTCATCGGAAGAAACGCTGAACTCCTTGAAGTTGGCCATGCTGGCGTTCGACGAGGCCATGTTCGATCGGGTCACGGCGGAATACAGCAAACAACATGGGTTCCGCCACTTGGTCGAGTCGGTCTTCGTACCGCTGTTGGAGCACATCGGCATGCTGTGGCAGACCAATGTGATCTGCCCGGCGCAGGAGCATTTCGTCAGCAACCTCATCCGCCAGAAGTTGATCACGGCCACGGATGGCCTTACCGCCCCCACCGGAACAAAGGATCGCACTTTCGTGCTTTATCTGCCGGAGAACGAGATCCACGAACTGGGCTTGCTCTATGTGAACTACCTGTTGCGGGCACGAGATGAGCACACCATCTTCCTGGGACAAAGTGTGCCCAGTGATGACCTGAAGCACCTCGCCGCTGTTCGCAATGGGCAACTGGTGATGGTCACGATCCTGATGGGCACCCCTCCAGCGGGGGAGATCCCTGCCTACCTCTCGAACCTGCGTGCCAGCCTTCCCGATGGTCGGATCCGCTTCCTGGTAACAGGAGCCCAACTGGCGAAAGTGGAGGAGTTCGACGTCCCTCCGGGTGTGCAGACCTTCCCCTCCATGCGCGAACTGGTGAAAGCGCTGGACGAGCTCTAACGGACGGCCTCCTTCTTCTGCGTCGGCAGGACCTTTCCAGGATTCATGATCCCGGTGGGATCGAACAGGTCCTTGATACCCTGCATGATGGCCAGCTGGGTGGTCGAGAATGCGATATCCATGAACGGCCGCTGGACAAGGCCAATACCATGCTCCCCGCTCAAAGTCCCACCGAGCGAGACGGTCAATGCGAAGATCTCGCGTATCGCACCGGGAAGGCCCTCTTCCCAATAGTCGTCCGAAAGGCCTGCCTTGATGATGTTGACGTGCAGATTGCCATCACCTGCGTGGCCATAACAAATGGAGCGAAAGCCATGTGCGTTGCCGATCGCTTTGATACCCGCAAGCAACCGCGGCAATTCATACCGCGGGACAACGGTGTCCTCTTCCTTGTAGACGGTGTGTGCCTTTACGGCTACGGCCACGTTGCGCCGTAACTTCCAGAGCATATCCTTCTCAGCGTTCGTCTCTGCGAAGAGCACCTCTCCGCAACCATGCGCTTCCATCACTCCCAGTATCGTCTCGCATTCACGCATCAACACATCCGCATGATGGCCATCGACCTCCACGAGCAAGTGGGCTTGTACGCCATCCGGAACATCGAGCGTGATCCCCTCGACGTGCATCAGGGTGAAATCGATCGCTTCCCGCTCCATGAACTCCATGGCGCTCGGGGTGATGCCTGCGCGGAATACCGCACTGACAGCCTCGCAAGCCTGTGTCGCGCTGTTGAACGGCACCAGCATCAGGCGTGACTGGGTCGGTAATGGGATAAGGCGCAACACGGCCTTGGTGATAACGCCCAAAGTGCCTTCGCTACCCACGATCAGGCGCGTAAGGTCGTAGCCTGTGGCGTTCTTCAACGTGTTAGCACCGGTCCAGATGATCTCGCCGTTCGGCAAGACCACTTCCAGGTTCAATACGAAGTCCCGTGTCACGCCATACTTCACCGCGCGCGGACCACCGGCGTTCTCGGCCAGATTGCCGCCGATCGTACAACTGCCTTTGCTGCTGGGATCCGGTGCATAGTACAGGCCCTTTGCGGCAACGGCATCCATGAGCACCTGTGTGATCACACCGGGTTGCACCGTCACCTGCAAATTGTGTTCATCGATGTGCTCGATGGCATCCATCCGGTCCAAGGCCAGACCGACACCACCATGCACGCAGAGCGCCCCGCCGCTCAACCCGGTCCTTCCACCGATGGGCGTGATCGGGATGCAATGCCGGGCACACACCTTGACGATGCGCGCGACCTCGGCCGTGGTGCGCGGGCGAACGACCACTTCGGGGGGGTGCACGAGGTCCTCGGTCTCATCATGTCCATAGTCGGCTAGATCGTCGGGACCAGTAAGGAGTTCACCGCCCTCCAAACAGGCGCGCAGTGCGGCGATCACCTCAGCATCCACCCTGTTGTAGGCCATGGGGCGAAAGTAGGCTCCTCCGGGCCCACCGGGTCACAGTTCACGAAGACTTCTCGGTCGCATGCCAATGCCTTGAGAGCGGGGTCCATTCCTGACTTTTCTTACCTTCCGGATAATTCGGAATCCCTGCCCCACCAACCGCTGCCCAATGAAGACCTTCGTTCATCCCCTGCTGGTCGTCACAGTTCTCTTCAGCAACATCCTCAGTGCCCAGAACGTGGGCATCAATTCCACCGGAGCGGCGCCGGACGGCTCTGCCATGCTCGACATAGTAGCAACGGACAAAGGGGTGCTGGTACCACGTGTTGCTCTTACGGCTACCAATGCCATCGCCCCTGTGGCCGCGCCGATCGCATCGCTTCTGGTGTATAATACGGCAACGGCCGGTGTAGCCCCCAACAATGTGACACCGGGCTACTACTACTGGACGGGTACGGTCTGGACACGGCTCTTCAGCGGCGGGGACGGATGGCTCACGGTGGGAAATGGAGGCACGGTCGCGGGCACGAACTTCATCGGTACAACGGATGCCGTCGATTGGGTCATCAAGACCGGCGGGATAGCAGCAGCAAATGAGCGCGCTCGCTTCATGAGCACGGGACAACTCGTCGTGAACAACGTGGGGCGTGGCTTGAACACGAACGATGTGTTCAGCACCTATGCCGACGGCACGACCAACGGGACCACGGCCAATACATCGACCTTGGGCCTGCGCGCGGTGAACGGATATGCATCCGGCACGGGCGTCGGTGTCTTTGGCACGAATTCCGGAACTGCTGCGAATTCCTTCGGCATATTCGGTACCGCTCCAGCCACCACGGGCAGTGCCAATGCCATTCGGGGCGAATCAGCCGCTCCGAACAGTGTTGCCATCACCGGCATCGCCAACACAAGTGCCGCGGGCGTTCCAACTACCACCCTGCTGCGGGGAGTCATCGGTCAGGTGAACGGGACACTGGTCGGGACGGCCGTTGCCATCGGTGTACAGGGTGGCGTGAACGCCACCATGACCGTTGGTGATGCACGTGGGGTCAACGGCAGTTCACCGGCCGACGATGGAACGGGTGTGTTCGGTTCATCGACCACGGCCGCCGCGACCGCAGGTGCACTTCCGGTCGGTGTATGGGGCCAGGCCGCGAGTTCCATCGGGACCGGGGTCATCGGATGGGCTACTTCCGCTGCTGTTACGGCCAATCCTACGGGGTTGCTGGGCATTGCACAAAGCAATACGGGTTTCGCGGTGGACGGCGCCAACCTGGCCGCATCAGGTACCGGGGTGCTCGGAGAAGGGAACAACCTTGTGGGGAACTTTCTCGTGAATGGCGGCGGTGGGGCATTCACAGGAGCTACGAACGGATCCTTCTCCTATGCAACGACAGCCGCTTCAGGTACAGGGGTGATCGGTGTAGGCAACAACAATGCGCTGATCGGCACGTTGGCCGCCGGTAGCGGCGGGGCCTTCACCGGTACGGGGACGGGAGCCTACGGGATCGCAACGACCGTTGCCAGCGGCACGGGTGTCGTCGGCGTAGGGAACAACGCAGGCGCGAATACCCTTGTGAACGGTAGCGGGGTGGCGGGTTCCGGTGTGAACTTCGGTGTGTACGGGTTTGCCTCGAGCAATGCGAACGGAGCCGCAGGTGCTCCTGTGCGGGCCGGGGGATATTTCACCAGCGGTGTCGGGGTCGGTAATCAATCGTTCGCGTACGTGGGCTGTATGGAAGGAGCAGGTGTGCCCAGGAAGATCATGGGGAACGGGACCTTGAACACGATGGTGAAGGACCTGGACGGCCAGTACGCCCTGCTCTCCGCACCCGAAGCACCAGAGAACCTGTTCCAAGACTACGGCACCGGGCAATTGGTGAACGGAAGAGCGCACGTTGCAATGGATCCCATATTCGCAAAGAACATCCTTGTGAACGAAGCACATCCATTGCGTGCCTTCGTGCAACTCCGGGGGGATTGCAAAGGTGTTTATGTCACCAATGAGACCGCCGATGGTTTTGATGTCGTCGAACTGCAGGGAGGCACGTCGGACGTTCGTTTCACCTGGAGCGTGGTGGCCAACCGCGCCAATGTGGTCCATCCCGACGGAACGGTTTGGAAGTTCGCAGAGGAGCGATTCACCCGGACACATGGTCCGCAAGAGACCGTCGTCGTCGAAAAACTAGAACAACAGCCGGCGAAGAACCAACGCAACCCTGCGACCATCAAACCCCGCACCGAGGTCCCGGCGACCTTCTCGAGCACGGACAAACCGTGATCCCGGTCACCGCACAAGGCTCACACTCCCGACGAAGTCCTGTGCATCGCCATCGCGTTCCACAATGACCTTCCACACGTACACATCGACGGGCGATTCCTGCCCTTTGTAGGTGCCATCCCAGGCGCTGTTCCGATCGCGCGAATCGTAGATGGGCATGCCCCAGCGATCGAAGATCAAAAAGCGGTAGTTCCACCCCACGAATCCGTTCAGCACGGGGCGGAAGTCATCGTTCCGGGTATCGCCGTTGGGGGTGAAGGCGTTCGGTACGAAGATGTTCGGATCACCGGCCACGTTGATGAACTTGCACAACGTATCGGGACAGCCCAACTCGTTCACGGCGACGAGACACACCGTGAAGCCCCCGCCGTCCGCCGGGAACACGTGCAAGGGATGCACGACCGTGGAGGTCTCTCCATCATCGAAATCCCATGTGAAGCTCATCGCCCCTTCGCTCGTGTTGCTGAACTGGAGCGCGTGCGAGATGCTTTCCAAAGTATCCGTCGTGTAGTTGGCAAATGGGCGCGTGTTGATCAATATGGCATCGGCAACGGCCAGTGTATCCGAGCATCCGCCTTCACCGTAGGCGATCAATTCCACCGAATACGTACCGGCTTGGTCATAGATATGTAGGGGTTGATCGGCGGTCGACTCCGCGCCATCACCGAACTCCCAGGCGTAATTGGTCCCGTCAACCGACCCGTTCGCGAAGCTGATCGGATATCCCTCGCAGCCCGGTTGAGGCGTTGCCGTAAAGGCCGCAACAGGTGATGGATGCTGTATGAAGAGCGCTGTCGAAACGGCCTCGCAACCGAACTGGTTCGAGGAGGTCAGTGTGATCGTATAGGTACCCGGCTCATCGTAACCGATCTGTGGTTGGTTCAATTCAGAGGTGGTCCCGTTCCCGAAGTCCCAGAGATAGCCGATGGCACCTTGTGATGCGTTGTATGTCTGGATGATCGCACCGGCATCGCAGGTCTCATCGGCGGACAGGCTGAACACGCTC
>DEQO01000015.1 GCA_002360495.1 Flavobacteriales bacterium UBA3364
CCGGCAGGCCGTGGCGCTCGGCAACCGGGAGAACATGTTCCGTGACCTCCGTTCGGACATGGATGTGGATCAGTTGCAAAGGCGTGCTACGCTGCATTTGCGCCACCAGCTTGCGGAACGCCCGGCGCACCAGGCGATCCCCGAAGCCGAAACGCCTCAACGGCGTCAGGATGCGGACGCGATGGACCGGAATGCCATGTTCCACGTTCTCGGATACTTCCATGGTGGGCCATCGCCAGGGGCCTTTCAGCACCTCCATGTAGATGACGATGACCGGGCGGTATCGCGCGATCACTTCGATGTGTTCACGAATGAAGATGCCTGTCACGTCCGGGTCCGTCGGCCACCAACCGACAACGCACAATACCGGGCCGTCCGAAGCGGTCGTTTCAGTGTCCGGAGCGGTCATCGGAGCGGGTATTCACGGTATTCAGCTACGGACCCGGCTTCCATGCTGCAGGATTGCGGAGAAGGACAAGGTCGGCGGGTCGGAGAAGGAAAAGATCATGTACGGGGATGTGCAACCGGTAGCGGATCACGAGTACGATCACAAGGAGGATGACGAAATAGGAAACGGTGCTGGCGATCGCGGCCCCTTCAATGCCCCAATAGGGGATCAGCAGCCAGTCCAGGCCGATAGTGATCAGTGCGCCGACCGAGGTGCCAAGCAGGTTGAACCGTTGCACACCACCTTGGATAACGAGTTGGGCCAGCAATTTGGAAGCACTGCTGAACAGGATGCCGGGGAGCAGGAGTTGCAGGGCACTCACCGAATCGCTGAACACTTCACCATAGAGCAGCGGGATGACCCACCCGGCCAAGGCGCCCATGATCGCCGAAAGCACAAGTACGGTGGTGAAGTTCAAGCGCGACACAGCCTTGAAACGCGCCAGCACCTCGTCCTTCACTTGGCCGAACAGGAAGGGCTGCATCACTCGCGCGAACGGCTCGGGCACATGGAACAGCAACTGCGCGATGCCCACGGCTACCGCATAGAGGCCGAGTTCCCCAGCCCCTCGGTAGTAATCGACCACCCAGACATCGAACCGGTAGTTGATCAGGTTGATCAGATTGCTCAAATGGCCCACCATGGAAAACGCCAGGATGGGTCGCAGCAGGGACCATCTCCAGACCAATACCGGTGGTACCCGCACGAATCGGATGTACAACCCGCACCAGGTCAGGCTCAGCAACAGCATGGTGACGATGGTAACGGCCAGCACGGCTGGGAAGATCCGCTCGGGGGCCAGCCGTTCCTGCACGAGATAGAGCATCACGAAGCCCGTTGCGCTCAAGCCTGCGTTCAAGAGCGCCATGGCGTTCAGTACTTTGAAACGCTTCAGCCCGAGGAGGATCGCCGAAACCGCATTGTTCAACAAGCTGAGGATGATGAGCAGGTAGACAAAGCCCCAATAGGTCCAGTGCAGCCGGTTGGGCGGCATAAGCAAAGCACTGAGGTCATCCCATCGGGAGATCCCCAAAAGGACCAGCGGGACCAGCAGAAGATTGACCAGTAGCAAACTCGCCGCTGCACCGATACTCGAGTGTGCATCACCCGTCGTTCTTGCCGTGAAATAGGTGATGCCGATCCCCATGTTCATGCCCATCAACATGCTCAGCAGGGCCGCCTGGTTGGTCAACAGGGCATATTCACCGCGCCCAACATCGCCCAGCATGCGGGTCATCAGGGTGCTGGCGAGGAAATAGAGCAGCAATGTCGGCGCCTGCGTGAGGAAGGTCTGCACTATGCTTCGGCGCATTGACATCGGCTCGGTCGATAAGAGGCCGGGATGGTGGTCCGCGCGATACGGTCCAGGACCATCCTCCTCGGATGTTCAGAAGCGAAAGGGTAGTTGGTCCAACAGGTGGGTGAAGTGTTGTTGCCTGGCGAACGCAAGGCGCGTTGCGTACGCGTTGGCCGGCTCCCCGTTCTTCCGCCATTCCTTGAAACGGAGCAGGGCGGATCCATGGTCGTCCGTCATGTAGACGAGGTCGGGCATGGTGGAATACTCGGAGAACCAGCTCGAGAAGATCGGTTTGCCCTGGCCGAGGAACTGCACGATCTTCTGGCTGGAGATCCGGTTCGCAGGATGTTCCGGTCGCATGTAGAGGAAACCGAATCCTGCACCTGCGATCAATTCGCGCAGCTGCGAATAAGGTACCTCTGGCAGGCAGATCACATTCGCGTATTTCTGCTCCTGCAGGATACGCTTGCCGATCGGGTCTTCAACCCGCCTCGGGCCGACGATCACCCAGTTCACATCCGGGTTCGCCTGGAAGAGCTTCTCCCAAAGGGCGAAATCGTGGCGGTCATTGATGTTGCCTATGTACAGTCCATAACCGGGTGGTGCCGGGAGTTTGGCCCGGTCAACGGTCACCTGGGCCATATCGGCATCCGAAAGGCCATGGGGCAGGTGATGCACCGACTTGCTCAGGGCCTTGAAACGAGGCATCAGGTCACGCGCAACGCAGAACACATGATCGCACCGTTCGGCCAGCAGTCGCTCCCCGCGCCAGCGGAAGGCATGGTCATCGGCGCAATGGTATACAGCCAGGCAAACGTCCAGTCCGGCCGGGTTGGCCAGGCGGCTCGGGTCGAAGGCCCAAAAGAGCGGCTTTTTCAGGTTGGCCCGTTTCAGGAAGGCGCGTAGGCGCGAGTTGATGATCCTGTCGTTCAGGCCACCGAGCCGACCTCCGAGCAAGGGTATGGCGTTGTGGTAGGAGAGCACCGTTATCCCTTCCGGGGTGGCCCGCCGCGCGATGCGTGTCCGGAACAAATGGGCGGGCTTCCAATGATCCGTGGGGTCAATGAAGAAGACGCGTCGCCGTGCGCTGAGCGCGATCGCGAACCGGTGTTTGCTATACCGCGGCCCCGACCACCCTTCGTTCGAAACGATCAGGATAGGACTGTCCAACGGTACGAGCTTTCGAGGATCTTCCCGAGGGTCGGCCGTTGCTGCTCCCTCCTTGAGGTCTTTTTCCAGAGGGATGGGCACCGCACCGCGTGCGCGATCAAGGCCTTCAAGGATCAGGACGATCAACCGATCGTAATCGACCGAATCCATATACGTATTCACCGCCGCAGCATCCACCGCCCGCCTGCCCTCGACGATATCCCCGACCAGATCCAGGAAATGGGCCTTGTCTTCCGCCTTGAAGTAGCCTTTTCCTTCCAGCGCGGGGACATAACTGTTGTTCGTGGACACCACCGGGCACAGCTGTGCCAGGTAGGTGAGTACCTTCAAAGGTGTTCGTCCTGGTGCGATCGGCTCGGCCAAAGTGGGCTCGAAGTCGTAGGTCAGCAGCCCAGCGACCGCACCCCGGATCAGGTCTTTCAGGTCTCCGGGGTGTTTGACGCCCAAGTAGGTCACGTTGGGCAGGGCGAAAAGCCTTTCCCGCAGTTCCTCCAATGCGGGTCGCATATGGAACGATTGGCCAGCAATGACCATCCGCAACCCAGGGTAGCGCTGCGCGATCGCGATGAGCAGTTCGTAGTTCAAGTAGTGGCTGAGCCCGGTAGCCAGCACCAGGTATCTGCCCCACTTTTCCTGGAGGGCCTTCACCGTCGCAGGGTCTGACGTGCGGTCATCGGCCCGGACACCATGCGGCACCAGCACGCAGTTCGCATTGAGCGCACTGTAGTAGCGGAGGTACCAGGGGTTGATCGCGACCACAAGGTCCGAGCCCTTTGCGAAGGAACTGTCGTTCGGCAGGTTCTGGTAGGGATCCACCACATGGTAGATGACCCGTGTTCCGGGTTTCCGAAGGACCTTATCCTGCACAACTGTGGTAGGGTGAAAGCACCAGAACAGGACTTCCCCGTCGGGGAGCAAAGAGCGCAGTTTCAGCGCATTCAGCCGATTGACCAGTCGGGCCAATGGCCCGGGAAGGAAGCGCAAAGGAAGGTTGTTCCGATACGCCACCACATTCACCCCCTCGGCCACGGCACGCACCGTCACTCCAAAGGAGAACAGGTCGGTCCAGCGCCAGCGATCGGGGAGGCTTACGAAATAGACTTTGTGCGAGCGGGCGAGACGGGCAGCGTAATGGTGTTTGGAATACCACATGTCTCCCCAAGGTTCCAGGGAGAAGATGAAAATGGTGCGCTGGTGGGCCGTCATGCCAAGGCCGCGATGCCATGCGGTCCGTTGCGGTGGTGGTCTGCGAAATTAGTCATCGCACAAGGTCCTTTGGTCCAGTGCGGAACATCTCAAAGACCGATGGAGGTAGCCACTTCCGGGCGGCAGATGAGGTAGTTGAAATGGCCGCTGCGGGAGAGGGCTTCCACCCGTGGAGGAGGCCAGGTGACATCGTCGATGTTGTAATACACGTAATCAAGACCATGGATCAGGCCGGCCACTTCACGGGCCACTTCCTCGGTCAACAGTTCGATGAGCATGGTGGGGCGGTCCTTGCGCAACAGCGCCTGGAACCCCCTGAGCACGGCCGGTTCATGGGTCTCCACATCGATCTTCAGCAGGTCCACGGTCCCGGCCCCGGTCATTTCCACGAGGTCCATCACGGTAAGGCATGGCACTTCAACGGGACGCAATTGTGTGCTGGCCTTGTTCCACTCCTTGTTCAACGAAACCGATAGCACGTGTTCGCTTTCGGTCATATCGTAAAGGACCGCTGTGCCCTTGTGGTCGGAGACAGCCGCATGCACGCCTTTGACGCGTTCCCCGTTCAGCGCTATGTTCTTCCGGAGCTTCTCGAAGATGCGCTCTACCGGTTCGACCGCTACGACAACGGCTTCCGGATTGGCTGCTTGTGCCAGCAGGCCGAACACACCGGTATTGGCACCGATATCGAAGATGACCTTGGAGCGGGCGGACAGTCGTCGCCAGAGTTCAAGGGAGACCTTTTCCCACCCGTCCAAACCCCGCCAGAACAGTTCGTTTTCGATCACATAGCCATGGTGTACCATCCGGAAGCTGGCGTTTTCGCCTACCGGTATGGTGATGGTCCCTTTGAAATGCAGGTGCCGGAATACCGGTTCGGGCAGCTTTGCGACCGAGCGTACGAGGGAGAAAACAGGTTGTTTGAAGGGGATCGCCTCATAGGTATGCTTGGCTATGCGCTTCAGAAGGGACATGGCTGGCAATGGTCTGCATCAAAGGAACGGCGATCCGGGCCAAGGTTGCCCGATCGACGGAACCGGCATGGGAAGGGTCGAAGCGGACAAGCAATTAGATGACTGCCCGGAATGCCTATCCTTGCACTTGATATCCGCGGTACGGCGGGCAAGGCCATGAGCGACCCCAAGATGACCAACAAGCAGGTCCTTGTCGTTGTATTGGTCCCATTGGGCATTCTTGCGATCTCCGTTCTCGCCTACAGCATTGTGGGCCCGCCGGCCTTGCTGTTCCCTCCGGTGCTGGGAACTGTTTTCCTGGCTTGGTTGATCATCGAACTGCGCCACTTCATCGTCGGTCGTTTCGTGCGCCTGACCGAGGAGAACAGGGCCCAATTCAACCAGGTGGAAGCCATTCTGGGCCTTTCCCGCTTCCTGGACCCCAAATACCCTTTGCCCGCCACGCGAGGCTGGGCCGCATCGCCGGACATGCTTCGCGAGATCGTGATGCAAGTGCTCAGCGATGCTCCACAGATGGTGTTGGAGGCGAGCAGCGGTACCTCCACACTGGCTTTGGCCTATGCGCTGGAGCGGGTGGGCAAGGGCCGTGTGGTGGCCCTGGAGCATGATGCTGATTATGCCGAACGCACCCAACGCATGCTGGCACTCCACGGCCTGCAGCACCGGGCAACGGTGGTGCATGCTCCGCTCGTCGAGCACCGGATCAATGGCGTCGAGTTGCTGTGGTACGACATTTCCAAGGCCACGATCGATCTCCCCATCGACATGGTCGTCGTGGACGGTCCGCCCGATACCACGCGTCCCATGGCGCGCTATCCGGCCATTCCCGTGTTGCATTCCAAATTGGCGAAGTCTTCGCGGGTACTTCTTGATGATGGAGGGCGCCAGGACGAACGCGCCACTGCCGAGCTATGGGCCAAGGAATTCAAGGCCACGACCATCCAGTATCTTGAACTGGAGAAGGGAGCTTGGTTGTTGAGGTTCGATCGGTAGATCGGGGGACCATCGGACGGGACTGCTGGCGGAATTGCAATTGACCGGATGGATCGCTTGGTACTTTGCACAGGGAACGCCGGCAAGGTCGCTGAACTTCGTGCGTTGCTCGGCACGACCATCGAAGTATTATCGCTCCATGAGGTGGGCCTGCCGCTTGACCTGCCGGAGACCGGTGACACCTTGCAAGCCAATGCCCTGGAGAAAGCGCGGTTCGCCTACCAGCGCTGCAACATCGCGTGCCTTGCGGATGATACCGGCCTGGAGGTCGACGCATTGCACGGCGCCCCCGGTGTGTTCTCCGCGCGGTATGCGGGTGAAGAAAAGGATGCCTCCGCCAACATCGCCCTAGTACTCCGTGAGATGATCGATCGTTCCGATAGAAAGGCCCGTTTCCGGACCGTGCTGGCCTTGGTCACTGCCGAAGGGGAGTACACGTTCGAAGGCATCGTGGAAGGATCCATCACGCGTGCCGCGCGGGGTTCCGGAGGGTTCGGATACGATCCCATTTTCCAGCCTGTCGGGCACGAGCGCACTTTCGCCGAGATGGATGCCGCGACCAAGAATTCCATGAGCCATCGAGCGCTGGCGATGCGATCGGCAATGGATCACCTCACCGGGCTGGCACGTCGCTGAAGGCATTCCTCCACAAGACCATTGATGGCTGCGGGCACACCGAAGCCATCCACCTCCAACATCTTGGGATAGATGCTCGGACCGCTGAAGCCGGGCGTCGTGTTCACCTCGATCGTGACGAGTTCCGTTCCCGTCCAGAAGTGATCGACGCGCACCATGCCGCGGCAATCCAGCGCGCGGTAGATCGCCACGGAACGGTCCTGCACCAGGCGGATGACATCATCGGGTAGGGGCGCGGGCACCAGTTCTTCCGTGTCCTGGGCATGGTACTTCGCCTCATAGTCGAAGAACTCGCGCGAGGTCCGGATCTCGCAAACCGGCAAGTGTCGGACGTTCTCGCCCAAGCGCAGCACACCGCACGTCAGTTCACGACCGGCCACCGCGCCCTCGACCATCACGCTACCGCACTCCCGGAAGGCCAGGTCGAGTGCTGGCGCAAGATCTTCCACTCGCTTCACCTTGCTCACGCCCAAACTGCTGCC
>DEQO01000100.1 GCA_002360495.1 Flavobacteriales bacterium UBA3364
TGAGGACATCGAGAGCCTGCTCGCCGAGCGGGGCTTCGACGAGTTGCTGGCCGAGGAGCGTGCCTTCGTTCTGCGCCACCTGAGCGGCCGCGACGAGTACGAGCAAATGCGTGCCCTCCTGCACTTTGTGCGACCTGATGAACGCAACCGACCGACGATCGAACCGGAGGACCGTGTACGGGCCAACGTGCTGGCGGCTTTCCGTGCCCAACAACAACCGCAATGGCGCGTGTGGTTGAACAGCATTTCCGCATGGCTGGTGCCTGGTGATCTATTTGCGTTCTGGCGACCAGCACTGGTGTTCGGGTCGCTGGCTTTGTTGATCGTTGCGGGTGTGGTCGCCGTTCGGCAATTCAGCAGGGAGGACGGAACAGCCCGGTTGGCCGAAGTGAAGCAGGACACCACGCTCCAGGACGGGAAAACGGCGGGTGGACCAACCGTGCCCCAAGGGACGATGGATACCATAGGTGCCAACGGAACGGTGAGCATCGAGGCTGCCACGGAAGCCTCCCACGGTACAGCGAGCGCGTCAAATGGCGGTACAGCCGAGGAGCCGCCACCGGCGATGTTGGATATTGCCACCGCGGATACCAGGTCCGTTGAGGAACTGGATGTGAACGCGGCGGATGACGCGCAGCCCGTTCAAGGCCGGGAGGATCTTGCTGCCGCAGTGGCCAAAGAAGAACAGAAGGACCTGTCGTTCGCACCCGCCGCCACCGTGGCGGCAACTACGGTATCCGGAGCTACACCGACCTTGAGCCATGTCGTGACCCAGGATGAACTGGTGCGCAACGAGAGCGTTGCCAACGTCTCCGTGGTACGAAAGGCGGGCAAGACGAAGAAACGCGCAGCGGAGAGCGCAGAGGATGATGGCATCAGCGCCAGCCGCAGCTTGGGACAGGACCCTGCATTGATGGGACTGATCAACTCGGGTTGG
Organism: Flavobacteriales bacterium UBA3364; assembly: GCA_002360495.1. GTDB lineage: Bacteria > Bacteroidota > Bacteroidia > Flavobacteriales_F > PHOS-HE28 > PHOS-HE28. Next base: position 938 of record DEQO01000100.1, read on the forward strand.
TAGACCCTGCCCGGCTATTGGACGACGAACTCCTGTGTGATGTTGAAGTCGCGCGCTTCCACGGTGAGCGTCACGGCCCCCTTCGGGAACATTCCCTTGTCGAACCGGCGCACGAGTTCTTCGCTCATGGCCTTACCCTCCTCGATATACACCGCCTTGCCCTTGGCGTCCTTCACCACCAGATGGATCTTGCCGATCTTCCGGGTGCTCAAGATGTTCACCTGGACCAGTCCTGAACCTTGCTTGCAATCCACGGAAACGCTGGCCTTCGCCTTCTCCTCCGGCGAAGCGTAGGTTTGTGATGGAGCGCTCAACAGGCACATCAACACCACGGTGGTAAGACCGATGGTCACGAGTTTGGGTGATCGCATAAGACCAAATATAGTCATAACCAGCTCGATCCCAACACCTCAGGGCTTCGGATCCCAAGTGCGGTCGTGGCCGACATCCACCAACTTCTCCTGGTCCGAGGTGCGCAAGGCATAATTGAAGCCGTTGTAAACGCTCCATCCGCCATAGGCTCCGTCCTTGCGGATCGCAAGGAACCCCACCTGCATCCCTTTGTTCTCCGGGTTCTGCCGCAGGATCCGGCGCACGGCCTCTCTGCATGCCATCTCCGGATCCATGCCCTGCCGCATCAGTTCCACCACGGTATGGCTTCCCGCGGTGCGGATGACCAGCTCTCCCACTCCCGTCGCGCAAGCTGCGCCCGCCTCACCATCCACGAAGAGACCGGCACCAATGATGGGACTGTCACCCACACGACCGTGGATCTTGAACGCCATCCCGCTGGTCGTACAGGAGCCCGCCAAGCGTCCGTTCGCATCCATGGCGATCATTCCGATGGTATCGTGGTTCTCGATGTTGGCGATGGGCTTGTATTCGCTCTTTTCCAGCCACTCCTGCCATTTGGCGCGTACTTCCGGGATCTCCACGTCGCGTGGGCTGAAACCGTTCTCTTCCGCCCAACGTTCGGCTCCGCTTCCGGCGAGGATGACATGTGGGGTCTTCTCCATGACCGCCCGCGCAATGCTGATCGGATGTTCGAAGCGTTGAACGAACGCGACAGCACCGGCACGTCCATTGTGGTCCTGGATGCAGGCATCGAGCGTGACCTTCCCGTCCCGATCGGGCAATCCACCAAGGCCTACACTGCGGTTGGTGAGATCGCTCTCCACAACGGCGACCCCCTGCTCCACGGCATCGAGCACGTCGCCCCCGGCTTGCAGCACCTCCCAGGCTTTGGCATTGGCGGCCAATCCGTGGTCCCACGTGCTCAGGACCAGCGGTCGTGCCTTCGGGCCACTGGTGGTGGCGGTTTCCGCCACCGCCTCAGCGGTCGCTCCATCGCTGGTGCAACCCACAGCGAGTGCAGCAGAACCGGCAAGGCCTAGTTTGAGGAAGTGACGGCGGTCCTGCATGTGTGCGCGTGCCAAAGCTAACGGCCATCTTTGCTTCACCACCATCCATGCACACAACGAACCCTCTTCCATCGACCGACGCAGGTCCAAGCCGGGCGAACGCTGCGCTAGCGGTCCTTACCTCGCTGTTCTTCCTCTGGGGTTTCATCACTGTGCTGAA
>DEQO01000001.1:0-16861 GCA_002360495.1 Flavobacteriales bacterium UBA3364
CGAGGCGCTCACTGGGGTTGCCGATGGCTCAACCGTATTGATCGGCGGCTTTGGCACGGCGGGCATCCCCAACGAACTCATCGAAGGCCTGATTGAGCAAGGCGCGCGCGAGCTCACGGTGGTCAACAACAACGCGGGCAATGGCGACAGCGGGCTGGCGGAGGTGCTGTCCGAGGTGGATATGGGTAGGATCCTTACCGGTCCACGCAAGGCCCTGCATTGTGGGTCGTCCAAGTCACTGATCGCTGCAAAGGAGATAAAACCGATGGCGCCTGGGTCCTGGGAGACACGTTGCACCAGGTCCTGGGTGCCGGCGGTCCAGGATCCCCGTTCCAGCCGCTCCACCTGGCCATCGAAGAGGGAATCCACCAGTGTCCTGGGAACACTGCTCCCTTGGGTATCGAACAACACTGTGATCGGAAGCTCCGTTCCCGGCCAAACCGTCAGGGCGCCCTCAAGCATGGCGCGTATGTCCGTCACGGACAGGTGAGCGACAGGGTTGTTCGGCGAAACGAGCACAGCTATGGCATCGGTAGCCACTGATTCGATGTGCGGCGTCAGGTTCCGGGTCCGGAAATAGGTCTGTTGATCCGCTCCGGGCCGGAACGCGCCGAACACACAGCGGACGCTGTCGGCCAGCATGGCCCTGGTCAATTCGGATTCCTGCAAATAGTGGATCGTGACCTGTGCATCGGGGTAGGTACTATTGAAAACCAACTGGTGGTCCTCCAGCATCAATCGGAAAGCCTCATCGGCAAGTACCGTTGCTCGACCGAAGGTGGGAGAATCGTCCACCTGTGGGTCAGGCGGAGCGGACGTACACCCGATCATCGTGAGTGCAGCGAACACAGCGGACCCAAAGGTGCCCGTCAAACGGATCCGTCGTTCGACCACCAGCGCCGTATCCACAAGCCGGCCCGGAGTGCGCCGTATCCGACAAGCACCCACCCGAGCCCTGACCGGTAGGTGTCGATCACATCCCGCAGGACCGTAGTGAACAACAGTGCGCAGCCCAGAACGATGTACATCACGGACATGCACAGGCTGAACCATTTCATGGGCGCGATGCGACCCTAGCGAAGAACGAAGTTCACAGGCAGGATGTACCGCACTTTAACGGCCTTCCCGTTCATTTTACCGGGGGTCCACTTCGGCATGCCTTTCACCACGCGGGTCGCTTCCTTGTCCAGACCACCACTGACACCGCGCTTCAGCACGACCTCCGTGATGGATCCGTCGTTGGAGACCACGAACTCCACAAAGACCCGGCCTTGGATACCTGCATCACTCTCCATACTCGGGTACTTCACGTTCTTGCCCAAGTACTTGTACAATTCCTCGATCCCACCGGGGAACTCCGGCTGTTCCTGAACGGACGCCAGATCGAACGTGGGCTCCTCCACGGGCGGTGGCGGTGGGGGTGCCTCGATCTTCTCCCCTTCCTGGGTCGTTGTACCTGCGTTGGTCTCTGCGAGCTCCTCCTGCTGTGGGGGCGGTTCTTCAACGGGTTCGTCAACGGCCTCCAACTGGGTGAACTGCACGCTCTCGATCTTCACCGGGGGCGGCGGCTCAGGCGGAGGGGGGGGTGGTTCCTCCTTCTTCTCCTCCTCGATACGGTCCAGATCGACGTCAACGATCTTCACTTCATTCACAACGGCTTCTTCGCCGCTCAATGCGGCCACGATCATGGGAATACTGACCGCCAGGCCGAAGAACAGCACAGAACCGACCACGGCCATGATCAGCCGTTTCACGTAATCGCGGCGTAGCACGAACGCGCCATAATCCTGATGGCGGTCCTCGAAGACCATCGCGTTCCGTGCCACGGCCAGCACGTTGTTCCAGCTCAGGTCCATTGCCATGGCAAGGGACAGTATGAGCAGCAAGCCTATGAAGAGCACGTATTCCATGTCCTCAGAGTTTTTGTTTCTCAACTTCCAACAACATCCGCTCACCGGCCTTCAATGAATCCAGAACGCCGTAGGAGCCGATCCCGCTGATGTCCATTTCATCGACCATGTCGATCATGTTGCGGTACTTGGCGTCCTCATCCGTCTTGATGATGGCCTTCATGTTGCTCGGGGTGCCCTTTATGGCACTTCGTTTGGCCTTGTACTCCTGCTCGGTGATCTTACGGTCGTTGAACTCCTTCGCCAAAGCGTTCAGTTCCATCACCGTCTGCTTGTTCCTCTCCACCAGCAGCTTCTGGACTTGGCTGAAGTCGGTTCGGGCCAGCACGGTCGGCGGTTTGCCGCTGCCATCGTCGGCCGTATGGAACTCCCCGAAATAGTAGAAGATCTGGTCCTTCTTGGTCAGCAACAGGGTTACGGCGTTGCTCAATTCCGTGGGTGGGGGTTTCGGGTCATTGGGGTCCGGTGGTACCGGGTAGGTCATTTGCAATGTACTGGGCTTGTACATCGTGGTGGTCAGGATGAAGAAGGTGAGCAGCAGGAAAGCCAGATCCACCATCGGCGTCATGTCGATGTGCGTGCTGCCTTTCTTGGCCCGCTTCTTCTCGTGTCGGCCACCGCCTCCACCACCACCTTCGGGTACTTGTGCCATGGTGTTCGTTCTGTGATCGCCTCCCGGCTCCTAGGTGCTGTACAACACGTTCGGGGAAAGGTTCGATCGGGTCGTTCTACATCCTCGACGATTCGAGGTCGGTGATCATCTTGAACTTACTGATCTGTATACCGGGTGATTGGAATATCCGGATCACTTCCGCCACCCGCTTGTAATTGGTGTTCCCATCCGCCTTCAAGGCCACCACGGGATTACCATGCGGGTCCGAGGCATTCCAGTAGATGTTCCGGGTGGTGGAGATCCAGTCGCGGAGCTGGTTGTTCAGGCTATCCGTTGGGATACCGTTGAATTGCTTGACGAACTCCTTCCTTTCTGCGCCACTTTCAAGCGCCAGCAGGGCTTGCAGCTGTTGAAGGGGAACGCCCACTGGTCCCACATTGGCGAACTTGACCTTGTCCTCCGCCGTGGGGGTGAAACCGACCCGTTGGCCAAGTTCCACCAGCACCGCATCGCGGATCCCTTTGTCGGTCATGTCCCAAAACACCTTGCCGGTGCTGTCTACCACGATGGTCATCATATTGGTCGTGGGGATGGCCGACTCGGACATGGACGATGGTGTGTCCACAGCAACGGCTTCTTCGGGCCTGAACTGCGCAGTGAGCATGAAGAAGGTCACCAGCAGGAAGGCCAGGTCCACCATGGGCGTCATGTCCAGGGACGGACTGCTCTTCGGCATTTTCAGCTTCGGCATGGCGCTAGGTCTTTTTCCAGTGAATGGCGTTCATTGAAGATGGGGCGATGCCTGCATCGCCCTGCCATCATTTGCGGTTGGCGAGGGTCTTGCTAACGCTGAAACCGGCCTCATCGATACCATGTGTGATGGCATCGATGCGGTTGCTGAAGTAGTTGAAGAAGATGATGGCGATCGTGGAACCGCCGATACCGAAGGCGGTATTGATCAGGGCCTCGGAGATACCAGTGGAGAGCGCGGTGGCGTCCGGAGTGCCCGAGGTGGCCAATGCCGAGAACGCACGGATCATCCCGAGTACGGTACCGATCAGACCGAGCAGGGTACTGATGCTGGCACAGGTGGAGAGGATGACCATGTTCTTGCTGAGCATGGGCAATTCAAGGGCCGTCGCCTCTTCCAACTCCTGCTTCACGGATTGCAGACGGGTCTCCTTGTCGTGGGTGGCATCGTAGAGCACGGTCTTGTATCGCTCCAGGCCGCTGCGCATGACATTGGCGACCGATCCCTGCTGTGCATCACAGACAGCCACGGCCTGGTCGACATTGTCGTTGGCCAGATGTTGACGCACATCGACGATGAAGCTATCGATCCGACCCTTGCCTTTCGCACGAGCAAGGGTGATGAAGCGCTCCACCGCGAAAATGATGACGATCAAGTTCACGCTGATCAGGATGGGCACGATGAAACCACCCTTGTAGATGGTCGCATACAACTTGCCGGGGTTCGTATCGATCGGATGACCATGCACCGGGTCGTTGTTCTGGAAGTTCGCGGGGTCGCCCAACACGAAGTTGTACACCACGACGCTGATGATCAGCACCAGTGGAAAGACGATGGCCACGAACAGGGAGTTCATCTTCCCGCTTTTCTCGTTGCTCATAGGGGTCTGCTTAAAGTGGAGTTACGTTTCGTTGGATAGGCTTTGAAAGGATGGACCGCGGTAATGTTCCACCCCATAGGTCCCGATGGGGTTCGCAAACATAGTAACATCCCGGTTCGGCGGATGTGAAGAGAATGTTGCCGGGAACAAGTCGACGGAGTAGCGATGGCCGTTCCGACGCCGTGCATGGGTGAACCTGGAAAAGCAGTGGGGTCAAGCGGTTGGCGAAAGGTCTGGGAGGAACGCCCCTCCCCCGATCAAGCGTATCCGTTCGAGGATCCGGAACAAGGAACGGGGCTCACGGAGCGGGGAACGGCGGTGGATGCCGTGGCAACCTGGTCTTGGGATCGCTAGAATGTGGTTCAATTCTCCATGGTTTTATTTTCCATGGTATATATTTGCGCCGTGATGGACCGAAAAACCTTTCTCCGCAACACTGTGCTAGGCAGCACAGCCTTGGCCACCATTGGGAAAGCCGCAAGCGCACCCGGACCGGAAAAGGAGGTTGTCGGGTTCAACCATTTACCCACTGAGAACACACGAGTGATGAACAACATGGTATTGCACAAGGCGGCGACCCGCGGGCATGCCGACTTCGGCTGGCTGAACGCGCACCACACCTTCAGCTTCGCGAACTATTACGACCCAGAGCGTATGCATTTCGGTGTCCTTCGCGTGCTGAACGATGATGTGATCGCGGCTGGCAAAGGCTTCAGCACGCATCCGCACGACAACATGGAGATCATCACCATCCCCTTGTCGGGTACCATCGCCCACAAGGACAGCATGGGCAACAGCGGCACCGTTTCCGCCGGTGAGGTGCAGGTGATGAGCGCAGGAACAGGGATCCAGCACAGCGAGTTCAATTACAAAGAGGATGCGGAGTTGAACCTGTTGCAGATCTGGTTGTTCCCGAAGAAGCGTCAGGTAACCCCGCGTTACCAGCAACTCACGCTGGATCCAAAGGACCGCGTCAATGCGTTCCAGCAAGTGCTTTCCCCGAACGCGGATGATGCCGGTGTGTGGATCCACCAGGATGCCTGGTTCAACATCGGAAAATTCGATGGAGGCAGGTCCACATCCTATGCGATCGAACGACCGGGTAATGGAGTGTACGCTTTCATGATCGAGGGCGAGGCGACCATCAACGGTCAAGCAGTAGGCCGGCGTGATGGGCTTGGTATATGGGACATCGACAAGCTGGACATCAATGTGGGGGCCATGGGGGCCGAGATCCTTTTGATGGACGTGCCGATGCGTATCGGATGAACGGGATCACGGGTGCATAGGTGGCACCCATTAAGAAGAACGAGCAACCAACAAGAACCGGGTCGACCCGGATGAACAAACCATGGAAACAGCTACAGCAGTAAGAACGAAATGGACGATCGATCCGGCCCATAGCGCGATCCAATTCAAAGTGAAGCACCTGATGATCACCACGGTGACCGGAAGCTTCCAGAAATTCGGTGCGGACATCGAGACCACAGGTGACGACCTGAGCAAGGGCAAGGTGGAGTTCTGGGCCGAGGTCGCCAGCGTAACCACCGGCAACGAACAACGCGATGCGCACTTGAAGAGCCCCGAGTTCTTCGATATCGCGAAGCACCCGAAGATCACTTTCGTGGCAAAAGGCACCAAGGAGGTGGACCATGATGGTAGCTGGGACCTGGTCGGCGACCTCACCATCAACGGCCTCACGAAACCCATCATTCTCGGAGTGGAGTGGGGCGGTGTGATGAAGGACCCCTGGGGCAACACGAAAGCGGGCGTCACCATCAGCGGCAAGATCAACCGTAAAGAGTGGCACTTGAACTGGAACGCAGCGCTGGAATCCGGAGGCGTGCTGTTGAGCGATGATGTGCGCATCAGCTGTGAAGTACAATTGACCAAGCAGGGCTGACCCCGGTTCTTGCAGAAAAGCCCCGCCGAGCGGGGCTTTTCTATTTTCAACCTTCGGAAGAAGGCCGACCCAACGCAACCTGTTCCCTTCTTTTCGTCTTACCCGCGAAGCCAGAACATCATGCGCCACCTTACCCTGCCGCTGCTCCTCAGTATTTCGGGTTCCGTATCTGCCCAATTCGGACCGCATCATTTCGTCTTTGAAAGTGATGTCCGTTACCCAACAGCCATTGCAACGGGCGACTTGGATGCCGATGGTGACCTGGACATCGCAGTTTACTCGCCAGGAAGTTCCAGTGCCAGCAGTGAATACGTGTGGTGGGCCAACGATGGTAGTGGGGTCTTCGGTGAAAAGCAGGTGATGTATAGCGGCTACCTCGGCAACGACTTGAAGCTGCGCGATCTGGACACGGATGGAGACGCCGACGTGATCATAGGCACCACATGGTACCGCAACGACGGGACCGGGGTGATCACCCTTGTCGGGAACTACCTCCCCGCCAATACGAGTGGCAGCCAACTCTTCGCGGACCTGGATGGCGATGGGGATATTGATGATGTCGGTCGTACGGCGACCAATGCAGTGCTCCTCTTGAACAACGGTTCCGGGATATTCTCCATCGGCCCAACCGTAGGCCCCACGGGCGCGAGCACATCGATCGCGGCATCACTTGGCGACCTTGACGGCGATAGCGACATGGATTTGATGATCGGTGGGAACAACGCCCAGGTAGGCTGGTACGCCTACGCCGGTGGAACGAACTATGGGGCACAACAGAGCATCGACCTCTTCGCTTCGCCGGCCGTCCCCGTTTGTGGTGATATGGATGGCGATGGCGATGCGGATATCATGGCCTTGGGTGCCGCGCCAGGGATGCGTTGGTTCGAGAACGACGGCGCAGGGAATTTCGCGGTGATCGATACCATCAATACCTCCACTACCACGCCACAGGTGGTGGCCGACCTCGATGGCGATGGTGATCTGGACTACAGCATGGATACAGGTACTTCCTGCAATGTGCAGATCGCCCGGAACGATGGGGGCGGACTTTGGCCTACCGTATCGGTGGAGGCCTTCGGGGCGTATTCCTTGCAAGGGACCAAGTATGGCGTGGGCGATCTGGACGGGGATGGCGATCCGGACCTCACCTTCTGTCATGGTCAAGGGGTGGTCGGCTGGTTCGCTACGCAGGACGATCATACATGGAGCCCTCGCAAGCGCGTGAGCCGCACGATCAGCTATTGCCAGGATGTGGTGGCAGTGGATGTGGATGGCGATGAGGACAACGACCTCGCGGCGGCGTCCTACTATGCGGATATGGTCACGCTTTACCGGAACAATGGTGATGGGACCTTCCTGGAACAGGAGATCCTCGCGGAGAACTTCGATGGGGCCAATGACATGGAAGCCTTCGATGTGGACTACGATGGCGATATGGACCTGGTCGCTTCGAGCGGGGGGAAGGCGGTGCTGTTCCGGAACAATGGCGATGGGTCGGCCTGGTCCCAGCAAGTGATCTCCGGTGCGGGTGGCGCACTTTCGATCGCGGACCTGAACGCCGACAACCACACGGACCTGATCTGCGGGGCGAAGTGGTACAGCAACGATGGCGACGGGGTGTTCACCGAGGAAGCGACACTTACCGTAGGCACCCGGAACAAAGTGGGTGATGTGAACAGCGATGGTATCATGGATATCGTCTACGTGGTGAACGCGGGAGGTATCACTGCACAGATCAACGATGGTGATGGGAACTTCACGGCCGTCAATAGTCCGAGCGTCGCATACATCGGGGATATCGCCCTCGCCGATCTGGACGGTGACAACGACCTGGATATCGCTACTACCGCATATGCACCGCCCATGCTTTGGTACAGGAACGATGGGGACGGGAACTTCACCCCGGAGACACTGTTGGTATCACCGCCTGTTGGTGGACGTGCCATCACGTGCGCCGATCTGGACGGCGACGGCGACCAGGACATCCTGTGGGCCCGCAGCGAAGGCTACACGCACCAGAGCTACTTCCTCATGAACCAAGGCGGCGGTGTCTTCGGGATCAACGCTTACATCGACCCTTCGGCGGAAGTAACGGCGCGGATGGTGTTGGCCGATGTGAACGGCGATGAGGTTCCGGACCTGATCAACGCACGGTTCCATTCCCTGTCGTGGATGGAGAACCTCTTCTTCGACGTGTACAGGTTGCGCGGTTCGGTGTACTACGACTTCGATCAAGATGCCACGCTCGACAACGACGAGTTGAAAGTTCCCTACCAACTCGTGCGTAGCGATGCAGAGCAGACGTTGGTCTGGACGAACTCCGTTGGCAACTATGATCTACCGGCCTTGGAGGGGACATGGGATGTTTGGGCCACCGTGCCGTCCATCTATGCCTTCTCCACCGATCCGGATACGCTCACGGCAACATTGACCGCGGCGCAGCCGATCGCCAGCAACCTCGACTTCGGATTGGTTCCGGCCGTGCAGAACGAGTCGAACTTCCTCTCGTTCACAACGAGCGACTTCTTCCGTTGCAATACGGAGATCGGCGTCTGGCTGCACTTGCGCAATACCGGCACCGTGATCCCGGAGGATATCGTGATCGACCTGGAGATCCACCCCGACCTTGCGATCAACTTCACGAGCACTCCGCCGGACAGCATTGTTGGTGACCACTACTACTGGAGCTGCGACAGCCTTGGTTGGTTCCAGGAAGTGGCGATCTACATGGGTGTACAGGTGGGTCCGGTAGGATCGGGTTCATCCATGACCGCGACCATCACCTCGCCTGATATCGCCGAGCCGGTCGTGCAGGCCATCGGCGGGTGGGTCACTTGCGCCTTCGACCCGAACGACAAACTCGTAACCCCGCAAGGTTATGGCACCGCTGGCGCGGTGGACATCGATACGGACTGGCTCACCTACACGATCCGCTTCCAGAATACAGGTACCGATACGGCCATGAGCGTGGTACTGACGGACCATCTGGACACGGACCTGGATCCCGAAAGCATGCAGGTGCTCGGAGCCTCGCATCCGCTTACGCAGATCATGGTGGAAACCGATCAGCGGGCGATGTTCCGTTTCGACAACATCATGTTGCCGGACAGCGGGGCCGACCAACTGGCGAGCAACGGCTTCGTGAAATACCGGGTCAAGACCCGCGCGAACCGGCCGAACTTGACACCCATCAGCAACCAAGCGGCCATCTACTTCGACTTCAATGTCCCGGTGCTGACGAATACGGTATTGAACACCTTGGTGGATTGCGACCTGCACGTTGCCGAGATCAGCGAGCCTGATGCGACGCATCTCGAAGCGACCGAAGGTGCCAGCTACCAATGGTTCCTGAACAACGACCCCTTGGCCAACGCTACAAGCCCCGGCTACACGGCCTTGGTGAGCGGCTTTTACACTGTTCGGGTCACCACCATATACGGCTGCGAAGACCTGAGCGATCCTTACCAGGTGGTCATGACCGGGGTCCAGGGTACCGGGACAATGGAGATCGGGTTGATGCCCAATCCCTTCAGTGATCGTGCGACATTGATCAGCAACGAACGCCTGACCGCCGACCACCGCATTGAACTGGTGGACCTCACTGGAAAGGTGGTCCGGACGCTCCAGGGCAATGGTGGCAACCAGTTGATCATCCCACGCAATGGCATGACCGCAGGGATCTACATGGTCCGGATCATCGGGGAGGCGGGGACCCTTGCGGTGCGACGGCTGATGGTGGAATAGCGCTTTGCACGACACCCGGTGCGTAACCCACCACTGGTCGTAGGCGTTCAAGTGGGCCGATGTGGCGTTATTTCGCCACCGTTCGGCGTAGGCCATGCTCTTCAACAGCGTCCCCTTCCTCCTTCTCCTCCTGCCGACCCTGTTGCTCTACTACCTGCCGTTCATGCAACGTTTGCAGTTGCACGTGATCGTGGTGAGCAGTTTCATTTTCTACGCATACAACGATCCGGCGCTACTGACCTTGTTGCTGGTCTCCATCAGCATCAACATCGCCTCGAGCTACGCGATCGTCTTCGGCCCACAGCAGCACCGTAAGCTCTATGCCACGTTGGGTGTGGTGGCGAACCTCGGCATCCTCATCTTCTTCAAGTACAGTCCGTTGCTGGGCCGTTCCTTTTTCCCGGAGGGTTCCAGCCTGGGCCAGTTCCTCGTAGGTATACCACTACCGGTCGGGATCAGCTTCTTCACCTTCCAAGGGATAAGCCTCGTGGTGGAGGCTTACCGTGGGAAGGAGGTGCAGGAGTATGAGTCCATCGTGGTGCGTGGCCTTGCACGCCATGCCTTGCGTATCGCGGCGTTCAAGGCCTTCTTCCCGCAATTGGTAGCGGGCCCTGTGGTGAAGGCGCATGAATTCCTGCCGCAGGTGCGCGTCAAGCGTTTCCGCGAAATTCCATGGGACAGTGCGTTCGCGGCCTTGGTCGTGGGCTACTTCCTGAAGATGGTGGTCGCGGACAACATGAAGGACCAGACGTTCTGGATCACCTTCCCGTACTTCCAGGACATGCACAGCCTCACGCTGGTGGTGCTTCTCTTCGGTTACTCCATGCAGATCTTCGCCGACTTCGCCGGGTATTCGCTCATCGCCATCGGTCTCGCGCAACTTTTCGGCTACCTGTTCCCGGAAAACTTCAATTTCCCGTACATCTCAACGTCCTTCGCCGAGTTCTGGCGGCGCTGGCACATCTCGCTTTCCACCTTCCTTCGGGAATACCTGTACATACCGTTGGGGGGCAATCGAAAAGGAGGGTTCCACACCTACAAGAACCTGATGTTGACCATGGTGCTCGGTGGCCTGTGGCACGGTGCCGCCTGGAGCTATGCCGTATGGGGCTTCTTCCACGGCCTCGTGCTGGTGATCGAGAGGCTCATGAAGGACTGGGGTTGGTCCACCCGCATCCGTCTCCCGAAAGCGCTGCAAATGCTGTTCATCTTCAGCAGCGTCACGCTGGCCTGGCTGCTGTTCAAACTGCCGGACTTCGACCACGTGATCGCCTACATGAAGGCCATATTCACCAACACCGGAGTGGCCGGGATGCAGCCGCTGATCCTCTTCTTCGTGCTGCTCTTCTCTGTCCCCGTGATCGCCTACCACCTGTTCTATCTGTGGACCAGGAGCCCGCGCCCGGTCATGGCGCGGATCAAGCCGGTCATTTACGGGATCATGCTGTTCCTGATCCTGGTCAACTCGGGCGGTGGTGCTTCCTTCATCTACTTCCAATTCTGAGGCGTCGATGATCCGTCGTTCGCTTCTCATCTTCGCTGTCCTGGTGCTGGGTTACATGGCCTTCATCAAGTGGGGCGGGGTGGATTGGGATACCACACAGCACCAATCCAACGGCAATCGGATCAAGGCGGAACAGTTCGTCTTCGGGGAAGACCTCCCCGGCTCCTCGGTGATCGTCGGCTCCTCGCTGTCCTTCCGCATCGAATTGGACAGTCTGCCTGAGGGCACGAGCAATCTCGGATTCGGTGGTTTGAGCGTGTACGACGGTCTCGAATTGATAGCACGTTCCGGCCGGAAACCGACGCGCGTGGTCATCGAAACGAACATGTTGTTCAAGGAGCCCGATCGTGCCTTCCTGGACGCCGTTTTCCAGCCCGGTCTTTATGAACTTCGCCGGGCAACACCCATCCTGCGGGAGGAGAACCAGCCCAGCGGCGTACTCTTCGGATGGTTGAAGGAAAAAGCCAGGGTCGCGACCGGCACCGTGAAAGGCTCCGCGGATTCCCTGGCCGTGAGCAACACGCTCCTGGCTACGAACCGCGCGATCTTCAAGGTCGTACCTGCCGACTCCGTGCAGGAACGGTACATGACCGCGTTGTCGGATGGTGTAAGAACGCTGGAGTCGCGCGGGATCGAAGTGGTCTTTCTGGAAGTCCCCATTTCCGACGAATTGATGCAGAGCGAGCTGGCCTCCCGTTGCCGATCGCTCGTGGCTGAGCGGTTCCCGCACCATCGGTTCCTGCGCGTGCCTCAAGGATCGCATTGGTTGACCACCGATGGCCTGCACCTGGAGTGGCACTCGGCCCAGCGCTTCAGCGGCTGGCTTGCCTCTGCGCTACGGTAAGGCGAACGAGGGACGCAAGGGTCGGTCTTCCTTGTCACGCGCCGTACATCATGAAAATGCCCGGGCGTCCGATGAATGCCCTGAAGGACCGTCCCGAGACACGCCGGGATGGGAAGGGCGATGCGGTGAAGGAGCGCTTCGGGAGGAGAGCGGAAGACCCATCTGTGCGATCTTGCACTCCCAAGCCGACCGTTCCCGTCCCTAACGCATTCCCATACGATGTTCCTTCGACGCCCTTGGACCGTTCTTTTCAGTTCCGTGCTCCATTGTGCCACGTACGCGCAGTTCGGGCCACAGATCGATATCTCGCTCACCGCTTCCGCTCCCTCGGGCATCATCGTGGCCGACCTGGACGGTGACGGGATGAACGATGTGCTCACAGCAGCCTATTCGGACAACAAAGTGGCGTGGTACGCGAACACCGGAGCCGGCACCTTCGGTGTTCAGCAAGTGCTTTCTGCCGACCTGTTGAACGCAACGGATTGTGAAGCGGCCGATCTCGATGGCGACGGCGACCTGGATGTCGTAGCCTCCGGATGGGGGGCCAACAAGGTCGTTTGGTTCCGCAATGAAGGACTGGGCTACTTCAGCCCGGAGCGTGTGGTTTCCGCATCTGCAATGGGAGCTTGGGCGGTGGATGCCGCCGATGTGAACGGCGATGGCCTTGTGGATCTTCTCGCTGCGTGCGGGGAGTCGGACAGGATCACGCTCTACCTCAACCTGGGCGATGGACAGTTCACACAGGAACAGGTGATCAGCACGTTGACAGCCAACGCCATGGACGTCAGTACCGCGGACCTCGATGGTGACGGCGACGAGGACGTGATCTCCTGTTCGGCGGAGGACGACAAGGTGGCCTGGTACATGAACGATGGCTCCGGCAATTTCGGGCCACAAACGATCGTCTCCACCGCCGGTGGTTGGCCATTGAGCGCTGTGGGCGCGGATATCGACAACGACCTGGATCTCGATCTGCTCACCGTTACATCCGAGGATGAAGCCCTGGCCTGGTTCCCCAACCAAGGTGATGGCACCTTCGGCACAAGGCAGGTGATCACCTCCTCCAGCGACATCGAATATTTGCGTGCAACGTTCGCTTCGGACCTGGACAACGATGGTGATCTCGACCTGCTCACGGCCACGGGCATTCAGGACCTGATCGCCTGGTATGAGAACAACGGCTCCGGTGTATTCGGTGCGCAACAGGTCATTTCCTCGGCTGCGGACAATGCAGGGTTCGTCACCGCAGGTGATCTGGATGGGGATGGCGACCAGGACGTGATCTCCGCTGCAGTGGGCGATGATCGTACGGTCTATTATTCCAACAACGGCACAGGCCTGTTCGGAGCACCTTACGTGATCGCTGCGAGCAACGCATCCAATGCCCGCGTAGCCTTGACCGCACAGATCGACACCGACGGCATCGTGGATGTCATCTCCATGTCCAACGCCGATGGAAGGATCGCATGGTATCCCGGTGATGGTGTTGGCGGGATCGGGGCCCAAGTCTTGATCGGTATCGTTCCGGACCCCAACTCAATGCTACCTGTGGACCTCGACAGCGATGGCGACACGGACATCCTGGTCACTTCGTTCGGCGGGTTCGAGTTATCGGCTTTCTTCAACGACGGTACAGGGGGGTTCGGCGCACGCGTGAACCTGGCGGACCAATCACTGCTCTACGATGTTGCCGCCGGTGATGTGGATGGTGACGGCGACCCGGACCTGTTGCTCGCTGTGGCCGATGATGACGGTATGAAAGTCCTTTTCAACGACGGCTCGGGGCACTTCCCCCCATCACCAACGGACTTTCCATCGACCACCATGCTGGCCTCCCCGATGTTGGTGGATGTGGATG
Organism: Flavobacteriales bacterium UBA3364; assembly: GCA_002360495.1. GTDB lineage: Bacteria > Bacteroidota > Bacteroidia > Flavobacteriales_F > PHOS-HE28 > PHOS-HE28. Next base: position 14,008 of record DEQO01000001.1, read on the forward strand.
AGGATGGCGATCTGGACGCGGTCTACGCGTACGACTTCAGTGGCAGCTTGGTCATGCGCCTCAATGACGGCAGCGGGCAGTTCGCACCGGAGATCCCCATCGGAACCCTGGCCTCATCGGTGAACCGCTTGCGTTGGGCGGACATCAATGGTGATGAGGTTCCGGACCTGATCGCCTCCGCAGATGGTGACGACCGCATCGTGTGGTACCCGAATCTGGGCAATGGTGCGTTCGGTGCGCAACAAGTGGTCGCCATCCTCAACGGTCCGCGCGGCCTCGATGTGGCCGACTTCGATGGCGACTTCGACAAGGACATCGCCGCCACGTCCTGGTTCGATGGGCTGGTGGTGTACTACCTCAACGATGGCACCGGGCAATTCAGTGAACAACACCTGATCTCCAACGCCCCCTACGCTCCTATTTGGGTCTGTGCGGATGATCTCGATGGGGACGGCGATCCGGATGTGATGATCGCTTCCAACCTCGATGACCGCATTGCTTGGTACGAGAACTACTTCGGGGCGAAATACATCATGCAAGGCGAGCTCTTCCATGACGTGAACGAGGACGGCGTACACGATGCAGGCGAACCGCCGGCCACGTGGATCGGGGTGCGGTCCGTTCCCTTCATGACCATGCCGTTCAGCGATCCGGACGGGTCCTATCGGATCATGGCCGATATGGGCTCCTACGAGGTGATGCCCGTCATCGATGATGCGCGATGGGGCCTGTCCACCACACCTGCGGTCTATGATGTGACGCTTGATGATGTGACACCGATCGTGGGCGACCTCGACTTCGGTTTCAAGGCCTTGGTCGACACATCCGTCATCGTTCCCTCCTTCATTTCCGGGACCGGCATCTGCGGGGCGATGGTACCACAATGGATCTCCTTCACCAATCACGGTACCCGGATCGAGCACGGTGTGCTGACGCTACAGCTGGATACGTTGTTCACCTTCAACTCCGCGGAACCCGCACCGGATGTTATCGAGGACCATCTTCTGACGTGGAACTTCGACGCATTGACGTACGAGGAGGTGCGTACCATCGCGCTATGGGTCACGTTACCGACCGCGGACCATATCGGGGACACCTTGAACGCCGAACTCCGTGTGATGCGGATGGACGAGCTCGACCAGGTCACCGATACGTTCAGCGAAGCTTGGATGCGTGTGGTGGCCTGCTCCTATGACCCCAACGACAAGGCCGTTCTACCGGGAGGCACCGGTGCGCAAGGTGTGGTCGACATTGCTACGGACCATTTCGACTACACGATACGTTTCCAGAATACCGGCACAGCACCTGCAGAAAATGTGATGCTACGGGATCTGATCGACAGCGATCTCGATCCGTGGAGTTTCGAGATCCTGGCCTATTCCCATGAACCCACATCCATCCTCATTGAACCCGACGGGGAGCTCGTGATCCGTTTCAATGGCATCCAGCTTCCGGACAGTGGGGCCGACCTCCTGGGCAGCCAGGGCTCGGTCCGTTTCCGCCTGAAAGTGGCCGAGGGAACTACACACGGAACCGTGGTGGCCAACACAGCACGCATTCATTTCGACCTGAACGCACCTGTCATCACGAACACCGTCGTGAACACCTTGATCGATTGCTCCTTGCATACCGCAGAGATCACCCTTGTGGGAGATGAGGTGCTGGAGGCCTCCGTCGGGGAGGCCTATCAGTGGCTCCTTGCCGGTGAAGAAGTCGAGGGAGCCACGGCATCCTCCTTCATGCCCACTGTTGAAGGAGAGTACGCTGTCAAGGTCACGAGCGAATACGGTTGTGTGGCGACCAGCGAACCGTACCATTGGATCCCTGCTGGTCTGGAAGAGCCGCACGGTCTCCGCTGCGCGGTGATCCCGAACCCGTTCACCGATCAGGTGCAGATCCTCTTCAGCACGGTGTTGACACCTGACCATTGGATCGAGCTCGTGGACCTGAACGGTCGTGTGCTGCGCAGCATACGGGGCGCCGGATCCGACCGGGTCATCCTGGACCGCGCAGCGTTACCGACCGGACTGTACACCCTGCGGATCAGCCAAAACGGTGTTCAGGTGGAAACGCAACGTCTCGTGGCCGAGTAAAGAGGCTGCTTCGGCTATCTTTGCGGCCCTTCAACCCCGCGATGGACAAGCGTTTCCCGCAGTATGACGAACTCGACCTGCCCAAGGTCGCCGAGGAGGTCTTGAAGCAATGGGAGGCCGAGGACACCTTCGGCCAGAGCCTGGAGCTGCGCAAGGACGCGCCGCCCTTCGTGTTCTACGAAGGCCCGCCCAGCGCCAACGGATTGCCCGGCATCCACCACGTGATGGCGCGCGCCATCAAGGACATCTTCTGCCGCTACCAGACACAGAAGGGCCACCGCGTGGATCGCAAGGCCGGATGGGACACGCACGGCCTGCCGATCGAGCTCGGCGTGGAGAAGGAGCTCGGCATCACCAAGGAGGACATCGGCAGGAAGATCACGATCGAGGAGTACAACGCCGCGTGCAAGAAGGCCGTGATGCGCTACACCGATGTGTGGAACGACATGACGAGGCGCATCGGCTTCTGGCTCGATCTGGAGAAGCCCTACGTCACCTACCACACCAAGTACATTGAGAGCGTCTGGCACCTGCTGAAGAAGCTCTACGATGAGGACCTGCTCTACAAGGGCTACACGATCCAGCCGTACTCACCGGCCGCGGGCACGGGCCTTTCCTCGCACGAGCTGAACCAGCCCGGCACCTACAAGCCGGTGAAGGACACCAGCGCTGTCGCGCTCTTCAAGGTGAAGCCCGATCACGCGAGCGAGTTCCTGTTCAAGGATGCCTTCGGCGATGTGTTCATCATGGCATGGACCACC